>JBKJLX010000551.1:0-9753 GCA_046596645.1 Polyangiaceae bacterium
CTCGACGACCATGGTCTGGCTCGCCTGAAGATCCGCGAGCGCCTTGGCGACCTCGTCGAGCCGCTTCTGCGCAGCGGGCAGGAGCGCCGACTTGTTGGTCTCGAAGAGCACCGAGCCGTTGAGGGTGATGACGAGGCCACGCGGCTCCTCCTTCATCTTCGCGAACTCGGCCAGGGCCGCGAGCGCCGACCGCAGGCTCGCCTCGGCCTTCATCCGTGCTTCCTTCTCCGCCGCGAGCTTCACGCGCTCGGCGTCGAGCTCCGCCTGGGTCTTGACGACCTGGCCCTCGGCCTTGGTGCGGCGCGACTCGGAGGTCTTGTCCTTGTCGGATTCTGCGTTCACCTTCGCCTGCAGGTTCATCGCGACCTTGCCGTAGGTGTGGGCCATGTTGGCGACCCGCTCGGCGATGTACGCGAAGTGCTTCTCCTCGAGCGACTGCGCGTCGTCGTTGTGCCACTTCTCGGCGGTGTCGAGCGCCTGCTTGGCCTCCAGCAGCCGGTCGACCTCGAGCTTGGCGGCGGGGCCGCGGGAGGCCTCCTCGTAGGCCGAGCGGGCGCTGAGTAGCTCCTGCGACGGCGGCTTGTTGGCGCAGCCGAAGGCGCCCACGCCCAGGGCGAGAGCGAATGCGGCGAGATGGAGTCGGGTCTTCATGGTCCTGTGCTCGGGAACGGTGGAGGTGCGGCTCACGGGGCACCGGTCTTGAGGGCCGCGGCCTCGGCGCCGACCGCGTTGGCGTCGCGGCGGGTCTCGTCCTCGCGGGACAGCGCGACGGCGACCTCGGCGTCCATCGACGCCCGGTGCAGCGCCATCTGCGCGAGCTCGGTCTCGCCGTTGGCAAGGAACTTCTTGGCGACGTCCAGCTGGTCGCGGGCCATCTTCACGTGCAGGGCGGCCTGCGGGATCTTGGCGGCGCCGACCTCCTCCGCCGCGCGCAGCGAGGCCTCGGTGCGGGCCATGTCCTGAGCCGGGACCTCGGCGTGTCCGCACCCCGCAGCGAAGGCGAACAACGAAAGAACGAGAAGTGAGCGCATCGACCCTCCAGGTCTAGTCGCTCGGCCCTACGCACGAAGTGTACCGCGATGGTCGGCGGCGCAATGCGGCGTATTCATCGATCCGCGGCGGAGCCAGGGTGAGGGCTTCTGGCGCCCTGGTCCGGCCATGGCGCCCCTTGGGCTGCGCCCGAGCCGCCGCCCGTCACGTCAGCGGACGGTGATGCTCGACGCGAGCGGGACCTTCTTGATGATGCACTCGTTGGGGGTGCAGACCGAGAGGGCGCAGGTGCCGGAGATCCTGTAGGTCCCCGGCTTCGACGCGGTGAAGGCCACGGGCATGCTCGCCGTCTTCTCGGTCCGCGAGACGGTGCGGATCGTCGTCTCGGCGTACGTGATGCCGGCAGGGGCGACGTCGAGGGTGAGCTTGAACGGGTACTCGGCGTTGACGTGGTACTCCCCGAGCGCCTGGATGACGGCGCGCACGGCGCCGCCGCCGACCTCGAACGTCCCTCCGGTGAGGTAGGCCGAGAATTGCGGCCCCTTCGTCACCTCCCCCTGGGTCTCGCTCGGGGGCGCGGGCGCCGCGGCGGGCGGCGCGGTGGACGTCGCCGGCGGTGCGGACGCGACCGCGCGCGGCGGTGCGGATGGCGACGTGCCTTCGGGCGCCCGCGTCGACGGCGCCCTGGGCGACGACGCGGTGGAGGCCGCGGTTGGGGGACTCGTGCCGTCCTCGGCGGCACTCGATGCAACGGACGGTGTCGCCGCGCTCGTCGCGGGCGAGGACTCCATCGGGGGCGCGGCCATGGTGGCGACGCTCGTGGCGCTGGCGCGCGCGGGATCGCCGCCGGGGGCAGGCGCGTCGGCGCACCCGGCGAGGCAGAGGACCAGGAGAGCGGTGACGCGCGTCATGGATGCAGCGTGGCGGGTGACGCTCCCTCCAGCAACCGTGTCCGCCTGGTGGGCGCTGTCACGCGTCGACGGGCCCGGTGCCGAGGTCGACTTCTGCCGACAGGCGCGCCGCGGCCCACCTCGACATGCCCCCGACAGCGGTCGCGTTTTTTTGGGGCCGCGAGACTCGTTCCGGCCGAGGCTGTCTCGGTGAGCGTCCTTCGACTCTGGTTCGGCCTCGACACCCCGGTCTCCCGTCGGGCGTACCTCTTCTCTGGGGCGGGGCTGATGGCGCTCAAGGTGGGCATCGACAACGGGCTCGCCTACGCCGCCACCGGTCGCCCCTGGCCCCTCGGCGCCTACCTGCTGCCGAGCATGATCATGAAGACCGAGGTCATGGGAGCGCACCCGGACTGGGTCCTGGCGGTGATGGCGATCATCACCCTGCCGTTCCTGTGGATCGGCGTGACCATGACCATCCGCCGGGCGGCCGACGCGGGCCTGTCCCCCTGGCTCGGCATCCTCTTCCTGATCCCGGTGGTGAACTACGCCGCCATGCTGGTGTTCGCGGCGATGCCGTCGGCTGGCGACAAGCGGGCCTGGGTGCCGGTGCCGCTCGGTCCCTTCCGCGGCACCCAGCGCGACGCGCCGCCGCTCTCCGAGAA
Organism: Polyangiaceae bacterium; assembly: GCA_046596645.1. Classification (GTDB taxonomy): domain Bacteria; phylum Myxococcota_A; class Polyangia; order Polyangiales; family Polyangiaceae; genus JBKJLX01. The sequence goes on from JBKJLX010000551.1 coordinate 2,546, forward strand.
CGGGCCGGTGCCGCCCGGGTTGAAGAGCGCGCTCCTCGGGATCATCGCGCCCATCGCCATCGGCCTCGCGATGATGCTGGTCTCGGTCCGCGCGTTCGAGCTCTACGGCGGCGCGCTCTTCTTCGGGACGCCCTTCGTCATGGGGATGACGACTGCCATCATCTACAATCGCAAGTATCTGCGGCCGCTGGGGACCACCATCGGCCTCGCGCTCGCGTCGATCTGCTTCTGTGGCGCGGCGACCCTGCTCTTTGCCATCGAGGGCCTCCTCTGTCTGCTCATGGCGGCGCCCATCGCCATGGTGCTGGCCGCGCTGGGCGCGCTCATCGGCTGGGCCATGGCGCGTCAGTCGCGCAGCGGGGCCACCGCCGCCGCGATGATGGTCGCCGCGCTGCCGATCGCGACCGGCGTCGAGGCCAACGTCGTCACCCCGAGGCTGCGCGAGGTGACGACGTCCATCGAGATCGCCGCTCCGCCGGAGGCGGTGTGGCCCAACGTCATCGGATTCGGCGAGCTCGACGCCCCCCCGGAGTGGTTCTTTCGCCTCGGCATCGCCTACCCGATGCGGGCGACGATCGACGGCAAGGGCGTCGGCGCGGTGCGCCGGTGCGAGTTCTCGACCGGCCCCTTCGTCGAGCCCATCACCACCTGGGACCCGCCGCGCCGCCTGGCGTTCGACGTCACCTCCCAGCCGCCTTCGCTGACCGAGCTCAGCCTCTACCACCAGATCGACGCGCCTCACCTGGAGGGCTACATGGTCTCGCGCCGCGGCGAGTTCCGCCTGGTCGCGCTGCCCGATGGGCGCACGCGCCTCGAGGGCTCGACCTGGTACACGCTCGCCATCTTCCCCGAGGGTTACTGGGTCGTGTGGGGCGAGCTGCTGCTCCACGCCATCCACGGGCGTGTCCTCGAGCACATCCGCGATCTGTCCGAGGCGCCCGCCACGGAGGTGCCAGGCTGAGGACTGTGAAAGGGCCGGCGCCGCCGAAGGCCCCTTCAGGCACTCACGGCAGGCAGACGGTCGCGGTCGCCGCGGACGAGCTGCTGGAGCCGATGAAGCGGTCGACGGTGGTGGCGCGCGTGCCGGGGAGCGCCGCGCACTGCTCGTTGCCGGCGTCGGCCTTGAGGATGCAGGCGCCGACCTCCTCGCCGCCGACCGCGTTGATGGTGGCGCAGAAGGTCGTGCCCGCGCCGGCCTTGTCCGGGCAGGTGCCCTCGCACGGCATGCTGCAGGCGCCGGCGCCGTCCTCCTCGCCCAGGCAGTAGGCGCCGGCGACGTAGTCGCAGGGTGCGTCGGTGGTGCAGGCGGTGCCGACCCAGTTCGCGCTCGGCGTCGCCCCGTTCAGCTTGGGGAAGGTGAGCGTGTCGTCGACGTTGGTGAAGGTGTAGCCCCCGTCCACCATGCGATCGATGATCCCCTCCAGGGCGTTCGCGGTGTTGGCGTGAATGTCGTGGAACAGCACGATGCCGCCCTGGGTGCGGGCGACCTGGCTCATGGTCAGCCCGGCCATGTCGTCGCGGTACTGATCGTCGACGTGGCGGAATGTGCTGGTCGGGCAGCGCCCGCCGCCGCTGGCGAAGCACCAGTCGGCGCTGTCCACGTGCCAGCCGGTCTTGACGTAGCCGTAGCCCTGGATCGCCTCGGCGGTGGCGCAGGTCGAGGCGCCGAACGGGAAGCGGAACCACCGCGGGGTCACGCCGGTCTCGCGGATGATCGCGTCGGTCTTCTCCACCTGCTGGCGGAACGCCGACTCCGACAGCTGGGTCGCGTTCTGGTGGTTGTGGGTGTGGTTCCCGAGGAGGTGACCCTCGTCCACGATGCGGCGGAGGACGGCGCGCTGCGCGTCACCGGTGACGCGGCTGCCGTTGATCAGGAACAGCGCCTTGATCCCGTGCTCCTTCAGGGTGTCGAGGATGCGCGGGGTCGTCGTGGTGTTGGGGCCGTCGTCGAAGGTGAGGGCGACCTTCTTGCCGAAGCCGGTGCGGTCGGGGACGAAGACCCCGTTGCACTCGTCCTTCAGGTCGTACTCGTCGTAGGCCTGGTTCCACTGGTCGGCGATCTCGTCGCCCTCTTCCTCGTCGGTCTCCTCGGTCTCGCCCCCGTCGCACGACAGGGCGAGCGAGGCGAAGGCGGCGAAGGGGAGGAGGGCGAGGATCTGCCAGCGGGCGGAGCGCATGGCGAATTGATCGCCCCGCCGCGGCCGGGCGACAAGTTCCCTCGCGGGCCTCTCATCGCTTCCTGGCCGCCAGGAGGTGAAAGACGTGCCCGCCGGCGCTGGCCCACGTCCCCGCCGCGATCCCCTCGAGCATCCTCCGGTCCTCCTCCAGGCCTTCCTGCCAAGCGACCTCGAACGCCTCCTCCGCCCCGCCGCCTGCCAGGAACCAGGCCAGCGCCTCCTCGCGCGGGCGCCCGAACCAGCCGTTCTGGGCGAACTGACGGTACTCCTCGATCTCCTCCTGGGCACCGGAGCGGTCGTACGGGGGGTAGAGCCCGTAGGGTCGGTCGCACAGCCACTGCTGGACGTCCGTGAAGCCGGCCGGGTCGAGGTGGCGCGGCAGCAGCTCCCCGGCCGAGTTGAAGCCCTCGCCGGAGACGTGCTTTCCCCGCTGGATCCGCAGCTCCAGCTCGAGCGCGCGCAGGGCCCGGGGCACGTCGAGGTGGGGGTCGGTCACTCGCGCCGCCATGGTCCCGGCGAGGTTGTTCGGCTCGGCCAGGAGCATCAGGCCGCCGGCGGCGAGCACCCGCGTCATCTCCGCGATGGCGACGCCCACGTCCTTCACGTGCAGCAGCAGCGTCTGCGCGGTGACGAGGTCGAAGGCACCGTCGGCGAAGGGGAGGGCCTCCACCGAGCCCTCGACCCAGCGGGTGCCGACGTCGAGCCCGCGCGTCGCCACCATGGCGTCGGTGCGGTCCTTCGCGTGGGCGAGGGACCGAGCCTCGCGGTCCACGCCCGTCACCTCCACCCCCGCCGGCAGGCGCGGCAGCCACAGGCGCGTCCAGTGGCCGTAGCCGCAGCCCACGTCGAGCACGCGACGATGGCGCGACAGGTCGAGCCGCCGCGCCATGAGGTCGAGGAAGTCCGCGTTCCACCAGAAGTCGCGCGCATCCCCGAAGTAGATGGCGGAGTGGGGCAGGGTCTCGGGCTCGGTGGTCATGGGGGGTCTCCTGCGCGTCGTCGCGCGCAGCGTAGGCGCCCGTCAGCGGCGGGGATGCCGGAGCTGGAGACGCGGCGGAGAGCGACGGGGGGTGCCGGTGATTCCCGACACCCACCCTCACTTCATTCAGCGCGCGACCGCCTCGACTGGCGCGACCGACGCGCTCTCCCGCGGGCTCGCTCGCCGGGCGGCCCGGCCGCTTCCGAGGTGTCCCGCCGCCGACACCAGGCCGAGGACGAAGCAACCCGCCCACAGCGCGTCTCCACCGAACGTCCCCAGGACGGCGCTGCCCACGATGGGCGCGAGGCAAGCGGCCATGCTTATCGCGAGCCCGAAGGCCCCCTGGTAGGTGCCGCGCAGGTGCGCCGGGGCGAGGCCCGTGATCACCGTCGAGTGGAGGGGCGCCATGACGATCTCTCCCAGGGTGAGGACGACCACCGCCAGGGCGTAGGTCGCGGTGGTGTGACCGGCGCCCAGGAGGCCGAAGCCAGCGCCGTTCACGGCGGCGCCCAGCGCGAGGGCGGCCTGTCGCGGCAAGCGCGCGACGAGCCGACCCGTGAAGGGCTGCACCAGCACGATGAGCGCCCCGTTGATCGCGACCAGAGCGCCGTAGGCCGCAGCCCCGAAGCCGTGCTCCCGCATGTCGAGCGGCATGGCGACCTGGATCTGGAAGAACACCAGCGCCACCAGCACGCTCAGCACGAAGAAGCGGACGAACGCGGCATCCCGGAAGGGCGTGGCCAGGTCGACCACCATCGAGCGGGGCGCCAGCTCGCCACGGTCCGGCCGGGTCTCGGGCAGACCGAGCAGCACGATCGCTCCGCATGCGAGGCTGGTCAGCCCGTCGAGGACGAACAGCAGGGCGAAGGACGCGCTGGCCGCCACGCCGGCGAGCACGCTCGCCAGGGCGAAGCCGAGGTTCGCCGCCCAGTAGAGCGCGGCGAAGGCGCGCGGCCGATCGGCCTCCGGCACCAGGTCGGCGACCATCGCGCTCTGCGCCGGGCGAGGCAGCTCGTGCGCCACGCCGAGGAAGAACGCGCCCACCGCCAGCTCGACCACGCCACGCGCAGCGAGCAGGGCGGCCAGGGCGACGACCGAGGCGACCATGCCGAGGGCGATGGTGGCGCGGCGACCGACCCGATCGGCGAGGGCCCCGCCCGCAGGACCCGCACCCATCGCACCGGCGCCGAACGCGCCGACGATGGCGCCGACCGCGCTGGCGTCCAGCCCCCGGTCACCGCCCAGGAAGAGGGCGAGAAACGGGACGACGAACGTCCCCAGGCGGTTGATGAGGCAGGCGAGCCACAGCCTCCAGAACAGCCCGGGCAATCCGACGAATGCTGCAGGCAAGCGGGCCATGTCCACCCGGACGGGCGGGACGTGTGGACCCTGACGCGCCATCCGGTCGGTGTAGGCTCGCCGCACATGTCTCGCCCCGTCCTCGAGCGCGGCGCCGACGTCCTCGCTGCGATCGGGCAGACACCCCTGGTCCGGCTCGGCTCGGTCGCGCGCGGCCTCTCCTGCGAGGTGCTGGTGAAATGCGAGCACCTGAACCCTGGCGGCTCGGTGAAGGATCGCATCGCGCTCGCCATCGTCGACGACGCCGAGGCCCGGGGCGTGCTGCGCCCGGGGATGACGCTGATCGAGGCGACGGCCGGCAACACCGGCGTCGGTCTCGCCCTGGTCGCGGCGCGCCGCGGCTACGCGCTGGTGTGCGTGCTGCCGGAGAAGATGTCGGTCGACAAGCGCGTGGCGCTCTCGATGCTCGGGGCGCGCGTCGTGGTCACCCCCAACGCGCACCCGACCAGCCCGGAGAATTTCCGCAACGTCGCGGCGCGCATGGCGGCGGAGAGCGGGTGGTTCCTCACCGACCAGTTCGCCAACCCGGCCAACGTGCGCGTGCACCTGGAGACGACGGGCGTGGAGATCCTGGCGCAGGCGGGCGGCCGCGTGGGCGCGTTCGTCGCCGGCGCCGGCACTGGCGGCACGCTCTCCGGCGTTGGCAGATGCCTGAAGGAAGCAGACCCGCGGACGCGCATCGTCCTCGCCGACCCCGTCGGCTCCTGCCTGGCCGACTGGGTGGAGACCGGGCGCATCGGTGTGGACGGCGCCTACGCGGTCGAGGGCATCGGCGGCAGCGAGGCGCCGGCAAACCTTCATCGCGAGGTGATCGACGCCGCCGAGCGCGTGAGCGACGAGGAGAGCTTCGCCATGGTGCGGCGCCTGGTTCGCGAGGAGGGGCTGCTGGTCGGTGGCTCGGCGGGCACCAACGTCGTCGCCGCGCTGCGGGTCGCCGCGCGCGGTGACGTCGACGGCCCGGTGGTCACGGTGCTGCCCGACGGCTGGGACCGCTACCGCGCGAAGCCCTGGATGCAGGGCTGGCCTCCGGTCGGCTAGCGACCGCTGGCGCTTCACGCTCCTTCACGGGCGGTCGCTGCGTCGCGTGCCATCATCGGCTCCATGTCGACCTCTCGCGACCCGGCCAAGGCGAAGCGCGCGGCGAGCCACCCCGATCGGCTGGGCGAGGCGTGCAAGGCGGAGGCGGGGACGTGGGCGCCGCGCATCGATCGGGCGCGCTGCGAGGGGAAGCGCGACTGCGTCCAGGTCTGCCCCTACGACGTGTTCGAGGTACGGCGCATCGACGACGCCGACTTCGCGGCGCTCGGCCCGCTCTCCAAGCTGAAGAGCATCGTCCACCGGCGGCAGTCGGCTTACACGCCGCGCGCCGATGCCTGCCGCGCCTGTGGCCTCTGCGTGGTGGCGTGCCCGGAAAAGGCGATCACGCTGCAGCGCACCGCGCCCACCGCGGGCTAGAGCGCGGTCGCGAGCCGCTTCGCCGTCGCCACCACCGGTCGCTCGCCGGCCGCGTCGCCCGTTCCGGGCTACGGCTTCGCCCAGCGTGCGAGGCTCCTACGGATGCGGTGAGCGGCTGAGCAAGACCCTGCGATCCGGGCCTGACAGCTTCTGTCAGGTTTGATCTCCACGCCCTCCCGGGGACCTCTTCACCGCGGCGTCCTCCCTCGCCACACACTCCAGGACCGCGGTGTCGCCGCCGCCCACGCGCACCACCCGGGTGCCGTGCACGAGCACGCCGAGGCCGTGCTCGACGTCCCAGTCGGCGCGGAACGCGAGGCCGAGGTAGGCGAGCCGTGCCCGGGCGACGGGGTGGATACCGATCTGCTTCAGCTCGTGGAGGCGCGCGAACTCGCGCTCGTCCGGCGCCTTGGGCATCTGCCGGGTGAAGTTCTTGAAGAACCCCGGGTGCTCCACCGAGTGCTTGAGCCACCCCGGTCGCACTGCGTCGTAGTGGGCGCGCATCGCGGAGGTCATGGCGTCGAGCACCGCCGCTTGCTCCTCGCGCAGCCGCTCGACCGTCGCCAGCTGCACCTTCGAGGGCGGCACGTCCTCGGTGGCGCCCTCCGGGGTGTACACGACGCGGATCCGACCGCTGCCCCCGCGCGGCAGGTGATCGCGCCACGTCCGCAGCTCGATCTCGCAGGTCCAGTTCGCGCCGTCCCAGGTCGTGTCCACGAGCCCCCAGTTTCGCCCCGATGCCCGCGCATGATGGCACACGTGCCCGACGCCTCTTGCGCGGCCACACTGCCCGGCGGTGGTGGGCGCGGGCCCCAACGGGCTGGCTGCCGCTAGCCCCTCGATGACTGGCGACGCGCTCCCTCGCCGGTACCGCGCCCGGCTCGCTTCGTTCCGATAGGGCGCCGGCGCGAATGCCGCCGAGAGCGCGCTGCGCCGCGCGCTCGCCTAGCGAGCGAGGGGCGGCGACCTCTCGCGATCGGTCGCGATCGCGGCCGGGGACCGCTAGGGTGGCGCGCATGATCAAGCGCCCGCCGGGCCCTGCGCGCCTCGCCCGCCTCGCGTTCCTCGCCATGCTGCTCCACCCGCTGGCTGCGGGTGCCGCGCCGCCGCCCGCGCCGAGCGCGGCGCCCATCGCCGTGGCGAAGCCGGCCGCTCCCGCCGCGCGCGCGACCATCCGCGTGCCGGAGCTGGCGGTGGAGAAATACACGCTGACCAACGGGCTCGAGGTCATCCTCCAC
>JBKJLX010000577.1:0-4090 GCA_046596645.1 Polyangiaceae bacterium
ACGCGGCGGCTGCCGCGGCGGCAACCGAGCGACTCGGCGACATGTAGGATTCCGTCGTCGATGGATCGGTGAGCCCCCCAGCGCGAGTGATCCGCCCCTCGTGGCGGTGCACGCGACCGACGAAAGGCGGTGGTTTGGGGACCTGAAGCCGCGGCACGCCTCGTGCTTGGGCGCGGGCATGATCGAGCGAGCGCAGCACTGGGTCGGAATCGTGGCCCTGGCCCTCGCGGGAGCGGGCTGCGCGCCAGAGTCGCCGGACCCGGGCGACGCCGACGACGAGGAGACCGCAGAGGACGCCGACGCCCTCTCCTCGGGCATCAACGGCGGCGCCTGCGCGCGGAGCCCCTACAACTGCAAGCTCCGCGTCTCCGGCGGCAACCGGGTGGAGACCAGCGCCGGCAGCGAGCTTTGGGGCGTGTTCGACGGTCCGGTCCTCGACGGCAACGGCGACGTCATGGTCGACAGCACCTGGGACCACCTCCGCTTCCAGTACGGGCAGACCCGGCACATCGACGGGCGCACCTACGCGTTCGTCATGGCCTCGCCGAACTCCAGCTCGGGCTGGTTCCCCCTCGATCGCGCGAAGGGCGAGGAATCGCTGCGCGCCAAGATCGGGGAGGTGAACGCCCGGGCCTCCGGCCTCGACAAGCTCGGCTGCTACCAGGTCCGCGACTCGCACAGCCAGACGCTGGCGCTGAAGAAGGTCGTGTACGACACCGACAGCGTCGACAACGAGGCCGCCGGCGACTACCTCGCCCTGCCCCGCAAGAACGGCGCGCGCTACGCCAACCTCGTCTTCAACACCCCCGGCTACGCCCTGGGCGGCGTCGCCGTCGACATCTTCCCCGCGGGCACGAAGTTCCGTCGCCTCGATGTGCCGACCGACAGCGGCAAGCCATCGATCGACGTGCCGCTCTGGGTGAAGGCGAGCAACGGTCGCTACACCAGGCGGTCTGGCTCCCTGAAGTTCGTCTACGGCACCGTGAAGGCGGCGGACGGCGCGCGCCGCAACGGGTGGATGGCCTACGAGGCGCTCCGCCCGTCGACCGGCTGCCCCTGAGGCGTCAACGCTGCGGACCGCGCGCGGCCGATTGAACGGCCTCGCGATACAATAAACGCTAGGTCGTATCGTTTGCCGAGAGAGAGCGCAGGCCGCATGTTGCTCCTCGGAGGTCGACGACCATGTGCTTCTCCTTCCGTTCGCTTCTCATCGCCGCTGCGCTGATGGCCTGGGCTCCCGGTTGCGGAGCGATCGTGGAGCGCGCCCACGGCGACGCCGACCCCGACGTCGGGGACGACGGCGAGGTGGAGGACGACGAGGACGACGACGCGACGATCGGCGAGCCTGACGCCAGCGCCCGCTCCAGCGTATGCCCGAGCGCGACCTTCAGCGGCGAGGCGGGCGACGCCATCGCCGTGACCTGGAGCCAGGAGCGCGTCGATCTGGTCCTGAGGGACGGCTCGCTGGTGTCCCTCCCCCTCCCCACCGAGCAGCCGCCCGGGGGCGTCCTGGTGTCGGTCGGCGTGGCCACCGGCGGCGGCCGGGTGGTGGTGACGCGCGGGTGGACGGCTTCCTTCTCCCCCGAGTGGGTCGCGCACTCGACCACGCGCTGGTTCGATCGCACCGGCGCCCAGCTCGACGAGCTGGTCTCCGAGGAGGGCCTGTGGGCCGCGCAGGTCACCTCGGGAGGGACGACGCTGATGGTTCGCCCGAGCGGCGACCGCGGCTACGTCTCGCGCCACGCCGACGGCTCGCTCCACGAGCTCCCCGACTTCGACGTCTGGGGACCGCCGCTCGCCTCGGGCTGGCTCCGCGGCTACGACACGGCGCTCGAGCGCGCCGCCCTCGTCGACCCGGTGTCGCTGGAGCGTCGCATCGCCCCGTCGGGCGTCTCTTACCCGGTCATGGTCGACGACGGCTTCGCCTTGGTCGAGGCGGGGCCGACCGGCTGGTCGCTGCTGCACGTCACCCCCGAGGCCTCGACCACCACGCCGCTCCCCGCGCTGGCTGGCATCCCGCAGGACCGCCTGTCGACCGAGGCCGTGGCGCGCTCGCCGTGGCTCCTGGTGACGGACTGGACGGCGGGCGCCGAGTGGCGCGTCGACGTGACGACGGGCGACGTCGTCGCGGTCGACGCGACGCCCCCCGCCGGGTCGACTCTGCTGGACGACACCTGCGGCCTCGCGCACCCCTTGCTCACCTCGGCCGGCGACTTGGTGACCGGGCTGCGCTCCGGCGGCGACGGCGTGGTCGCGGTGAAGGACTTGTCGGGGGGCGCGTGGCGACCGCTGGGCGCACCGTTCGCGCAGCCGGGGACGTTCAGCGTGCAGGAGGTGGCCGGCACCTTCTTCGCCACCGGCGGCGACGGCCGCAACACCTACTGCCCCATCGGCTGGGAGCAGCCCGCCTCCGCAGGCGCGCTGGCGGTGCCCTCGGTGCAGATCGTCCGGCCGTCGACGGGCTCGACGCGCGTGGTCGAGGGCGTCGACGACTGGTCGATCGTCCCTTCGCGCGACGGCGGCTGCGTCACCTTCAGCACGCACAGCCCCGACTGGACCACCATGACGCGCTCGATGCTCGACGTCGTCGACGGCGAGGCGCTCGAGCTCCCCGGCGACTGGTTCCTGTGGATCGATTGATCGCGACGCGGGGCTGATCGCGGCGCGGGGTGGCCCGATCGCCGGGGGCGAGACATCCTCCGCCGCGTGGAGACGTCGCCAGGATGCAGACGGCGCGCTGATCGGCCATCTGCAGGAGGTCCGGCGGCCCCGAGCGTGCGCCACTTGAGGCTCCCACCCGCGACCGCGCCGTGCGACGGTCCGCCCCCGAAGATGGCGACTCCTCTACTGAATCGTGTCCTGCAGGAGCCGGGGTACGGCTGGTCCCGCGAGGGTGAGCTGTACGTGCCGACGACGCGGGAGATCATGACCGAGTGGCGCACGCGGATGAACCTGTTCCGCACACGGAAGGCCTGGCTCGCGGTCACCGGGTGGCTGTGGACGCTTCTCCTCCTCCCGTTCGCGGTGGTGTTCCTCGTCCACTACTTCAGCTGGAAGCTGATGCTGGCGGGCTTCCTCTTTTCGATGGTGTGGATCGGGACCCACGGCACCGTCTACCTGCACCGCTACTCGACCCACCGCGCGTTCACCTTCAGGAACGGGTTCTGGCGCTTCATCTGCCGCAACCTGTCGCCGAAGATCGTGCCGGAGGAGGTCTACGTGGTCTCCCACCACGTGCACCACGCCTGCTCCGACCAGCCCGGTGACCCGTACAACGCACGCGCGGGCTGGCTCTACTGCTTCCTCGCCGGCGAGCTGCACCAGGGGATCAACCAGTCGCTCACACGCGAGGACTACGAGGCGGTCTGCGGCCTCCTTCGCCACACCGGCATGCGCTGCAACACCTACGAGGAGTACCAGCGCTGGGGCTCGGTCAGCGATCCGCTGCGGCTCACCGCCCACTACATCCTCAACTGGGCCTTCTGGTACGCGGCCTTCTGGGCGATGGGCGGCCACGCGCTCGCCACCGCGCTCTTCGGATGGTCGGCGATCTGGGCGATCGGCATCCGGGCGCACAACTTCGACCTCCACGCCGGCGGCAAGGACAGGCGGCGCGACGGCGTCGACTTCGACCGGCGCAACCTGTCGATCAACCAGTTCTGGCCCGGCTTCGTCGCCGGCGAGTGGCACAACAACCACCACCTCTTCCCCAAGAGCGTCCGGAACGGCTTCCTCTCCTGGCAGCCGGACATCTCCTATCGCTTCATCTGGTTCTACCGCCTGATCGGCGGCATCAGCGCGTGGCACGACGCCACGCCCAAGTTCTTCGAGCGCCACTACCTTCCCTACCTGGCGAGGCAGCGCGAGGCGGCGCAGAGCGCGACGGAGGACTCGTCGACGGCGAGCGCATCGCAGGCCGTGCCGCCACCGGCGGCGTAGGAGAGACCGGGAACCGGAGGCCGGAACCGGAGACCGGAGGCCGGAACCGGAACCGGAACCGGAACCGGAACCGGAACCGGAACCGGAACCGGAACCGGAACCGGAACCGGAACCGGAACCGGTTCCGGAACCTCCTCCGCGGGTTGACGAC
>JBKJLX010000684.1:0-6612 GCA_046596645.1 Polyangiaceae bacterium
GCACCACGCACCACGTCGGCGTCGTCGCGCACCACCCCCGCGCGCGTCCCCCGCGCACCCTCGGCGAGCTTCCATGCGGCCGCCAGATCCCCCCGATCGAGCGCGAGGAGGGCCAGCATGGCGTTGACCGGGCGCGCCGTCGCGTCGGTGCGGAAGACCCGCGCGTGCTCCTGCAGCTGCGGCGCGACGGCGCTCCGCGTCGAGGCGTCGCTTCGCTCCCAGGCGCGCCGCGCCGCCTGGAACGAGGCCTTGGCGTTCACGTCGTAGGTGAGCACCGACACCGGGCGCGTCGCCGCCGACGAGCCCCCGCAGGCCCCCGCGAGCAACGGCACCGCGAGCAGCGCGGCCAGCAGGCGGGGCAGCAGGCGGGGCTGCGGGCGGGGCAGCAGGCGGGGCAGCAGGCGGGGCAGCTGGCCAGGCGCCGAGGACCTTGACGGCCTGACCGCCGTCCCATACGCCCGATGCCAGGCGCGGGGTCGCGCCAGCCCCCCGCCGTGCGCGCCTTCACGCTGCGGAAGCTCCACTCCCTGAGCGGTGTCGTGCCAATTGGGGTGTTCCTCGTGCTGCACCTGGCGTCTCAGTCGAGCGCCCTCGGCGGTCGCGTCGCCTATGACGCCGCGTTCGCGCGCAGCGACGGGCTGCCCTTCCAGCCCTTCCTGGAGCTGGTGGTGGTCGTGCTGCCGCTCTTGTTCCACGCTTCCTACGGGCTCGTCCTCGCGGCCAGGAGCCGGCCGACGGTCTCCGCGGTGCCGGCCAGCGCCAACTGGATGTACACCGCGCAGCGCCTGACCGGCGTCGTCTCGCTGGTGTGGATCGTGTGGCACGCGATGCAGACCTGGGTTCCGCGCCTGGGGGGGCACGTGGCGACGCGGCAAGTGTACCCGACCCTGGTGAATGACCTCTCCACCACCATCGAGGGCCTGCCGGTGACGGCGCTGCTCTACGTGGTGGGCGTCGGCGCCGCGTCCTTCCACCTCGCGAACGGCCTGTGGGGAGCGGGCGTCTCCTGGGGCCTCCTCCATTCGCGACGCGCGCAGTCGATCGCGGCGGCGCTCGCCGTGGTGCTCGGCCTGTCGCTCTTCGTGCTCGGCACCAGCACCGTCGCCGTCTTCGCCACCGGCCACCGCATGCTCGGCGGCTCGCCCGGGCGCGAGGTGAGCCCGGTCGACGCCTGCGAGGGGCCAACGCCTGCTGCATCTGCGCTACCGGCGGGGAGCGCGCGGTGACCGCGAACCGCGCGACCCCGATCGCGGTGGTGGGCGCCGGGCCCGCGGGCCTGCTCGCCGCGGTCGAGCTGGCGGAGCGCGGGGTGCCGGTCGACCTCTTCTCCCTCGCGGCGGCGCGGCGCGGGCCGACGGCGTCCGCCGGGCGCTCGCTTGCCGTCGCCCTCGAGGGCGACGCCGAGGACCACCTCGCCGACGCGGTGGCCGCAGGTGAAGGCCTGGGCGACGCCCGCGCCCTCCGCGCGATGATCGAGGCCGGCCCCGCCATCGCCGACGATCTCGTGCGCCGCGGCGTTCCGTTCGCACGCGCCGGCGACGGCCACCTCGCGCGCAGCGCAGCCCCCGGCCACCGGAGCGAGCGTCTGCTGGAGGCCGATCTCGTCACCTCGTTCCACGTCGTTCACGTGCTGGACGACGCGTTGCGCGCGGCTGCCGGGCCCGCGGTGCGCCGCCTCGAGGGATGGGAGGTGCTGTCGCTCACCCGGGGCGTAGCAGGCGCCGTGGTGGGCCTGGTCGCCCAGGACCTGCGCACCATGGAAATCCACGCCTTCCCCGCGAGCGCGGTGATCCTGGCCAGCGGCGGGTTCGCCGCGCTGTGGTCGCGATCGTCAGCGGCGCTCGGTGCGCTGGGCGGCGGCACGGCGGCGGCGCTGCGCGTCGGCGCCACGCTGGTCGACCCCGATCGCATCGACGTCCATCCCCTCGCCCTCGCCGGGGGCGACAAGCCACGACCGATCCCCGACGTGGTGCGGTCCCTCGGCGTGCGGGTGTGGGTGCCGGCCGACGCCGCCGACAATCGACGCCCGCGCGACGTCCCCGCCTCCGATCGGGTGGTGATCCTCGGGGGCAACGGCGAGCCCCCTCGACGCGCCGACGCCGCGCGGACCCTGGCGCGCGCGCTGGCCGGCCCGGGCGGGTGCGGCGACGGCGCACGTCGCCAGGTCGCGTACCTCGAGCTGGCCCACCTCGGTCGGCGCGTCTCCGATCGGCTGGGCCGCGCCGCGAACGCGATCGAGGACACCGCTCCAGCCTCGCTGCTCGAGGCGCCGCTCCCCGTGGCGCCGGCCGTGCACGCCACGCTCGGCGGGCTTGCCATCGACCTCGACCTCGACGCCGAGTGCCGCCCGCGCCCGGAGTCGGCGCGCAGCTTCGCCACCGACGTCCCCGGGCTCTTCGCGATCGGTGGTGCCGCCGCCGCGTTCGACGGAGCGTCGCGGCTGGCGGGACACCGGCTCCTGTTCGCGTTGTTCGGCGCGCGCACCGCGGCCGCCGCGGCAGTGGTGCATCGCGGCGCGGCGGCGGCCTCGGGCACCGACGGGCGGAACCTGCAGCGCGACGCCGAGCGCGAGCGCGAGCGCGACCAGGCGCGGCGATCGCGCGACGGTGACGGCATCCTGCCGCACGTGCTCGCCGCAGCCCTGGGCGATGCCCTCCTCGCCGGCGCTGGCCCGCTGCGCGACGCCGCCTCCACGGCGACGCTCGCCCGCGAGCTCGACGTGCTCGAGACGCGCGCTCGAAGCGCGCGGCCCGGCGACGGGGCCGCCGCCCTCAACCGCGGCATGCCGGCGCTGCGTCGCACGGCCGACGGGCTCCTCCTGGCGCGGGCCGTAGCCGCCGCGGGGCGGGCGAGGCTGGGGGCCGATCGGGCGCCGGCGTCGATCGCCGTGCGTGCCGGCGAGGACGGCGCGGTCAGGGTGGTGGAGGCAGCGCGATGAGGATCCGGGTGCATCGGCAGGACGCGCCCGGTGCCGCCGACCGCGTGGATGCCTTCGACGTCGAGCTCGCGCCCGGCGCGTCGATCCACGCCGCGCTGGTGGCGATCCGCGCGCGCCCGATCACGGTCGACGGGCGATCGGTGGATCCCCCGGCGTGGGAGGCGTCCTGCCTGGAGGGCTCCTGCGGCGGCTGCGCGGTGCGCCTGGACGGCCGCCCGGTGCTCGCCTGCGCCACGGCGATCGACCAGCGCGCCCGGCGCGGCGGCGTGCGGCTCGAGCCGATGGCGCGCTTTCCGGTGGTGCGCGATCTCGTCGTCGACCACGCCCGGCAGGACGAGGCCCTGGTCCGCGTCCGGGCCGCAGCGCGCCCGACCACCGCCATCGATGCCGCCCATGTCCTGGGCGTCCCCGCGGGCGAGACGCAGGAGCGACGCGCCGCGCGCGCCGACCTCGCCGCCTGCATCGGCTGCGGCGCCTGCGTCGACGCCTGCCCGGAGACCGGCCGCGGCCGTTCCTTCGTGGGGCCGGAGGCCATCGCGATGAACCGGCTGGCGAAGCTCCACCCCGCCCGCGACGCCGCGCTCGAGGACGTCCTGGCCGCCGGACTCTCCATCGAGGGCGGCGTCGCCGACTGCGGCAAGGCCCAGGCGTGCGTCGACGTGTGCCCGGTCGACGTCCCGCTGATCGAGGCCATCGCCGACGGCGCCCGCGACACCTCCTCGCGGTGGCTCTGGTCCTGGCTCCGCAGGTGATCGAGCCGCCCCCGCCGCCGATGGGCCCGCTGCAGGTGCCGCTCCCCACGCGACGCGCGACCATCCGCCTCGCGCGGGCGCTGGCCCCGTGCCTCGCCCCGGGCGACCTGGTGGTGCTGGAAGGCGAGCTCGGCGCCGGCAAGACGTTCTTCGCGCGCGCTCTCGCCCGGGCCCTCGGCGTCCCGCGCGAGGAGCGGATCACCAGCCCCACCTTCGCCCTGGTCCACGAGCTCGAGGGCGCGAGGCTGCGGATCGCGCACGCCGACCTCTACCGCCTGGGCGAGACCTCCGAGATCGATCCCCTCGGCCTCCGCGACGCTCGCGGGGAGGGCGCGCTCCTCCTGGTGGAGTGGGGCGTGCGCTGGGCGGCCGCGCTCGGCGGCGACGCGCTGGTCCTTCGCTTCGCCCACGGGCCCCCGCGCACGGTCGCGATGACCGCCAGCGGGTCCGACGCTGCGGCGCGCCTGTCCGCGCTCGCCGCCGCCCTTCCGGCGCGGTAGGACCTGCCCGTGGCGGACGGGGAGGAGAGCAGCGACAAGCCGAGCCTGTTCCGGCCGCTGCTCGAGCCGCTGCTCTACTGGCTCGACAACATCGGCAACGTGGTGAGCCTCACCTGGCAGACGATCGCGTGGCTGTTCCGCCCGCCCTTCCGCGTGGGCCAGATGTTCGCGGCGATGGACTTCATCGGCGTGCAGTCGCTGTTCATCGTGTCGCTCACCGGCCTCTTCAGCGGCATGGTGGTCACGCTGCAGACCAGCTACGCGCTCAAGGCCTTCAGCGCCGAGGGTCGCGTCGGCGGCATCGTCGCGGTGTCGCTCACGCGCGAGCTGGCGCCGGTCTTCAGCGCGCTCATGGTCACCGCGCGCGCCGGGAGCGCCATGGCGGCTGAGCTCGGCAACATGCGGGTCACCGAGCAGATCGACGCCATCGCGACCATGGGCGTCAACCCGGTGCAGTACCTGCTCTCGCCGCGCCTGGTGGCGGCGATCGTCATGCTGCCGCTGCTGTGCGCGCTGTACTCGGCGATCGGCATGGGTGGCTCGTACGTGGTCGCCATCGAGATCCTGAGCGGGGACTACGGGATCTGGATGGCGAGCATCAAGGACACCGCCGTCCCCAAGGACCTCTTCATGGGCCTGATCAAGGCCACCACCTTCGGCTTCCTGCTCACCTCGATCTCCTGCCGCCACGGCTACTACGCGCGGGGCGGAGCCCGCGGCGTCGGCCTGGCCACGACCCGCGCCGTGGTGGAGAGCTGCGTGGCGATCCTCATCGCCAACTACCTGCTCACCCAGATGCTGCTCGACGCGAACCTCTGAAGCCGCCTCGAAGTCGGCGAAACGGTGGGTCGAGGAAGCGCCGGCGCGCCCGCGACGTAGAGAGAGAGTCACTCCGCGGCCCGTCGGGGCATGCCGCATTCGTGCCGCCGGGGCTTCGGCCGCGTCGGAGACGCCTTCGAATTGACAATCGAGCGGCCCGTCAAGCTCCTTCTTTTGACTTCGACCGTCATTTGTTTCATGAGAGGCGTAGCGATGCCTGAGGAGTGCGAGCGAACCCGACTCATCGGCGAGATCGCTCGTCTCCTCGCCGTGGAACGGATGCCGGAGGACACGCGAACCGCCGCGCTGACGCTCATCGGCTGGCTCGCGCGGAGGATGCCGGGCGAGTGTGCGCACGCCCTGGGCGTGGAAGAGGCGCGGAAGCGCGCCGCCACGGGGGACGGTGAGGCCGCCCCTTCGCAGCGGCCCGCCTCTGACCGCGTCATGGCCGAGCGCCGCCGCC
Source organism: Polyangiaceae bacterium (assembly GCA_046596645.1). Taxonomy (GTDB): domain Bacteria; phylum Myxococcota_A; class Polyangia; order Polyangiales; family Polyangiaceae; genus JBKJLX01. Next base: position 5,473 of record JBKJLX010000684.1, read on the forward strand.
GCGCCGTCTGACCGGCACGCTCTGACCGGCACGCTCTGACCGGCACGCTGGGCCGCTTGACTGAAAACTGCGCCGTCTGACTGGCACGCCGGTCGGCGGTCCGCGACTGCGGGCGCGCATCGTTCGTTCAGCTGACGGCGCTTTTGTTTTCGGTGGCCGCACCCGATGGTGCGGACAGTTGGCCGGGTGGACCACCGGCCATGGTACGAATCGAGGCGGGATGTCCGAGCAGCCGCTCGCGCCGCCGGAGACGCGCCCCGACGACGACGAAGACGTCGCGTGGGCGCTGCAGACGGCAAGCACGTTGTGGACGCGCGGTGAGCGTCCCGATGCCCTGGTGTGGCTGCGTCGCGCCGCCGACTCGGCCGCCAGGGCAGGCCAGGAATTCCGCGCCTCGGAGATCGGTCTCCACGCCAACGCCGTCGAGGACGGACTTCGCGCCGACATCATCGACCCCCCCACGGTCGACGACGATGGCAACCGCATGAGCTTGAGCATCGAGGTCGACCCCGACCTGCTCGAGGACGACGCGGAGCCCAGCACGCCGGCGCGACCTCCGCCGCCCCCGGTGCCGTCGCGCATGGCGCCGCCGCTGCCGCCCGGCGCGCCTGGCTCGCGCTCGGTGATGCCGATGCCGTTCATCCCTCCGCCGGCGCCCACCGCGCGCAGCGTGCTCCCCGATGCGCCGCCGTCGCGCCAGACCCCGACCTCCACCCGCGCCCCCGCCCCCAAGCCGTGGAGCCAGCCGCCGACCTCCCCGCTGGATCTCGATCTCGGCTCGGATCTTCTGAGCCCGGTCGACATCGTCGCCGCCCCGCGGCAGGCGGCTGCGTTCGATCCCGAGCCGACCGTGGCGGCTCCGGATCCGCTCTCCGGCGTCGCCTCCGCTGCGGCGCCGACCGTCGAATCGCCCCCCGACGGCGAGAGCAGCACGGACACCCTCAGGGGCGACCACGCCGACGACGCCCCTTCGACCGAGGCAGCGGGCACCACCGTGCCCGGCAGCATCCGGCCTCCGGTGTTCACGATCAGCCAGCGCCCGCCCTCCGGCGCCGGGCCCGCGTACGCGGGCGCCATCGCTGCGCGCACGCCCGCGCGCACCTCGCCCAGCCCGAGCGCGGGCAGATCGCTCGCGCTCGG
>JBKJLX010000782.1:0-2663 GCA_046596645.1 Polyangiaceae bacterium
CTGGAGGAGTCAGCCGCCCTCGCCATCCTCCAGCCGGCGGCCGTGAAAGAGCCGGCCGTGCGAGGTGTCACCGGTGCTGACCGACCCCATCGCCGGCTCGTCGTCGAGGTGGGGGAACACCTCCTCGAGCTCGGCGGTGGCAGCGGCCTCTGGCGCGGGCGGCGCCGCCACCACGACGAGGCGCGATGCCGCCGCGTCGGCGACGCCGGTCCGCGCCGCGGCCGGGGGCTCCGCGGGCGCGCTGGCGTCGCACGCCGGCGCCAGGGCCGCCGCCGCGAGGAGCCACGCGAACCGACGCTTCACCATCGCCCTGCGGCCCGGCCTCCGGGCACCCTCGTACCACTGGCGCCACGTGGACGCCGTGTTGTTGCTACGAGTCTTGCCGCCGCCGGCCTCCCAGGAAAAGCTACACGGGCCCTCTGGAGGTCCCGACATGTCGCGTCAGCTTCACCCCGGTCTCGCGCTCCGTTCCGGCTCGCTCCTGCTCGTTCTCGGCCTGTCTCTCGCCGCATGCGGCGACGACGACGCCGGCGGCGGCTCCGGGGGCGCGTCCGGCCAGGGCGGGGACGCCGCGACCGCCACTACGACCGACGCCGCCAGCACCGGCGCCGGCGGCGACGCCTCGAGCTCCACCGGTGCCGGCGCCAGCGCCGCTTGCCCCTACCCCGAAGGCGTCGAGACCAGCCCCCAGCCGACGACCGTCACCCAGGTCATCGGCGTCGTGCTCGACGCCGACGGCGAGCCGCTCGCCGGCGCCGAGGTCCAGGTCTGCGGCAAGGACCTCTGCCTGTACGGCGACACCGACGGCGACGGGTCCTTCGTCGTCGTCAACGACAGCGACCAGGAGCTCGACACGCCGGTGGTCAAGGCCGGCGACGGCATCGCCCTGGCCAAGCTCGGCTTCGCGCTCCCGGCGGCGGACGAGGAGGTCGAGGCGAGGACCATCGCGCTCGCCGACAGCGGCACCGCCATGGTCGCCGGCGCAGTGGCCGAGGCCGACGGCGTGACGCTGACCCTCGCCGACGACGGCGCGGTCGCGCTGAACCTGCTCGACTTCGGCGATCCCGGCGAGGATTCCTTCCGGGCCGCGGTCTTCCCGCTGGATCTGGTCGACATCGTCGCGCCGGGCGAGGGCTTCGACATGGTGGTCGCCCTGGGCCCGTACGAGACGCGCTTCTGCCCACCGGCCCAGCTCACCGTGCCCAACGACGCCGAGCTGCCGGCGGGGTCCGCGGTCGACATCTACCTCTACGGCCTGCAGATCGGCGACTCGTTCGTCCCCTACGGCACGTGGGACAAGATCGCGGATGGTGTGGTCAGCGACGACGGCTCGACCATTTCCACCGACGCCGAGGCCATCCCGGTCCTCGGTCCGATCGGCATTCGCGCCGTCGAGTGACACGGCCCGCGGCGACGTGAAGGGGCCCATGCGAGGACGCAACGCCGCAGCCGCGCTCGCGGTGGTCGCGCTGGTGGGGCTGCGCGCAAGCGCCGCCTGCAATGACGGCAGCGGCGGCGGCAGCTCGAGCGGTGAGGGTGGCGCCGGCGGCGTCGGCGGCGGCGCCAGCTGCCCTGAGGGCGTGGCGCCGCTCTTCACCCTCCGCGTCCGCGGGCCGGAGGCGGTGCTCCCCGCCGACCTGGTGCTCGACGTCTCGTGGAGCGCGGGGGACGAGCCCCAGGTGGTCCTCGGCGATCCGGGCTCCCTGGGTACCTCCACCTCGAACGTGATTTGCGCGCTGGTGCCGCCCACCATCGATGGCGAGGGCGGCGGGCCGCCCGAACCCACCGGCGAGGGGGGGGGCGCACCCTCGGTCGGCGACGAGGGCGAGCTCCTCTGCGAGCTGTGGACGAGTGGCCCCACCCGCGTCCGCCTCGTCGCGGTGGGCTTCGCGCCGCTCGACGAGACGCTGGTGCCCGTCACCGTCGACGGCTGCGAGCGCCCCGTCCCTTCCGAGGTCCCCCTCGAGCTCGTCCTGGAGGAGGACGAGGCCGAGGACGACGACGCGTGACGGCGACGACGCTGTGACCGTCACACTTCGTGACCGTCACACTTCGTGACCGTCACACGCCGTGACCGTCACACGCCGTGACCGTCAGGCGTTGTGGACGCCGTCGAGCGGGGCGACTCCGTCGACGCCGAAGGTCGAGGTCTCGACGCCGAAGGCGCGCAGCAGCGAGACGTACAGGTTGCCGAGCGGCGCCCCGCCCAGCTTGAGCGCCTGGTTGGTGCGCAGTGCCCCGCCCAGGCTGCCCACGATCACGGGGGAGATGTTGGTGTGGTCGTGGAGCCCGCCGTCGCCCATGTCGGGGAGCAGCAGCATGGCGGTGTTGTCGAGGACCGAGGTCCCGTCGACCTCCTGCAGGCTCTTCAGCCGCGTCGCCAGATCGGCCGCCTGCTGCACCTGCCAGGCCTCGACGCGCAGGAGCTGACCCGCCGGGTCGGCGCCGCCGGCGCCGTGCGTGATCGCATGGTGGCCACCCGGCGCGTTCAGGAACGGGTGGGAGCGACCGCTGAGCCCGTTCTCGATCATGAAGGAGATCACCTGGGTCTGGTTGCACTGGAAGGCCAGCACCACCAGATCGTGGAATGCGGCGACGCGCGACGGGTAGTCGAGGCCGTCGGCCGGGGCGGGGCCGGCGGTGCACTCGCCGGCCGGCGCGGA
>JBKJLX010000847.1:0-2999 GCA_046596645.1 Polyangiaceae bacterium
GCCGGGCACGGCCGGGATCTCCTTGGCCTCGCGCACCTCGTACCAGCGCTGACCGGCGAGCGCGGCGCGGCCCTGCCCGAGCGCCGCCGCCATCGGGCAGGGCCGCGCCGCGCTCGCCGGTCAGCGCTGGTACGAGGTGCGCGAGGCCAAGGAGATCCCGGCCGTGCCCGGCAACGAGGGCAGGGGCGGGGCCGAGGGTTGGGCGCTGGTCCGCGGTCGGCTGGGCGGCGAGCTCACGGCCGTCGCCCTCACCGGGATCCCGGACGAGCGCGAGGTGCGCCTCGCCGCGCACGGCGTCCGCGTCGCCCTCGCGTTCATGAGCGGCGAGGACGACGAGGGCAGCGCGCGCCTGGTGGTGCGGCGATCGTCCGATCACGGCTCTACCTTCGTCGAGGTCGCGCGGCTCGTCGCGCCCGACGTGCGCCAGGTCCGGCTCGCGGTGAGCCCCGGCGGCGACCTGCTGGTGACCGGCGCCTGCGCGCCGGCAGCCGCGACCGGTGTCAAGCCCCCCCCGCCAGCCGAGGCCTCGTCGCGCGGCGACGACGACGATCCGCCGTGCCGACCTCGCGCGCCCATCCTGGTGCGCCCGGGCGCCTCGCCCCCCCGCACGACCACCTACGTCGCCGGCCTCGCGACCGAGCTGCGCGGCGCGCCGACCTCGCCGGCGTTCTCGCCGGACGGCGCCATGGCCTACTTCGTCGGTCGCCGCGCGAAGGGTCAGGAGCCGTCGATCTTCGTCTCCGACGACGGCGGGCGCACCTGGAGCGCGCGGCCCATCGGGCGCCGATCGGCCGGGGACGGCGACGACGGGCGCGATCGCGAGTCGTGGGAGGACGCGCCGGAGAGCCGCGGCGCCTTCGAGCTCCTCCCCGAGGTGCCTCTCACCGTCGATGTCGAGGGCACGCTGGGCTTCGCCGTGCAGACGCCGGGCGCGCAAGCCTGGGTGGTCGCCGACGGCGACGGCGAGGTGCGCGGCGTGTCCGAGGCGCCCGCCGCGTCGGCCGTGGTCGCCGGCTTCGGGCGCCGTGCGCTGGCCGTCGAGCAGAACGGCGAGGACCTGACGACGTGGGAGACGCTCGACGGCGGCGCGTCGTGGAACCCGGGCGGCGCGCTGCGCGTGCGCATCGCGGGCGACCTCGGCGTCGGCTGCTCGTCCGCCGGGTGCGTGGTGGGCGACGGCGTGACCCGGCTCGGCTGGGAGGCGCAGGCGGAGACCCCGTCGACGCCCCCGCGTCGCACGCCGGCGCGCGCGCCCAGCGTCCGCACGCCCCTCACCTGCGAGCTTGATCCCAGGGGCTGGTCGGCGCTGACCGGCGTAGAGCTCACCGCGCCTTTCCCCACCCTGGACGAGATCGCCCGCGGCCGTGCGGCGTGGTCGGTCCTCTCGGTCGACCACCCGCGTGGCGTGCCGACCGTCCACCACGTCCTGATGGACGGCGAGGGGCGGCTGCTGTCGCGCGCGCTCCTCGACGCGGCGCCGAAGGGGAAGGCCTCCGCCATGCGCCTGTCGCACCAGGGCGAGGGCTACGCCGCCGCGCGGAAGGTCGAGGGCGCGAAGGAGCTCGACGTCGGCTGGGCGAACTTCTTCGACGGCGTGTTCGGCAAGCGTCAGGCGCCCATCCCCCCGGGCGCGACCCTGCGCACCACCGGCGATCGAGGGCTCGAGACCGGCCTGGTCTCGGTCGCCACCGGGGGCGTCTTCGTGCAGCCGGTCCCCGGCAGCCGCGACACCACCTTCCTCGACGCGCGCGGTGGCACCATGCGCGCCGAGCTCCCCGACTGGTCCTCGGCCGGCGTGAGCGGGCGCGCGCGCGACGACGCCGCGCGCGTCGGCGGCCGCACCGTGTTCATCGGCGTGATCGACGCCGGGCCCACCGTCGGCCTGCTCGGCCTGCGCCCGGACGGCGGCGGGATCACGGTCGAGGCGACCACCCTCGCGCCCCCGGCCGCGATCGGCGCCACCGCGCTGACGAGCTGGACCTACGCCGGGCCGCAGCCCGGGTTCGTGGTGGTGGCCGCCGACGCCACCGGCGACGGGTGGTCCACCTCGGTGTGGAGGGCCTTCGGCGAGGACGGAACGCTGGGCCCACCCGTCGTGACGCCCACCATCGCCGACCTTCCGGAGCGGCCACGCCCCTGCCGCCCGGAGGAGGTGAGGACGACGCCGCGGATCGAGTCGCACATCGTCGCGCCGGGGCGCGGCCAGATCCTGGTCCGCGGTCAGCGCCACCCGGTCGTCGTCCCCGGCGCCGGCGAGGGCACCACGCCCGACGGCGCGCTCCACCTGCTCACCGCCGGCGCGGTGCTCCACGGGACGCCGAGCGCACCCTGCCTCGCCGGCTGGGAGGCGACGGGCATCGACGGCCGCCGCGCCGGCGCCGTCATCCTGGGCGATCTGACGCGGGCGTGGATCTTCCGCCTGGCCGCCCCGGTCGCAGGGAGCCCGCCGCGACCGGCCAGCCCTGCGAGCCCCGGCGTGGTCGACGTCGAGCTACGCGCCATGACCTGCCGCTGGGACCCAGCCGCGCCCGTGGTCGAGGGCGTCTGGGACGAGGTAGGCGTTCGCTAGGGCCGCGGGAGCGGCCGGGGGCCGGCTTGCGTCGCGAGCGCGGCGGCGGCTACCTTCGGAAATTCGGCACCGCCAGGTGCTGAACGGGGAAACAACTCGGCGGGGCCCCAGCACGGGCGCTGCGGCGGGAACACCTGAGACGGGGAGGCGGCGTGGCTCGAAAGTCGGATGTTCAGCCGGACCCGCCGGGGAGAGCGCGGCGGGGCCTGCGGCGGCGGGTGAACCTGAGGAAGACCCTCTTCATCCTCCCCAACCTCATCACGCTGTCGTCGATCTTCTGCGGGTTCGACTCGATCCGCCTGGCGGCCAAGGCCGAGACCTCGGAGGACTTCCACCGGGCGGCCCTGCTCATCATCTTCGCCATGTTCTTCGACATGCTCGACGGCCGCGTGGCCCGCATGACGAAGACCCAGAGCGCGTTCGGCCTTCA
>JBKJLX010000880.1:0-24297 GCA_046596645.1 Polyangiaceae bacterium
GCGCGGCGGCGGCCGTGCTCGCCCTGGGGTCCGCCTTCGCCGCGACGGTGCCGGGCGACGCCGTGGCGGCGCCGAGCCCCGAGCTGCTCACCGAGCTGAAGGCTCGGCTGATCCGCGGCCCGTCGTGCGGGACGACGTGCCTCTCGGTGTCCGCGCTCGACGTGAGGGCGAGCGGCGACACGCTCGAGCTCGTCGCCGACGTCCACGCCGGCGCGACCGTCGTCTACGACGTGCCGGGGCCGGTCGCGACCTGGGAGCCCACCAGCGTCGAGATCGACGGCAAGCCGGCGACCGCGCTCGCCCTCGTCGGGGGCGTCCTCCGCGTGCGCGTCGGGCCGGGGCGCCACGCGGTGAAGGTGCGGGGCCCGCTGCGCGGCGACACGCTCACCCTGGCGCTGGGGACCGCGCCGCGCCGCGTGCGAACGACGACCCAGGGCTGGACCGTGGAAGGCGTGGGCGAGCAGGGCACCGCCGACGGCGCGCTGACGCTGCGCCGCTCGGCGGATGCGACGGACGACGCGGCCGAGCCGCCGCCCGGCGCGGCGCCTCCTTTGACCCCGACCCCCGGTGCGCCACCCGCCGATCCCGCGCGAGCGGTCGGAGCCGAGCCGTGGCTCGACGTGCAGCGCACGCTCGACGTGGGCGTGACGTGGTCGGTCGCCACCCGGATCAAGCCGATGCGCGCGACCGGGAGCCCGCACGTGGCGCGCCTCCGGCTCTGGCCAGGGGAGAAGGTGACCGATCCGCGGATCACGGTGGCAGGCGACGTCGCCACGGTGCCCCTCGACGGCACCGACGCCGAGGTGAGGTTCGCCTCCACGCTGCCGGTCGGAAAGGACCTCGCCCTCGAGGCGTCTAAGGAGCCGGGCCGCGCCGAGGAGTGGGTGGTGCGCTGCGGCGGGATCTGGCGCTGTGACGCCGAGGGGATCGCGCCGATGACGCGCAACGCAGACGGCTTCACGGTCAGCACGTCGTTCCGTCCCTGGCCGGGGGAGTCGCTGCGCGTCGGCTTCGCGAAGTCTGCGCCGGTCGAGGGTCGCAGCCGCACCATGGATCTCGCGCACCTGCAGGTGAAGAGCGGCGACCGCGTCGACGAGGCCGAGCTTCGCGTCGCCCTGCGCACCAGCGTCGGCGGCGTGCACACCCTGGGGATCCCCGACGGCGTGCGCGTCACGGCGGTGTCGGTGAACCAGCAAGATCAGCCGGAGACGGCCCACGGCGGCGAGCTGCGCGTCACGGTGCCGGCCGGCACCTCGGATGTGCGCGTGCGGTGGCAGAGCGCCGCTGTCGGCGGCCTGCGACGCGTCGCGCCGGCGGTGCGCGTCGGCGACGCGCTGGTGAACGCGGTGGTGACGCTGCAGCCACCGACGGACCGGGTCGTGGTGTGGGCCTCGGGGGACGGATGGGGGCCGCGCGTCGAGACCTTCGTGCGCATCGCGGTGTTCATGGCCATCGCGCTGCTGCTGGCGCGGCGTCCCGGTGCCGCCTTGCCTCCGAAGCACGCGGTCCCCCTCGCCGCCGGGCTGGCGCTGCTGCCCGGGGCCGTGGCCGTCCTCGCAGCGGTGTGGTTCGTGGTGGCACCGCGGCGGCGCCGAGGCGACGTCGCGCCGCGCGCCGCCAACGCCGAGACGTTGGGCCTCCTGGCGCTGAGCGTGGTCGCGCTGCTGTCGCTGGCGGTGGCGGCGTACGCGCAGCTGTCGCGGCCGCACCTCGAGGTGAGCACGCACGCCTTTCAGCTCGACGGCGCTTCGGTGGAGCAGGGCATCCAAAGCCTGTCGTGGTACGTCGACCGCACCGACGGGACGCTCCCCGACGCCGCCTTCATCGCGATCTCCTCCTGGTGGCTGCGCCTCGTCATCGCGGCGTGGTGTGCCTTCGCCGGGTGGCTCGTGGTGCGGATGGCGCGCACCGCGTGGGCAGAGACCAGCGCTGCCGGCTGGTGGCGACGCGCGCCTGCTCCCGCCCCGGTGGGCGTGCCAGTGGCCGCGCCCGCGGCGCCCGCGGCGTACACGGATGCAGCCGCGCCCGCGGCGTACGCGCATGAAGCTGCGCACCCCCCGCCGGAGCCCGACGCCGCGGCCGCGCCTCCGCCCGAGCCAGCGCCCGGAGCCGCCCCCGCGGAGAAGGCGCCCGATGAGGAGCCTTCCAGCTAGCCGCACTTCCGATCGGCCGATCGATCGAGTCGTCGCACGAACTCGTTCGAGTTCCGCTCGGATATTCCCGATCGGCCGATCGATCGGAAGAGAGGTCGGCTCACGAGATCACGGCCACTTCGGGGGCGTTCCGATCGATCGGCCGATCGGAAATGACTCTTCGTTTTCATTGGCTGGCGGCGCTGGACATCTCGCCACGGAAACTCCACACCCCGGCCGCAGTGTTGCCGCATCGGGCAGCGACGATCGGTGGATGCGATCTACATGCTCCATCCGGGTGCGCCGCGTGGTCGGCTTGGTCGTGGGGCTCGCTGTCGGATTGGCGGCCGCGCGCGGCGTGCTGGGGCTGGCGCGCGCCGCGCTGGAACGGCAGGCGGCGGTCATCCTCCGAGGTGACGGTGGGGCCGAGCGCGCGCTGGCGCGCGGGGCCACCTCGTGGCGCACGGTGCGCGCCGAGGACTTCGCCACCGGGGGCGAGCTCTACGATCGCGAGTGGGCGTTCGGAACGCCGGCGCTGCGGGCGGCGTGCCTGGCGCAGGTGATCCTGCGCGATCCAGGCGCCGACGCGGAGCTGGGAGCGGAGCTGGATCGGGCGGTGGAGGAGACCCTGGCGCCGGAGGCGCGCGCGTTCTCGCGATCGCGGTGGGGCAGCGACCCGCTCGACGGCGAGGCCCTGGACCATGACCACGCGGCGTACCTCGGGTACGCCGGCTTCGCGATCGGTCTGGCGTCGTGGGCTCATCCTCGATGGATCGAGACCCGACGCTCCATGGCGCAGCTCACGCGGCACCGCTTCGCGGCCACCGGCGGCGCGTGGCCGGAGACGTATCCAGGGGAGGCGTACCCGGTCGACGTCGCGGCAGGCGCGGCCTCGCTGGCGCTCGACGAGCTTCACGACGGGGCGTCGGACGAGCGCCGTGCCGTCCTCGCGCGCGTGCGCGGCGCGATCGAGCCGGTGTCCGGTCTCCTCCAGCAGGCCGTCGCGCCGGCCACCGGCGCCTTCACCGATCGGCCGCGCGGCTCGGGCACCTTCCTGGCCACCTACTTCCTCGTCGCCGCGGATCCTGCGCTGGCGGCCGACCTCCACCGCGCAGGGCGCGGCCTGCTGACGACGCGGCTCGGCTTCCTGGGCGCGCGCGAGCTGCCCGAGGGGATCGGGGGCTCGGGCGACGTCGACTCGGGGCCGGTGATCCTCGACCTGGGCGTCTCGGCCACCGGCTTCGCGCTCGCCGGCGCCCGCGCGTTCGGCGACGACGCGGCCTACCGCGGCCTCGACGCGACGGCGCGGCTGTTCGCGGTGCCCCTGGAGCGGGACGACGGCGGCGTGGTGAGCCTGGCCGGCGGTCCGCTCGGCGACGCCATCCTGTGCGCGATGGGCACAGCGCCCACCCCCGCCGAGGTCGCCACCTGGCGCGAGCGCGCGGCGCGGCGCGAGGAAGAGCGATCGTGACGCAGGTGCAAGCTCGCCCCGGCCGGCGCGCCGGTCGCCTCGTCGTGGCGGCGATCGCCATCGAGGTGTCGCTGCTCGCGCTGGAGCGCCTGCTCGTCCACGCCATCGGACAGGAGCCGATCGCAGCGGCCATGCTCTCGGTGCCCACGAGCCGCGTCGCTGTCCTCGGGGCCGCGGCGGTCGTCGTACGGATCGCGGGGCATGCGCTCTTCCCTGCCCTCGCCGTCGGCGCCGCGGTCGCCTGCGTCGTCGCAGCCCTGGTGCGCGCGGTGCCGGATCTGGACGCAGGACGCGCGCTGGCGGCACGATGGATCGCGTCGCGGCCCCGCCGTCGACCGGAGAGAGCCTCATGACTTCACGCTTCATCCTGGGATTGTCGGTCGCGGTCGTCGCCGTCGCTTGCGGTGGCACGGTGGTGTTCGAGGAGGATGGCGCCGGGGGCTCCGGTGCGAGCGACACCACCGTCGGAACGAGCAATCCGTCGGGCGGCGCGAGCAACCCGGCCGGCGGCGCGAGCAATCCCTCCGGCGGCGCCAGCAATCCGTCCGGCGGCGGGAGCTCGTCCACGACGGCGCCGACCACCGGTACCGTCGACCCTTCCACGACCACCGACGTGACCGTCACCGTGGTCGGCACGACCGGACCCGGGCCAGGAAGCGGCGGCGCGGGGCCCAGCGGCGGCGGCTTCGACCCGAGCAGCGGACCGAGCGGCGTCGGTGGCGCCGACAACGGCTCCGCGAACGGGCAGGCGGCCGTGACCTCGGGAAGCCAGGGCGGCTGCTCCACCTACATCGAGACGACGAATCAGTACTGCTACCTCGCCGAGCGCTGCGACTTCTACCTGCTCGAGGTGGAGTGCGAGACAAACGGCGACGGGCCGTACAGCTGCTGGTGCTACCAGGACGGCAACTACCAGGGCACCTGCACCGAGCCCGACGCCGGTTGCTCCGCCTACGCCTGCTGCGAGTCGTTCTGGGTGCTGCCCCGCTGACCTGTCGGCCGATGGGCTCGCACGGTCAGCGAGCCGCTGATCCGCCCCACCTGGCGCGGGGGGCGTCACCGCGGGCGAGCCTCGCGCGCGCCGCGTGGACGCGCTGCTCCAGCTGGGCGCGCGCGCCGTCGTGATCGCGCGGGGGGCGCATCGACCGCTGGCGAGGTCGCGCCGCCGGCGAGTCCCGGAGGATGTGACGCGCGATGACCCCGGCCAGCAGCGCGTCGTCGTGCACGCGTGATCCAGGCTGCGCCAGCGGCGCCTGGACCAGCAGGCTCCCGTCCTGGCGGCTGGTCGCCTCCTCGCAGGCGCCCGGGTCGTCCTGGTGGCGCAGCACGTCGAACGTGACGATCTCGCCCCCGCTCTTGATGAGCAGATGGTCGCCGAGGATGCGCTCGGCGTCCGCGCCGTACGGAGCCGTACCCTCCTCGGGCGCCACGTTGTCGATGAAGACCACGCGCGCGCCCGAGCGCCACACCGCGCCGCCCAGATCGCCGGTGGTCACCGCGGCGAGGGTGCTGCCGAAGAAGCTGCCGGGACCGAGGAACACCACGTCCGCCTCCTCGATCGCCCGGACCGCCTCCGGGTTGGCGTGCTCCACGCCGACCACGTTGGCGACGAGCGCCGGGGCGAGCGCCCGCTCCACCTGCGTCTCCCCCGCGACCAGACCGCCATCGTGATCGACCACCGCGAGCGTCCCCGCCGTCTCCGCCGCCGGCAGGACGCGACCCCGACACTCGAGGAGGCGCGCCGCCCAGTCGACCGCCGCCTGCATCGAGCCCAGCTCGACGAAGGCCTGGGCGAGGGCGAGGTTGCCGACGCTGCGACCCTCCTCCGAGCCGCCGGAGAGGCGCTCCTCGAAGCGCGCCGCGAGGAAGCGATCCCCCGCCAGGCTGCTCAGGCAGCGGCGCAGATCGCCGGGCGGCGCCATCCCGAGCTCGGTTCGCAGCTTGCCCGAGCAGCCGCCGTCGTCGGCGATGGAGACGATGGCCACCACGTCGCACGAGAGCCGGTTCAGCGCGCGGAGGAGGGTCGACTGGCCGTGGCCACCTCCCAGGGTCACGACGCGCAACGGCGCGCCCGGGGTGACGACGCGCAGCGGTGCGCCTGGGCCCCTCTCGCTCGCGGTGCGGCTCCCTTCGGTCACTATCTCGCAGACTAGCGCACGGATCCGCCGGCGCCCTCGCTGCGGCGCCGAAGCCGCCGCGCGATGGCCGACGCCGAGGCTCAGACGAGGAGCAGGGCTCCGTCGCACGGCTCCCCGGTGGCCGCGGTGATCGCCTGCGCGTAGAGCGCGACCTGCCTCGCGTAGGCGAGCTTGCGATCGTCGTCGAGGAACGCGTCGGTCTTGAAGTCGACCACCGTCCACCGGCCCGCCTGTCGGAACGCCAGGTCGACCACGCCCTCCAGCACCCGGCCGCCGTCGAGCACCTGGGTGATGGGGCACTCGCGGCGGCACTCGCCGCGCGCCGCGGCCTCGGCGGCGGCGACCAGCAGCGGATGGGCGAGCGCGATCCGCGCGGCGCGTGCGCCGGCGGTGGCGGTCGCCTCGTCGAGGCCCAGGGTGCGCGCGCGCACCGCGGCCTCGGCGTCGAGAGCGGGCGCAGCCGACCCCGCCGCGGCGATGGCGAGCAGTTGGTGGACGAGATCGCCGAAGCGATGGCCGCGCGGCCGTCCCGGCTCGCGCACCACGCTCTCCAGCGTGACTCGCGAGGGATCGACGCTCGCCAGCACTGGATCGAGCTGCGCCGGCGCGCCCGGAGTCGCCCCGTCCGCCGCGTCGCGATCGCCAGCGTCGACCCTGGCCTCTTCGCTCGCCGTCTCCTCGGGGTGCGACAGCGCGGTCGCCGTCACCACCACCTCGCTCGGCACCGCCCCGCGCGCCACGGCCTCGCGGTGCGCGACGCGGAACGCCGCCAGCGCCGCCTTGCCCTCGGCGGCCACGGCCGGCGCGTCCGCCCGCTCCTCGACCAGGTCCACGCCGCGCAGCCCGCGCGGGCGCGGATGCCCCAGGTCGAGCACGTTGGGGTCCCACACCGTGATGCGCGCGCCGGAGGCGAGCTGGTAGGTGCCGGGGGTGAGCGACTCCTCGCTCGGGCCCGGCACGTCGATGCTGCGCACCACCGCGTCGAGCCCGAACGCCGGGCACCCCGGCGACGGCTCGGGCCGCGCGTGGGGGGCCGGCACCATCGCCTGCTGCAGCGGCGCCAGCCATCCGCCTGCGGGGAACACTGGCGAATCGCCTACCATCGGCACCACCAGGAGGTCGCGCGCGCGGGTGGCCGCCACATACGCGAGGCGCGTGCTCTCGGCGCGGTCGCGGGCCAGCTCACGGTCGCTCCCGGCGACGACGTCGAGCGGGGCGCCTCCGGCGATCTTGAAGGCGTAGAGGCCGCGCTCGGGATCGACGATGCGCGACGCAGCCATGGGCGCGGCGTTGGGCATCGGGTCGGCGAGCACCACCACCGGGAATTCGAGCCCCTTGGCCTTGTGCACCGTCATCATCCGCACGCCCTCGCTCTCCTCCTCCAGGATGGGCGGCTCGGGCGCGCGCCTCCGCGCGACCTCCTCCCGCAGGTGGGCCACGAAGGCGCGGAACGACAGCGCGCCGCGCTTCTCCTGGCGGCGCGCCAGCTCGAGCACCGCCGCGACGTTGGCCAGCGCCTGCTCGCCCGCCGGTCGCAGCGCCAGGCTCACGTGGGCGCGAGCCGCGGCCAGCAATCGCTCCATCGTCTCCACCGGCGGGCGACGCCGCCGGCCGTGGTGCAGCCCGCGGAGGATCGCCAGCGCGTCCGCCACCGGCTCCATGTCGCGGGGGATGGCGGTGATCGGTGGCCGCCGCGGATCGAGCGTGCCGTAGCGCGCCCTCCACACCAGGAGCAGCTCGTCGGGGATGGCGAAGAGCGAGCCGCGCAGGGTCGACCACACCTCCAGCAGATCGCCCGGCCACTCGATGGCGCTGGCCGCGGCGACCAGTGCCAGCGTCTCCTCCCGATCGAAGAGCTTCTTGCCGCCCACCAGGACCACCGGCACCCCGCGGGCGTCGAGGGCCGCCGCATAGGGCGACGTCACGTCGCCCTGGAAGCTCTGGAAGTTCTTGAACAGCAGACACACGTGCCGCGGCTCGATCGGGATGCGCCCGTCGCCCTCGGGGTCGCGCACCGTCCACCCGCTGTCGTGGAGGAGCCACGCGACGAACGCGGCGACGGCCGCGGGGAGGCACGCGGTGACGGCGGTCTTGGTGACGCCCCCCCGCTTGCCGAAGGGGTGCGGCGCCGGCAGGGCGACGATGGCGGGCTGCCCCACGGGGTCGGACGCGCCGACGCCGTCGAGCGGGACGTAGCCGGGCTGCAGGGCCTCCCGATCCTCCACCATCGCCGGCGCGAACGCGGCGTTGACCAGGCGCTGGATGGAGGGCACCGCGCGGAAGCTCGACCGCAGCGACACCAGGCGCGCGCCCGACGCCGCCAGGCGATCCCGCACCGCGAAGTAGGTCCCGAGATCGGCGCGGCGGAAGCGATAGATCGACTGCTTGGGATCGCCGACCACGAACAGCTTGCCCGGCGCAGGCCGCACCAGATGCGCGTCGGCGATCGCGGGGTCGTCCCCGGCGAGCAGGAGGAGAATGGCGGCCTGCACCGCGTCGGTGTCCTGGAACTCGTCGACGAACAGGCGGTCGAAGCGCTGCTGCAGGGCGGCGCGCGCGGGGGCCGACCGCTCGAGGAGATCGCGCGCGCGCAGCAGCAGGTCGTCGAAGTCGAGAGCGCCTCGCTCCGCCTTGTGGGCGGCGTAGGAGGCGACAGCGCCGCGGAGCTCCTCGCGTAGGAGCGCCGCGAGCTCGGCGTCGGAGGCGGCGGTGAAGGCCTCCACCGCCCTGTGCAGCGCGGTCAGCGCGTCGAGCAGCGGCGCCACGCCGCGCCCGCCGGCGCGCGGGACGTCGCGCAGCAGCTTGGGGTGGCGCGCCAGCGCCACCGCGGCCGCCTCCAGATCGTCGATCGCGCCGGGCGTCACGTCGGCGACGCCGACCAGCTCGCGCACCGGCGCCACATGATCGTGCAGCACGGTCGAGGTGCACGCGGGCAGGCAGCCCACAACCTCGCGCGCGGCGTCGACCACGCTCTCCACCGCGGAGGCGCGATCCCACGTCGCGCGCGTCCACGGCGCGTCCAGGTCGGCGTGGCGCGCCAGATCGCGCGCGGCGGCGCGCAGCGCCGCGACCGGCCCCTCTCCCCCGCGTCGTCGCAGAGCACGGCGGAGCGCCGGCGAGGGCGGATCGATCGCGTGCTCGAACCAGGCATCGAACGCGATGGCGAACAGGTCCTCCGCTTCATCCTCGGCCAGTCCGTCGAACGCGGGGTCGATGCCCGCCTCGATGGGACGCTCACGGAGGAGGTCGGCGCAGAACGCGTGGATGGTGCCGATGCGCGCCTCTTCCAGGCGGAGCACCGCGTCTTGCAGCGCACGGGCCCCGGGCTCGCCCGCCGTGGCCGCCAGCCGCGCTCGCTCCAGCTCGGCGCGCAAGCGCAGCTTCACCTCGCCCGCGGCCTTCTCGGTGAAGGTGACGACGGCGATGCGGCCGACGTCGACCCCGGCGGTCAGCGTCGCCACGATGCGCGCCACCAGCTCGGTGGTCTTCCCGGTGCCGGCGGCCGCCTCCACCACCACCGTGGAGGCGACGTCGGCGCGGACGACCTCGCGGTCGGCCTCGTCAGCCGGGTTGACGTGACGGCGCATCATCCCGGAGATTGCCCGAACATGGCCGGTGACACGTCCCACATCGTGCAGTCGCTGTTCGCGAACATGGCGATCGCCGCCGCGAAGGGCGTCGCTGCGTTCTTCACCGGCTCCGGCGCCATGCTGGCGGAGGCGATCCACTCCCTGGCGGACTGCTCCAACCAGGGCCTCCTGCTGATGGGCGTCAAGGCCGCGCGCAAGCCGCCGGACGAGACGCATCCCATGGGGTACGGGCGCAACCTGTACTTCTGGTCCTTCATGGTGGCGATGCTGCTGTTCTCGGTGGGCGGCGCCTTCAGCGTCTACGAGGGCATCCACAAGATCCGGCATCCGGAGCCGATCAACCACGTCGGCATCGGTCTGGGTGTCCTCTTCTTCTCCCTGCTCATCGAGGGCTGGGCGACGATCTCCAACATCAAGGAGCTGAACAAGCGCCGGAAGGCGATGCCGTTCTTCACCTTCCTGCGCACGACCAAGGACAGCGATCTGGTCGTCGTCTTCGGCGAGAACGCGGCGGCGACCGCCGGCCTGGTGTTCGCCATGATCGCCCTCACCCTGGGCTGGGTGCTCGACCAGCCGGTGTGGGACGGCGTGGGCAGCCTGGTCGTCGGCATCGTCCTCCTCCTGGTGGCGGTGTTCCTCGCGGTCGAGGTGAAGGGCCTGCTGGTCGGCGAGGCGGCGGACCCCATCTACGGCACCGCGGTGAAGGAGGTCGCCAGGCGCCACGCGGGAATCCTCGACGTGTTTCGCCAGATCACCATCCAGCAGGGCCCGGGCGAGGTGATGATCGCGGCCAAGGTCAGCCTGGCGCCCGGCCTGTCGGCTGCAGAGGCGGTCGCGACGATCAACGCCTTCGAGAACGATCTGCAGACCACGCACCCCGAGGTGAAGTGGTGCTTCGTCGAGCCGGACGTGCCGCAGGCCGACGGGACCTGAGCGCTACGGCGGAGAGGACTGGCCGAGCGCGTCCTCGCCCCAGCAGAGGAGATCGCCCTCGCGGGTCACCCCGCAGGAGTGCGCGCCGCCCGCGCTCACCGCCACGAACGTGGCGCCCTCGGGCACGTCGAGCTGACCGCTGTCGCCGTCGCCCCAGCACTCGATGATGCCGTCGGGGCGGAGCACGCAAGCGTGGCTGTCGCCGGCGTCGATCTGGGTGATCGTCCCCTCGGGCGGGGTGAGGATCCCGTCGGCGATGGGGAACCCCCAGCACCGCGCCGTCCCGTCCTGCGCCTGCCCGCAAGTGAAGAAGTTCCCGAGGCTGAGCGAGTGGAAGACGTCGTCCGGCGGGTTGCTGAAGGAGCCCTCGTCGCCCCAGCAGACGGGCTCGCCGAGCGGGGTGAGCCCGCAGCTGTGCACGAGACCAGCAGCGATGCTCGTGAGCTCGACGTCGAGGGCCGCGGTCTCCCCCGCCTGGTCCTTGCCCCAGCACTCCGGCTTGCCGTCGCTCGCGCGGATCGCGCAGGTGTGCAGGTTGCCGGCGCCGACGGCGGAGAACGCGAGATCAGGCACATCGGTCTGTCCGTCGACGTTCTGCCCCCAGCAGGTCACGGTGGTGCCGGCGAGCGCGCAGCCATGGAAGCCGCTCCCCACGGAGAGCACGTCGAAGACCCCCTCGGGTGGGCTCGCCTGCTGGTAGAAATCCGCTCCCCAGCAGCGGATCGCGCCGGACGCGGCGCGCGCGCAGCCGAAGTCCTCGCCGAGAGAGACGTCGACGAAGGTCGGCGCCTGCCCGCCCGAGCCGGTGCTTCCGCCGCTGCTCCCCGCCGTGGTCGCCGCCGTTGCCACGTCCTCCGCGCCACCGCTGCCGGAGGCGGTGTCGCTGGTCCCGCTGCTCGCGAGGGACGTCGTGCTCCCCCCGCCGCTCCCGGTGCTCGAGGTGACCTCCTCCACCTCCGGGCCGCAGGCGGCCGCGCCGATGCAAACCAGGCCGGCGGCGAGGGCACAGCGCGGAACGTGCGCGAGCGAGGGGTGGAGGGAGAGCACCATCGCGCCATCCTAGGCGCTCAGCGCATGGCGCGGAGGCCGCCCAGCTCGCCGTGGACGTGCCCGTCGCGTCGATCGTCCTTGCCGCGGGCGCGGCGCTCCTCGTCCGGCCCGCAGAGGCCCCGGAAGGTGCAGCGCGCGCATGCGCCCTCGCGCGGCAGCGCGGGGAGGACGCCTCGCTCCAGCGCGGCGTCGACCGCCTCCAGCACCGCCATGCCGGCCCGGCGCGCGGTGGTGTCGAGCGCGACCGACCGCTCGCGGAACCCGCCGCGCGCGCTCGCGTACAGGAGGCGGGCGCTGCCGACCGGCCCCGGCGTCGCGAGCTCTTTGGCGTGGGCCTCGAGCGCCATCGCGTAGAGGACGGGCTGCAGGATCTCCCCGCCGCCGATCACCAGCTGGCGCGGGGCGTCCTCGGAGCCGGTCTTGTAGTCGGTGACGCGCAGCTCGCCGGTGACCACCTGACGCTCGACGGCGTCGATGGCCCCACGCAGGAGGTAGGGGCCGATGGTCGCGGCGCTGGCGCTGCTGCGCGGGTCCAGGTGGTCCGCGCGAGGAAGGCCAAAGGCGAGATCGAAGCGGTGCGGAACCCAGCGCCCTTCACCCGCCTCGCGTGACGCGAAGACCAGCCATGTCTCGACGTCGGAGGCCAGCTCCTCGATCTCGTCGTCGAATACACGCGGGACCCGCGGCGCCAGCGCCTCCATCGCCTCCTCCCCCACCCGGCGGGTGATGGCGCGGGCCAGGAGCCGCGCCTCGCCCAGCACCTGGGGCGGGAGCGACGCCCAGCCGCGCGCCTCCAGCTCGGCGGCGAGCGCGGCCAGCGCGCGGTGCTGCAGATCGCCGCGCGTCGCCGGGTCGAGGCGCTCGACGGCGTCGGGCTCGGCGGTCTCGCGCAGCCCGACCACCGCGTGCAGGAAGAAGCGGTACGGACAGGCGGCGAAGTGACGCAGCGTGGACGGCGCGTGAGCGCGCACCGTGGGGCGGCTCGCCGCCACCAGGGCGCGCGCCGCCTCCCCCACCATGCGCGCGCCGTCCCACGGACCGAGCTGGCGCTGCTGCCAGCGCGCGAAGCGCGAGCGCAGCGCACGCGCCAGGTGCTCGTTCTCCTCGAGCAGGTAGCGAGCGCGGCCGCGCGCCCGCGCGCGGTCCCCCTCGGCGAGCAGCGCGCCCAGCACCGCGAGGTCGTGCTCCGCCTCGTCGATCGCATCGGCCGGATCGCGCGGCGCCGGCCAGGCGATGCGCCCGTCGCGCGCGGCGTCGCGCCCGAGGCGGGCCAGATCGGGGAGCGCGCCGTCTCGCGCGCGCAGCACCTCCAGCGCGTACAGCGAGGGGACGCGCGGGCGACCGGTCTCCGACTCGGTGCGCGGATAGGAGACGACGAGCCGCTCCTCCGCCGCGCCCACCGCGAGCGCCAGCTGGAGGCGCTCGCGACCGCTGCGGTCCTTGCGCAGCGCGAGCGTGGTCCCCAGCGCCTCGCGGTCCTCGTCGGACAGCAGCGGGTCCTCGCGCACCGGCGGCGGGAAGAGCCGCTCGGCCAGTCCGGGCACGACCACCAGGCGCAGCGATCGCCCGCGCAGCCCCTCGGGCGTGGTCACCAGCACCCGGCCGTGACGGCGCGGTGGCCGCGGTCGCTCCAGCCATCGCAGCACCGGATCGAGCGCGGCCTCCACGTCGGCCAGCCGCGCGCCGACCACGCCGCCGAAGGCGCGAAGCCCGGCGAACGCCTCGACCACCGGCGCCGGCTCGCGCAGCGCCAGGGTCGCGATGGCCTCCAGGCGGTCGGCCCAGTGGGCGAGCGGCGCCTCCACCGGCAGCTCCGCCAGGGCGTCGACCAGGGGCCCCGCGAACGCGCGCAGCGGCGAGAGGGCGACCACGTCGCGCGCCAGCGACTCCGCCCGGGCGGAGCCGAGGCCGTCGCGGTCGGCGCGCGCAGCCATGCGCTTCTGCGCGACCAGCCCGTCGATGCGCCGCTCCCACCGGTCGCGCCCGCCGATCACGGCGGCCTCGCGCAGGAGGCGCTCCCAGCGCGAGGCCCCCTCGAGCGGCGCCCCGTCCTCCCCGCTGCGCGCGGCCTCGCCCAGGGAGAGGAACTCGGCGAAGCGACGCGCCGACAGCCCCTCGCGTCGGCACGCGAGCAGCGCGAGCAGGGCGCGCCCGCCGGGGTGCGGGCGGCGCGTTCCCGACTCGAACCAGGCCGGGATGCCCGCGCGCGCGAGCGCCGACTCGATCGCCGCGCCGTGCACCTCCCGCGAGCGCACGACCACCGCCATGGCATCGAAGGGCGTCCCCGTGCGCGCGGCGGCGAGGACGCGTCGCGCAATCTCGACCGCCTCCCGCGTCTCGCCAGGGGCGGCCACCCAGGTGACGGCGCCGTCGTCGGTCGCCCCGCGAGGCGCCACGGCGAAGAGGTCACGCTGCACGGCGGCCAGCGCGCCCGGGCGCTCGACGTCGGCCTCGACCACGACCGCCCCCCACAGGCCCGCGAGCGCACGCGCCGCGACGTCGGCGCGCGGCAGCGCAGCGACCAACGTGGCGGTGTGCGCCGCGATGGCTGCGGCCAGGGCGGCCTCGGCGGCGCTGGTCACCGCGACGTCGACCCAGGCCACCATCGCTGGGAGGGGCGCGCCGGCGGCGAGGGCCGCGATCGCGGCGACCAGCACCACCGCGCGGTCCGCAACATGGCTATCAGACAGCTCTCGGTCGTAGCGCTCTGCGAGCTCGGCGAGATCGTCGAGGGACCCCGCGCGCGCTGCCTCATGGGCCGATCGCCTGCGCAGGTCGACGGCGCGGGCCCGCAGGCCCGACGGCGTCACGCCGGCGAGCCGCAGCTCCTCCAGCGTGGCCGCCAGCGCGCGGGGGAAGCTCGGCGAGCGCAGGGCGGCCGCCGCCGGCGAGGGCGCGTCCGCCAGGCCCGGCATCGGGGTCGAGACCCCACCGCGCAGGGCCGCCAGCGCCCCGTCCCGCAGGGCTCCATCGAGGGCGCGGCGCACCAGCGCCTCGCGCGCTCCTGGCTCCGCCGGCGCCAGGCCGCGCAGCGCCAGCGCGGGTCCTGCCAGGTCGAGCGCAAGGCGATGCAGCGTCGTCCGCGCCAGGCCGAAGCTGGCCCCGCCGCGCGCCCGCGCCACGCGGCGGCCCAGCTCGTCGGCGACCTCGCGCGTCGGACCGACGAGGAGGGCCTCGGTCGCCGGCGGCAGCGCCGCCAGCGCCGCCACCACAGGGCCGATGCGATCTTCCGCCCGCGCGGCGACGAACGCCGTGCGGCGCGGCGCCGCGGCCTCGGTCAACCGCGCACCGCGGCGACGACGCGCAGGAAGTTCTCCCCGAGGATCTTTCGGATCGTCTCCTCGCGCATCCCTCGCTTCAGCATGATGTCGACCAGGCGGGGCAGCTCCAGCGGCGTCTTCAGGTCGCGCGGCGGGGTGATGGCGCCGTCCCAGTCGCTGCCGAGCGAGGCGTGATCCTC
Source organism: Polyangiaceae bacterium (assembly GCA_046596645.1). Lineage (GTDB taxonomy): Bacteria > Myxococcota_A > Polyangia > Polyangiales > Polyangiaceae > JBKJLX01. Next base: position 14,775 of record JBKJLX010000880.1, read on the forward strand.
CCCCACGGTGTCGACGATGTGCTGGAGGTGATCGACGACGCTGGAGGCCTTGCCGCCCGACCAGTAGGCGTCCCCCAGGAAGCTCGACTGGTACATGACGCCGACGGTGCCGCCGGAGTCGGCCACCGCGCGCAGCTGACGATCGTCCAGGTTGCGCCAGTGCTCGAACACGCCGGACACGCCGGTGTGGGTGACCAGGAGGGGCTGGCTGCGATCGTGGACCTCGACCGCGTCCCAGAAGCCCTTCTTCGAGACGTGGGCGAGGTCGCAGAAGATCTTCCGCGCCTCCAGCTGGCGCACCATCTCGCGGCCCGCGTCGGTCAGGCCGGGGTCGGCCCCGCCGCGCAGCGGCGAGCTGGTCGCGCCGAAGGTCGACGAGGACAGGTGGACCAGGGTCACGCGGATCAGCACCGGCAGGTCGCCGGTGCGGCCCGGGAGGTCGGGGATGCGATCGAGCGCGTCCGCCTCGCCGTCGAAGGCGTTGCCGCCCTGCACGCCGATGAACGCGCCGTGCTTGCCGGCGGCGCGCGCGGCTCGGTACTCGGCGGCAGTGCGCACCACCACGAACTGCTCCTCCACCCCGGCGAAGACGCCCAGCAGATCGCGCAGGTTGTCGCGGAAGACGGTGGCGCGCTCCGCCGCCGCGCGCGCGGGGTTGGTGGTGATGACCCAGGTCCCGCCGCCCATGCGAGCCTCGAGCACCCGCGGGAAGTCGACCTGCGAGTAGAAGCGGTGGCCGAGCAGCCCGCCGTCGTGGGGCTCGCGCAGGTCGTAGCCGAGGACGCGGGTCCAGATGAAGGAGTCGAGGTGGAGGTCGATGACCTCGCTGTCGAGGTAGAGGTCCACCGCCTCGCGCGGGACGCCCAGCTCCTTCGCCCACGCGTCCGGGTCCGCGCCGCGATCCTCGACGTCGAGCATCATCGCGGCATCCTAGTCGCGCCAGCCGCCCCTCCAGCAACGAGGTGCGACATGGCGCTACGCTGGAGGCATGAGGAAGTGGCTGACCGGCACCGTCGACCGGCTCGTGGCCCGGGCGTCGAAGCGCGTCGCCGAGAAGGCGGCCGAGGAGGCGACCGATCGGGCGGTGCGCAAGGTGAAGGACACCGCCCGGGACGCCCTCGACCGCGCCGAGGTGGCCCTCTTCGGGCCCGACGAGGCCGATCCGAAGCGGGCGGTCGACGCTGCCGACGCCGAGGTGCAGCAGGAGGAGAAGCGCGGGGCCCTGCAGAAGGCGCGCGAGGACGCCGACCGCCGCGCGCGCGAGCGCGTCGCCTCCGACGCCGCGCAGGAGAGGAAGAAGCAGGCGGAGATCGACGACGAGCTGGCGCGCCTGAAGAAGCGCGTCGGCAAGGGTTGAAGAGACATGCCGACCAACCCCAAGGGCCCGACCCACGGCCTCCTGGAGGAGGACGACGAGGCCGTCACGCAGCACCACTGCGTCGACTGCAACGTCCTCTCACCGCCCACGCGCACGGCGTACACGCTCATCGGCAAGGCGCACGGCTGGCGGGTGACGCGCGAGGAGCGCGCCGGCGGCGCGCGCATGGCCTGGCGCTGCCCGACCTGCTGGGTGGCGCACCGGCAGAAGGCGCTGGTGCGCTGATCCGTCTGGGCTGAGCGCGCGCACAGCCGGCCCAGGACGAGACCCGACCGCTCCGCCGAGGGTTCAGATCGAGACGCGATCCTCTCCCACGCGGACCGAGACCTGCGATTCCAGGGAGATCCGGGTGGGCACGCCGGCTGCAAAGCCCGGACGCCATGACGTCGCGAAGCATCGCCGTGTCGGGCTTGGCCCTCGCTCTCCTCGCCACGGCCTGCGTCGAGGAGACGGACTCGATGGCCCTGCCCGGGGACGGGTCGGCGCTGGAGAGCGGCTTCGGCGGCGCCTCTGGAGGCGAGTGCGAGCCAGGGGAGGTCGAGGACTGCAGCGTCGAGCTCGGGACCCACAACGGGGTCCACTCCTGCGTCACCGGCGAGCGCGTCTGCCGGGGCGGGGCTTGGGGTGCCTGCGAGGGGACCCTGACCGCCCGGTTCGACGTCGGCGACGGCTCCGGAGGCGGCACCGCGGGGGGTCAGCCCGTCGACGACACCGCGGGGGACGACGCCGCGGCCGACGAGCCGATGGCGAACGAGCGCCAGTTCGATGACACCGCGCGGAGGGTCCTCACCACCGCGACCGTCGACTGCCAGGACGCCTGCGACCCGCAGTGCGAGGCCTTCCCCGACATCGTGCCGGGCACGGCGACGCCGGCCAGCACCCCGACCGCGCCACCGATCGTGGGCGGCTCGCGGCTGTCCTTCCAGCAGCTCGTCCCGAGCGCGTTCCAGCGGAGCCTGCTCAAGTCGCCCTGCACCGGCATCACCGGCGCGTGCCAGACCGACACCCGGTGCGTCGCGAACACCTGCACGCCGTGGGAGGAGGACGAATACAGGGTCGTCAGCGGCGTCGACCTCACGGTCGGGCTGCCCTGCGGCGACGGCGCCACGGCGAAGATCCCGGTCTGCAACCGCGGCGACGTGGCGTCCCAGGGCGGGACGAAGCTCGCGTTCCTCACCTCGAACTCGAGCCAGCTCCAGAACGACCTGTCGCGCTGCACCCTCGCGTCGAACAGGAGCTTCAGTCACGAATGCACGATCCCGGACGTGATCCAGCCCGGCCAGTGCGTCATGTCGCCCGCGTCGTGCGCGCCGGGCCTCCATGGCAACAACAAGGCGCTGCTCATCAACCCCTCGCGCGCTGCGCCCAACACCGTGGTCGCCCAGGCCGAGGGCGCCGGCAGGTGCGGCAACAACTGGTCGTGGTGGGACACCGCGGTGACCTGCGACGTGTGCACGCCGGCGACCCAGTCGGTCGCGGTGGTGCGGACCGGCGGCGCCTGCGCGACGGCAGTGTTCGGCAGCATCCCAGGCGACCTCCTGACCGAGCGAATGGTCATCGGCAGCGCCCGCAAGACGACCACCGAGACCTGGACCAAGCTGTCGCGCGTCCAGGATGCGCAGGGCTGCGACGGCTCCGACCAGTACTGGATCGACGAGACCCAGCCGACCGTCACGTCGTACCTGTGCCCGAAGACGTGCGACTGGTTCGCAGGCGCCACGGCGCCGCAGCTCAAGATGGCGGTGCAGTGCCCGGTGACCTACGACGCGTCGCTCACCGGCACGACGACCTTCGAGGCAGCGTGCCCGCCCGGGACCCGCGCCCAGTGGGGCTACCTCGCGTACAACGCCTTCGTCCCCGGCGACTCGGAGCTGGACATCGACGTCCGCTCGTCGCCCACGGAGACCTTCAGCGGCGCCTATCACGACGTCGCCAAGGTGACGACGCTGGACGACCTCCTCGACCCGCCGCGGCTCGACACCGCCGCCTGCCTCGCGACCGATCCCGACGGCGACTGCCCCATCTCGCTGTGGACCGAGCTCGACGGCGCGCCCGAGGCGACCAACCCCTTCCTCGAGGTTCGCTGGACGATCCTGCGGAGCACCAACACCCGCCTCGCCCCGCAGCTTCACAGCATCGAGACCACCTTCACCTGCCCGTGGACGGAGTGAGCGCCATGAAGAACGTTCCTTTCCTCTTCGCGACCCTCGCGGTGCTCGCCCTCGGCGCGTCCTGCACCTCCGAGCGCATCGGCCAGGGCGACGACGACGGTGACGCCGCCCCCTCGAGCAGTCCGTCCTCCACGAGCGGCGGCGGTGAGGACGGCGGCGGCGGAGCGCCCGACGACGGCAGCGGCGACGACGCCAGCTGCGACGAGGGCGAGGTCGAGGCCTGCTCGGTCGAGGTCGGCGTGCAGAACCGTATCAAGACCTGCCTCCCCGGCCACCGCACCTGCGCCGACGGCAAGTGGGGTTACTGCCGCATGGATCCCATCGCCGACGACGAGGGCTGAGCGCAGGCGGCGCTCGGTCCCTCGCGATGCGCCGCACCCCGGCGGAGCGGGCTGATCAGGCCTTCGCCTTGAGCGCCGCGGCAGCGGCGACCGCGTTGCGCGCGTCGGCCCGCTGCAACGCGGGCCGACCGGCGAGGCGGTTGGAATACGCCTCGAAGAGACGACGCGCCTCCAGCATCTTGAAGGTCAGCATGAAGCGCACGGTGCCGCCGAAGATGACGTCGGCCATCGTGAACTGTTCGCCGAGCAGGTAGTCCCCGTGGGAGAGCGCGCTCTCCATCGCGGTGATCATCGCCTCGTGGGAGCCCCAGCCGGCCTGGCCCTCCTTGTAGGTCCAGCCCGCCGCCTTGGCCATCAAGCCGGGCTCGATGACCGAGGGCGCGAAGAGCGACCAGCGGAGGTAGGTACCGCGCCGGGGGTCGTCGAGCGCGGGCGCGAGCCGGCCGGCGGCGTAGCGGTCTGCCAGGTAGAGACCGATGGCGGCCGACTCGGTGACGACCTCGTCTCCGTCGACCAGGATGGGGAGCTTGCCCATCGGATTGAGCTTCAGGATCTCGGGCGCCTTGTGCGCGCCCCCTTGCAGGTCGACGTGGGCGAGCTCGTAAGGGACGCCGATCTCCTCCAGCATCCAGACGACGGTGGAGGCGCGCGAGTGCGGGTGGTGATGGAGGACGATGGACATGGGCGGCATCCTTCCGCCGTTTGCGCCGGCTGTCGACGCGGACGTCCGGACAGGCGACCTCGCGGTGTCGCGCCGCTATGCTGGAGGGCGATGCGCTCGCAAGCCTCCGCTGCCCTGATCCTGCTCCTCGTCGCCTGCGGTGACGAGGGCTCGTCCTACACCGGCGTCGGCGGCGCCGGCAGCGGCGGAGGCGGAGGCGTCTCGACCTCCAGCGGGGCGGGCGGTGGCGGCGACGACGTCGCCGGGGCCGGGCCTTCGGGCTCGGGCGGCGACACCGGCAGCGGGGGCGACGACGGCTCCGCCGTCGGCACCGGCGGCGGGTTCGACGTCGGGAGCGGGGGCGCAGGCGGCGAGGACACCTGCCCCCGCGTCCGCGCCGACGTCCCACCGGGGACGCCGCTCAACGTGCGCCCCGATCCTTCGACCACCAACGAACCGGTGGGCGCGCTGCAGAGCGGCGCCATCGTCGACGTGGTCGCCCAGGTGCAGGGCGAGTCGATCGACGGCAACACGCTCTGGTACCAGATCGCCTCGCCGGGCCTCGCCGGGTACGTGTTCTCGGGCTTCGCCGTGTGCACCCAGGACCTGCCCCCCGACCCGCCCGACGGCTTTTACCTGCCGCTCGAGTGCGGGTTCAGCACCACCGTCACCCAGGGCAACAACAGCGGCTTCTCCCACGACGGCGACTCCGCCTACGCCTTCGATTTCTCGCTCGGGATCGGCACGCCCATGGTGGCGATGGCCGACGGCATCGTCGGCTACACCTACGCTGGCACCCAGCCCGGCGACCCCTGCTACGACGGCGGCGGACCCGAGTGCATCACCGAGGCGAACTACGTCGTGGTACTCCACGCCGACGCCACGCAGACGCAGTACGCGCACCTCTCCGCGGTGCTGGTGGAGGTCGGTCAGAGCGTGACCCGCGGCGAGCGCGTCGGCCTCTCCGGCTCCACCGGGTACTCGACGGGCCCCCATGCGCACGTGCAGCGTGACGACGACTGTGGCTACGCGTTCTGTGGCTCGATCCCGCTGGAGTTCGTCGACGCCGGCGTCCCCGTCAGCGGGCAGACCGTCACCTCGATGAACTGCCCACGCTGAGCCCCAGGCCGCCGCCCTGCCGCGCGAGGCAGTCGCCGGGGCCGCCTCCTCGTCGGCGGCGGTCGCCGCGGGCCAAGGGACCGCGAGGTCGCGCGCAAGGGCCGCGATTCAGCCGGTCGTGGAGCGACGAACGCGGGTCCGACGCCGGCGCCGCTCGCCGCCCTCGGGCGACGTCTGCGGCGCGGGCTGCGCAGGGGGAGGCCCCTGCGGTCGCTGCGGCGGCGGAGGCCCCTGCGGTCGCTGCGGCGGCGGCCCTTGCGGGCGACCGTGCTGCTGGGGCGGCCCCTGCGGCCGGCCCTGCGGCGGACCGTTCGGACGCCCCTGCTGCGGCGGCGGCCCCTGCGGGCGGCCCTGCTGCGGCGGGCCGTGCGGGCGACCCTGCTGCGGCAGCGGCCCGCTGGGCCGGCCCGGCTGCGGCGGGCCCTGCGGCCGCCCTTGCTGCTGCTGCGGCGGCGCGTTCGGGCGGCCCGGCTGCGGGCGGCCCTGGTAGGGGACCGGCGGCGGCCCCCCCCGCTTCGGCATCACCGAGCGGTCGGGACGGCCCTGGTAGGGGACCGGCGTCGGCCCGCCGCGCTTGGGCTGCACGAAGACGCGCGCCGGCTCGGGTGGCGCCGCCGGTCCGCCGCGGAGGCCGAGCGTGTCACGGCGGCGGCGCTCATCGCGATCGGCATCGCGGATCAGGTCGAGGACCGAGTCGTCGCTGGTGCGGCGAGCCGACGCCCGATAGCGACCGGTCAGCCGCGTCTCCGCGGTCAGCGCGTTGTTCTCGAAGAGCTCCCACATCTCCTCGGCGTAGGGCAGGCGCGGGGCCCGCGGCGCCCAGCGCGCGAGGAAGCGGTGCACGTTGTCCACGTCGCGCAGCAGCAGGCGGCGCGCGTTGGTGTTGGCCGCGGTGTCGACCGACTGCGGAAAGTCGATGATCACCGGCTCGTCGCCGGACACGAGGATGTTGAAGTCCGACAGATCGGCGTGGACGACGCCGGCCGCCAGCATGCGAACCACCTCGCGGATCACGCGGTCGTAGATCGCCTGCGCGGCCTCGGGCTCGTAGGACATGTCCCCCAGGCGCGGCGCCGGGTTGCCCTCAGGGTCCACCACGCACTCCATGATGAGGACGCCGTCGAGATAGGCGTGCGGGATGGGCACGCGGACGCCGCCGGCGTGAAGGCGATGGATCATGTCGACCTCGGTCGACTTCCACGCCGATTCGTCCTGGGCCCGCCCGTGCTTGGAGCGGTTCGCGATCGCGCGCTGGTCCCGCGAGTTCCGCGTCTTCCGGCCCTCGGTGTACTCCGCGCGGTTCTTGAAGCTGCGGTTGTGCGCCTCCTTGTAGACCTTGGCCACGCGCAGCTCGCCCTGCGAGACCACGAGGTAGACCTGCGCCTCCTTCCCGCTCATCAGCGGTCGCACGACACGCTCGATGATGCCGGTGTCGAAGAGCGGCGCGAGGGCGTCGGGAGTGTGCAAGAGGGTAGGGACCCTACTCCATCTGGGATGGGGGGCGATGCGCGAAGAGCCGAACCGCGACGCACCGCAGAGCCGCGACGCCTTCGTGGCGCCTGGAGGCGCTGGTAGCCTCGGGCGCGTCAATCCCTCCCGCGTCGCTTCGTGCATGGTCCTCCTGTCGCTCGCGGCGGCAGGTTGTGGTGACGACTCCGAGGCGGCTGCCGGCGGCGGCTCGGCCAGCTCCGCCACGGCGAGCTCGGGCGCGACGACCGCCACCGACGCCTCGTCCTCGAGCGAGGCCCGGAGCGGGGCCGGCGGCGACGGAGGCTCGTCGGGCGACGGCGGGAGTGGCGGCGGCGACGATGGTACGCCGGTCGACCTTCCCGACCTCGACGAGGACACGTCGGTCCGCGGGCCCCTCGATGTCGGCGCGCGGACGGTGACCCTGGACGAGCCGCGGCTTCGTCGTCCTGGCCGCCGACCACCCGGGCCTGCAGCTGCACGATCTCCTCGCGCTGGCCTGCGGCCAGGGCAACACCCCGCGCGACCTCGACGCCGACCTGGAGACGCTGGTCGCAGCCATCCAGTCGCCGGTCGACGACCTCACGTTCCTCGACGGTCGACCTCGGCCCCTGACCGACCGCGTAGGCTGGAGGCGTGTCGAGGATCGCCGGCAGCAGAACCCGGATGCTCCGCGTCCCCGATGGGCGCGTCGTTCGGCGACGGTGCGCGAGCTGCGACGCGGTGACCGACTGGGTCGAGTGCGACCTGTTCGACCGCATCGAGGTCTTCGAGGTCTCGCTGCTCGACACGAAGACGCGCGCCTTCGTCTGCGTGGAGTGCGGCGATGATGTCGACCCCGACGACGTCGTGTCGCGGTCATCGCCCCGCGCGGGGTCCGGCCCGCCCTCGGCGACCGCCCGGACCCTGCCGGTCAGCGCCCCCGCCGAGGCCCACCGCTCGTCGCGTGACGTCGCGTGGATCTCGAGCCGCCACGTCGGACCGCACCACCCCGAGATCGATGAGGAGATCGCCGCGATCAAGCGGCGGCTGGGAAAGCGATAGCCCTCGAGTGACACCCGACCCCATGAGGGTGGCTATCGGGCACCCGCCCGGTCTCCGGATCAGGCGCGTGTTCGAGCTGCGGCAAGATCCTTGCACCGAAGGGCGTCGAGCGGCTGACCCGCCCCTTCGAAGCGCTTCGACGCGGTGTGGAACCACCGCGGGCTTTCGGCGCATCTCCGGTCACCGAAGCGATGTGGCCGCGAACCTCCTCGAGCGCTGCATCCCACGCCGGGAGCTTCATCACGACCTTCCGCGGCGAGGGCGTTAGCGAACGAGGTCACCAACCAGATTCAGAAGCAGACACGAAGATGGAAACGGCCTCTCTCGACAGCCGCCTCGGCCAGGTCACCGGCATCGGCCAGATCGTCGAGGACGTGATCGCGAACCACCTGAAAAATCCGCTCGTCAAGGCGCGCTACGAGCACGTGCAGGACATGGCGCGTCTTCATCGCGTCTCGACGGAGTTCTTCTGCGCCGGCGCCGGAGGCCCCGAGCCGTACACCGGGCGCGACATGATCGAGGCTCACAAGGGCATGAACGTCAGCGAGCAGGAGTTCCTCGCGGTCGTGGACGATGTCGTCGCGGCGCTCGAGAAGAACAGCATCGACCCGCAGACGCGAAGCGACGTCGTCGGCATCCTCTTCTCGTTGAAGCCGCAGGTCGTCCGCCTCTGACGGAGGTTCCTCTCACCTCGTGAGCACCCGGACCTCGTTCGCGCCGCGCGCGAGGCCCTGGTGGCCCGCTACGTCGACCGGCTGCGCGGGCCACCACGGCGCCCCCGCCGCGCCGCTCACTCGCGGGCGACGCCGACGACACGTGGCTCGCTGCCGCCCCGGACGTGGACCTCGACCGACGGCAGAGCCACCGTGCCGTGGACGGTGCGCAGCGTGAGGACCCGGTACGGTGCGTCCCCGCCGTCGACACAGACCCGGCCGTCATGCGCCACCCGCACGCGCTGGACGACCTGGCCCCCCTCGATCCGCTCGACCACGCCGGGCGGGGCGAGTCGGTGCCGCACCGCGAGATCGACGGCGCACAGGCGCGGCCCATCGAGTCGAAATGCGTCGAGCGCGGTCCGCGTGGCCAGGTAGACCTCACCGATCCGCCGCGCGCGCGCCTCGAGGACGGACGCGAGATAGAAGGATGCGACGGGGTCGGTGAGCTTTCCCTCGCCCACCACCGCGTCGAGGTGGCTGCGCTCGAAGGCCAGCACGATCTTCGCCGCCCAGAAGGCGTCGGCCGGCGTCATCTCCCGGAACGGCGCGAACGGTTTGTCCTCCTTCCAGAGCGTCGGGTCGAAGGCGGCGAAGAAGCGGCCGACGCTGGGCAGGGGCGGCGGCGG
>JBKJLX010000080.1:0-7734 GCA_046596645.1 Polyangiaceae bacterium
CAGGTGAAGCTCCTCCGCGTGCTGCAAGAGCGCTCGTTCGAGCGCGTGGGCGGCAACGACACGCTGCGGGTCGACGTGCGCATCCTCGCGGCGTCGAACCGCGACCTGAGGCAGCGCATCGCCGACGGCCTGTTCCGCGAGGACCTCTATTACCGGCTCAACGTCGTCACCATCGAGATCCCCCCGCTGCGTCGCAGGCCGAGCGACATCCCCGACCTCGCCACCTTCTTCCTCCGCAAGTTCGCGGAGGAGAACGCCAAGGTCCTGGAGGGGTTCTCCGACGAGGCGCTCGCGGCGCTGATGGGGCATGCCTGGCCCGGCAACGTCCGCGAGCTGGAGAACGTCGTGGAGCGCGCGGTGGTGCTGTGCGCGGGGCCGCGTGTCGAGCTGCGTCATCTGCCCACCTCGCTGGCGGGCGCGGCCAGCGAGGACCGCGACGCCATGCCCGCGATGCCGGGCAGCACCATCGCCGACCTGGAGCGGTGGGCGATCCTCCGCACGCTGGAGGCCTGCAAGGGGTCGACGTCGCGCGCGGCGGCGCTGCTCGGGATCAGCTCGCGCAAGGTGCAGTACAAGCTGCGCGAGTACGCTGGGGGCGTCGGGGAAGAGGTGCCCCCGAGCGCGACGGAGACCGACGGATGACCGCGGCCGAGCCGGAGAAGCTGATCGACGTCCGCGGGCTGAAGAAGACCTTCAAGACGGGGCTCTTCATCAAGAAGACGGTGGAGGCGGTGAAGGGCGTCACCTTCGACGTGCGTCGGGGCGAGATCTTCGGCTTCCTCGGGCCGAACGGCGCCGGGAAGACGACGACCATCAAGGTCCTGATGGGCCTCATCGCCCCCACCGGAGGAGACGCCGAGCTGTTCGGCCGCGCCGTCCCCCACCCCGCGTCGCGGGAGAGGGTCGGGTTCCTCCCCGAGAACCCGTACGTCTACCCCTATCTGACGCCGCGCGAGTTCGTGACGATGTGCGGCCAGCTCTCGGGGATGCGGGGCGCAAATCTCGCCGCCAGGACGATGCAGGTTCTCGGTCAGGTGGGCATCGCCTATGCGGCAGATCGCCAGGTGAGAGCGCTCTCCAAGGGCATGCTGCAGCGCACCGGCCTGGCCGCGGCGCTGGTGGCCGACCCCGAGATGCTGATCCTCGACGAGCCGATGAGCGGGCTCGATCCGGTCGGTCGCAAGGAGGTACGCGATCTGATCTTCGCCGAGCGCGACGCGGGGCGGACCATCTTCTTCTCGACCCACATCCTCGGCGACGTGGAGGCCATGTGCGATCGCGTGACGATCCTCCGCCAGGGCGAGGCGGTGGTCAGCGGCCCGCTGCGCACGCTGCTTCGCGGCGAGGTGCTGCACACCGACGTGGTGGTGGGCGGCATGACGGCCGAGCTGCGCGCGAAGCTGGTCGACGTCGGCTTCAAGGTGAAGGACCGCGCCGACGTGGTGCTGGTCGAGGTGGAGGGCGAGGAGCGGGTGAGCGAGCTCCTCTCGGCCATCCTCGCCGCCGGCGCGAAGGTCCTCGAGGTGTCGCCCAAGCGGGAGACGCTGGAGGATCTCTTCATGCGGAGGGCGTTGTAGCGACTTCGCGCGCGGCCACGGGTCCTGTCCAGGCGCCGCTACGGTCCCCTGCCGTCAGGGGAGCAGCGGCGTGTACATCGGATCGCAGGGCACGTACCGCCCCTGCTTGTCCTTGCACCGCGGCGCAGGCTTGCGTGGTGCGCGCGGCGCACCACTCGACGCCGCCGGCGTCGCCGCGCTCGCGCTGGAAGCGGACGGCGCGCTCGCCCCGACCGCCCCGTCGCCCTCCGGCTGCGCGGTAGGACCGGGCGCTGCCACCGCGGGAGCCGACGATGTCGCGGCGCCGGTGCGGGCCTCGCTCGGCGGGGACCCCTCGTGGGCGAGGCTGCGCTCGTCGGCGGGCTCCGACACCACGAGCGACGCGAGCAAGACGGTCGTCAGCACGGCCGCCGCGGCAGCAGCGGCGATCAGAGCGATCCGACGTGGGTCGCGGTGCAGCGGCGCGATCGATCTCGGACCCGCATCGACGGCGCCGCCGGTGGTAGCCAGCTCGGTTTCGATGGCGAGGGTCCGCCGGGACGCGGGCTCGGGGGCCAGCACCGGCGGCGGCGGGTCCATCACGCGGGTCAGCGCCGGGGCGAGCGCTGCCGCGGGGACCTCCGTGCGCTGCGTCGGTCCCTCCTCGAGCGCCGGCGGTCCCGGCTCTTCGATGCGCACCGAGCGCAGGGCCTCGGCGGTGAGATCGACGATGCGCGTGCTCCCGGGCGTCGTCACCCGCGTCCCCGACTCGTCGAACGCGTCCAGATGCCCTCCGACGGGCGCCGGCGTCGTCTCGGCGAAGAGAGATGGCACGGCGACCGAGCGGGGCGCGGCGTCCTCCGGCGGGATCCCCAGCGCTGCTGCGAAGAACGCGTCCGCGAAGTCGAGCGCGGTCTGGAAGCGGCGATCCTTGTCCCGGTCGAAGGCGCGGAGGAACACCGCGTCGAGATCGCGCGGGAGGTGGGACGCCGCGTTGCTCACCAGCGGAAGGGGGCGGCTGCAGATCGCGAGCACCACCGCTCCCAGCGCGTCGCCTGGAAATGGGAGCTTTCCGGTGATGAGCCGGAAGGCGAGGGCGGCGACCGACCAGACGTCGCTGCGCGCGTCCAGGTCGCGCTCGCCCTGCGCCTGCTCGGGGCTGGCGTATTGCACGGAGCCGACGATGGCGCCGGTCTCGGTCGCCACGCTCGCCTCGAAGGTCGACGCCATGGTCTTCACCACGCCAAAATCGAGGATCTTCACGACCTCCTGGCCGTGCTCGTCGGTGCTGCAGAACACGTTGGCGGGCTTGAGATCGCGGTGCACGAGGCCGGCCTCATGGGCGCGACGCAGGCCGCGACAGACCTCCCCGATGATCCGCGTCGCCTCCTCCAGGTCGAGCGGGCCCTTGCGCTGCAGTCGCTCGGACAGGTCCTCGCCGGTCAGCAGCTCCATGACGATGTACGGGGTCGACTCGTCGATGCCGTGATCGAGCACCCGCACCACGTGCCGGCTCTGCAGCTTCGCAGTGAGCTGCGCCTCGCGCTCGAAGCGCTTGCGCGCGATCCGCGAGCTCTCGAGCCGCCCGTGCATGAACTTGAGCGCCACCGGACGGCCGAGGCTCCGATCGCGGGCACGCCACACCGAGCCCATGCCCCCGCGCCCGAGGCAGTCCTCGAGGACGTACCGTCCGCGGAACACCGCGCCGACCTTGGGGCTCTGCATCGAGGCTCGTCCGACCGCCGTGAGCAGGATACCGCACCGAGCGGGCGCCGTGTCGCCCGCGCCGAGGCGGGATCAAAATCGGCTGGGGAGGGGAGATTTCGAGGCCATCTCCGCCGGTCGCTGATCGACAAGTGCGCGCCGCGTGGACCCGGCGCTGACGCTGCAAACTGCCGAGGAGCGATGATACCGACGAGGCAGACGGCGAGGACGAGGAGGGCGAGGAGGGCGAGGAGGGCGAGGACGAGTGCCGCCAGCCTGACGAGGCGTGCGACGCCGACGCGAGCGAGATCCCACGACGCCGAGCATCCTGGTCACGACGCGTGAGGGGTACGCGGTGACGGACGCGTAGAACCGTAGCGGCGGGCCGGGCCGGGGGCGGCTCGCCACCCGTGCGGAGCAGGCGCGTCGGTGCTCGGTCGGGCGTCGCCGCCGAAGGCCCATGAATCCGCGGGCGGGAGTGCCCTTCAGGAATGGAGGGAAGCAATCACCATCGAGCTGTCGTATGAGGCGCGGCGACGGCTGGTGCTTCATCCCGGCCGATCGGGGATCTGGATGGTTCGCGGCAGGCGGGGGCGCTTGTTCGGGCCGCTTCACGGAGGCAGTTGGACATGATTCGCAAGACGTACGTGGCGGCGTTCGCGCTGGGTCTCTCGGTGTTCGGGACGGGTTGCGGCGCCGTGGGTGCGCTGACCAACCCGGGCGCGGTCTGGGCGATGGGAGAGGGCGCGCCGATGGGCGTCGTCGTTCGCCGGGCCGAGGTCGCAGGCGCGACCGCCGATCAGGTCGACCGTCTCATCGCGCACACCGCGGTGGACGAGGCGACGCGCGAGGCCGCGCAGCTGACGACGGACGAGGCGAAGACCCTGATGACGCAGATCGGCAGCGAGCCGGTCTACGGCGGCACGCAGGGCGTCCGCGTCGTCGGTGCCGAAGCGTGGCTCGACAAGCTCGCCCACGTCTGCGCGACCGGCGAGGGCAAGACCGCCATCCAGTACCTGGGTGACGACGTCGCCTCCGCCTACACCAAGGTGTCCGAGCTCGGCAACGAGCTTGCCGCGCTGGAGGCGAAGGTCGCCATCGAGGAGGCGGCCAGGGACTCCAAGGAAACGGAGGGCGCCGACGCGGCGGCCCACGACAAGACCATCGCCGATCTCGAGAAGCAGATCGACGACAAGGAGGCGAGCTTCGACCCGCTGGTCGAGGACCTCCTCGGGAAGATCAAGACCTCGTCCGCCACGCTCTCGGCCGACGACAAGAAGATCCTCACGCCCTTCGTCGTGCACCTCAAGGCCGCCGTCCAGGACGCGCTGGTCGCGAACCAGGCCGCCATCCTCCGCTACCCGCTCGCCGCCACCGGCATGTCGGACGACGTGCAGAAGGCGGCCAGCCGCTTCGCCGCCGACTCGGTCGAGGACCAGATCGGCACCCGCCCCGACCTCACCGGTCTGTCGCCGGACATCAAGCTCGAGGGTACGGACGTGAAGCTCACGCTGAACAACGTCCCTGCAGAGAAGATCGGCGACATCAAGGTCGACCAGCTGGTCGCTGACACCTCGAGCCGCACCTCGACCTACTTCGGTCGCGCGCTCGGTCTCCTCGGCTACACCGAGGAGAACGCCAGCCGCCTCGAGCTGCAGGAGAAGATCCTGAACGCGTGGGTCGACGGCATCGGTGCCGGAGCCATGCCGGTCCCGACCCTGGGCTCGGTCGAGGTCCTCGCGACCCCGGGCGCTCCGAAGACCGGAGAGAAGTCCTCCGCCAAGGCCAAGGCGCGCACCCCGGGCGGCCTGAAGGTCTCCGAGTGCGGCGAGCCCGCCGCCCCCGCGGGGGAGAAGACCGACGCCGCCGAGGGTGATGACTCCGAGGGAAAGACGGACGAGGCCGCGAAGCCCGAGGCAAAGGCGACCGAGAAGAAGGACGAGAAGAAGGCTCCCGCCAAGAAGTGAGCTGACTCGTCCGCTCGGTCGCTGGCCGATCGGTGAGCGCCCGCCCTCGAGCGATCGAGGCGCGGGCGCTCGATCCCGCGCCCGCCGGGAGGCCCGACCCCCGACAGGAGCGCGCGCTCGTCATCTCAGGTCGTCGAGCAGATCGACCCGGACCACGACTTCGAGTCGCTCACCGCCGCCGCCGCCGACGTAGATCGTCCCCGACGTCGGCGTCGCGTCGACCCAGGTCCGCCCGGTGGCCACCCTCACGTGCTCGGTGGTGGTCAGCGTGCCGTTGGTCGGGTCGAACCCGCGCCAGCCCATCTCCGGCAGGTAAACCTGCACCCAGGCGTGCGAGGCCTCGCCCATCTCGCTGTTCGGTGACTTGGGTCCGCACCAGACGTAGCCGCACACGTAGCGAGCGGGGATTCCGAGCAGGCGTGCCAGGCAGATGAACAGGTTGGCGAAGTCCTGGCAGACGCCGCGCCTCGTCGCGTAGACCTCGAAGGGCGTGGTCGCGATGTGGGTCGCGCCCTGGCGGTACGCGTACTCGCGAAAGATCGTCTGGTTGATGTCGAGCAGGGTGTCGAACAGGTCCATCCCGTTGCGGCGCGCGAACGCCATCCCGTACTCGGCGAGCTCGCTCAGCTCGCTCTCCGGCAGCTCGGGCGGGAGGACGAAGGGCGCCAGCATCTGCCGCTCGCTCGGCATCCACACCAGGGGGAGCGTCCTCGGCGCCACCAGCGGGCGCTGGGCCAGCGGGTCGGTGTCGCTGACCTCGACCTCGCTGGTCGCCTCGATGGCGAGCTCCGTCCACGGGCGCTCCAGCACCAGGTTGCGCACGCGGTTGCCGAACGCGTCGTCGTAGTCGAGCGAGCGCCCCTCGACCGAGACCGAGAGCTGGTGGCGAAGAAGGCGCTGCAGGCGGTCGTCCGCCGGGCACAGGCGGAAGCGGTGGGTGCTGCGCAGCACCGGGGCGGCGTGGCGGTACACCGTGCGGTGTCGCACCTGGAAGCGCCGCACTGGCGACGGCCTGGAGAGCGCGTCGGCGCCCCGCGCCGACATGGTGCGGACCATCGGCGGGGGGGGGCCGCTGGCGGCGCTGCGCTCGGCCTCGCCGACGATCGCGCCCTCGCGCAGGACCACCAGCTTGCCCGGCGCCACCCGCTGCCACAGCGGGTCCTCCCGCCCGTTGAGGCGGAGTGGCGTGCTCGCGACCAGGACGCCCTTGCGGCTCTTCACGCCGCGCCGCGTGAGGTCGACCAGCGCGTCGTCATCGCCGAAGACCAGCTCCTCGTACGGGGGGACGATGGGGCGGATCCACGCCTCGCTGGAGCCGTCGCGGTCGGCGTAGACGACGAGGTCGCGCCCGTCGCTCAGCACCGAGGTGAGGTCGCCGTGCTCGTTGACGAAGTCGAACCAGCGCCGCAGCGTCGCCGGCTCGATCTCGGCGATGGTTCGAAGCTTGCCGTCGTAGAGCCAGCTCATCAGCTCGCAGAAGATCGCCTCGGTGTCGGTGGAGCCGACCGGCTCGAAGCGCGGCTCGACGCTGAGCTCGAGGCGATGGCGGAGGCTGCCCGAGTGCGCGTAGAGCCAGTCGCGCCCGCCCCAGCTGCGGGCGAAGGGCTGGGTGTTGGCGTCGCTGATCGAGCCCCAGCGCGCGGCGCGCACGTGGAGCACGAAGATCGAGGCCTCGACGTGCTCCCACTGCTTGACCAGCTCGCTGCGGATGCTGCCCTCGGGCGGCGCCGGCTCCTTCAGTACGGACGCGCTCGGCTCACCGCCCGGGTACCAGCCGATGCCCCAGCCGTCGGGGAGGCGCTGCCCCCCAGGGCGGAGGCAGTGAAGCTCGATGCAAGGGGCGAGCGGGCCCTCGAAGCTCATCGCGAGGAGGTTGGGCATCGGGAGGCGGCGGCGACGGACGCTGGGAGGCGGACGGAAGCAGCGACGACGTCAGCCGCCCTCACCATAGCCCAGCAGCTCGCGACCGATGGCGTCGCACACGCCGGTCGTCTCGTCCACCACGCGCACCAGGACGCTGTGCACGTCGTCGGCGGCGAGGCCGTCGAGCGAGCGCACCCAGCCGTCGAGCGCGGCGAGGCGCTCCTGCGTCTCCTTGCCGGGGAGGGCGACCTGCTCCTCGGGGCGCAGCGAGCCCAGCCGGTCGAGGGCGGCAGATACGCCGTAGCGCACCGAGCGTGGGAACCGGTCGTCGAGCACCAGGAACTGCGCGACGGCGTCGCCGCTGACCACCCCGGCGTGCGCGCGCAGGTAGGACTCGAAGCCGCTCACCGCGTGCAGCAGCGACACCCACAGGCCGGTGACCACCGCGTGGTGGTCGGGCGGCAGGCGCAGGAACGCGTGGTGGTGCACGTCGAGGATGCGCGCGGTCTGGTTGACCCGCTCCAGCAGCAGGCCCAGCCAGACGATGTCGAGCGGCTCGTCGTGCAGCATGGTGCTCCGCATGAGCCCGAGCGCGAGCTGCACCTCGTCGCGGGAGACGTTCTACCGCCGTGTCCGCGACGAGGTGCAGCTCGCGCTCGGGCTCA
>JBKJLX010000176.1:0-15868 GCA_046596645.1 Polyangiaceae bacterium
GGTGCGCTTGCGGAGGACGGCGCGCAGCGTCGCGCCCGACTGATAGCCGACGCTCTCGGCGATCTCCTCGATGCCGCGATCGGTCGTCTCCAGCTCGTGCACGGCCTCGGCAACGCGAAGATCCTGGACGAAGGTGAGGGGAGACTTGCCGAGGACCGCGTGCACGCGCCGCTCCAGCGTGCGCTGGCTGGCACCGACGGCGCGCGCCGCCCTCCCGAGCGAGAAGTCGGACACGTTCTGCTTCGCCCAGGTCTCGAAGCGCTCGACGAGCTCGTCGGAGTGGGCGTGATGGTGCGCAAACGAGAAGGCGCTCTGCGAGGCCGCGCCCTGGAATGCGAGGTGGCAGCCGGTGGTCCGGGCGAGGGTGGGGCTCTTGCGCCGCACGATCGAGAGCGCCAGATCGAGGTGGGCGAGCGCCGCGCCGGCGGTGATGACCTTGTCGTCCTCGACCACCATGCGCGAGGCGTCGAGCTTCACGCGGGGAAAGCGCTGCGCGAACGGCGCCGCGAGCCACCAGGTCGTCGTTGCGGCGCGGCCGTCGAGCAGGCCCGCACTGGCGAGGATGAAGGTGGACGTGCAGGCGCCAGCCACGACTGTACGCCGGGCCGACCAGTCCTGGAGCAGCGCGCGCGCATCGGCCACGTCGGGCCGATCGAGGGCGAGCTCGAGGTCGGCCCCCGACTTGGCGGCCAGCGCGGGGACGACCACGAGATCGGGCGCCCGGCGGGGCACCTCGTCGACCGGAACGGTGAGGCCTTGTCCCGTCGTCACGCGCCTCCGGACCCCGACGCGCGAGACCTCGAAGGGCGGGCGGGTGCCGTCGACCAGCCCGGTGGCCAGCCCGTTGGCCAAGGCCAGCGTGTCGGACACTGCGGCGAGCCCGGTGTCGAAGACGCCGTCGAGGACCATCACCACGATGCGCATGGCGGAAACGCTATCATCGTTGTCGGTTTCGCCACTCGCGCAAGCGTGGCGTCGGAATATCTTCGCGCTCCGCTCTCGAAGCTCTCGAGAGGCCGAAACCGAAGGAGACTCGACATGGCAACCGACGTTAAGGTGGCGCTCGTGGTGCGACTCGTGGCCAAGCCCGGCAAGGAGGAGGAGGTCGCGAGCTTCCTCGCCAGTGCGGAGCCTCTCGCCAAGGCCGAGGGATTCACGCCGGCTTGGTTCGCGCTGCGAACGGAGCCGAGCGTGTTCTACATCGTCGACGCGTTCGCCACCGACGCCGATCGCGGCAAGCACCTCGGCGGCGACATCGCCAAGGCGCTCATGGCCAATGCGGAAGCGCTCCTCGCCGAGCCGCCGAAGATCGAGAAGGCCGACGTGCTCGGCGTGAAGCTCCCGGGATGAGCATCTGGAGGGGCCTTGGCTGCGCTGGCTGCGCCGGCCCCTTCCCCCGCTCTGCGCGCCAAAGACATGCGTCACGGCATCGATGAACGTAATCTCGGGCTGCCGTGGGAACCCCGAGCGAACAGCTGATCGGACTCGCACCCGAGCGACTGGAGAGACGGCGCGCGACCCGCTACCGCGCCGACGAGGTGGCGGTCCCCCTCGCCTCCTTCACGGCCGAGGAGCGCGAGACGCTGGTGGCGCTGTACCGCACGCTGAGCCAGCTCCACGTGCTGCTACAGACCGGGCCGGCGCAAAAGGGTCCCCGTCCCCTGCTGGACTTCATCGACCAGCAGGGCTTCGCTCAGGTCATCCGGCGCGTGCAGCGCCTCGGACGGGACACCCACGATCCAGCGCTCGCGGTCATCGCGCACGACGTCCGTGGCGGTGCGCTCAACGCGCTCGTCCTGCAGCTCTCCCGCATCGGACCGACCGGGCTCGATCCAGCGATCACCGCATCCATCGCGTTCCTGGTGCGCGACCACCGCAAGATGATGCGGGGACTGGTGGCCGATCTCGATCCCGCGTCACGGGAGCGCGATCTGGAGATGATCCCGCACTCCCTCTCGACCTTGATAGAGGCGCTGCGCGACTTTCCGGCGCAGGCCGCCGGCGCACCGGTGGAGATCGAGGTCGACGTCGCCTTCGAGGCGACGATCGCCGAGAGCTGCGTCGAGTGCGGGGCCATCGATCGCGTTGCCTACAACCTGCTCAACAACGCAATCCGCCACGCCCAGCCGCCCAAGGTGACGGTGCTGTTCCGCAGGGCGGGCGAAGACCTGCGGGTCGTCGTCCAGAACACCGTGTCGACCTCGCAGCAGGAGCTCCTTCAGAAGGCGCTCGGCGACGGGGCGCTGTTCGGCTCCTTCTCCACCACCGGATCGGGACAGGGCTTGCAGATCGTCAGCTACCTGGTGGGCAGCGCCTACGGGGTGCCCGACACTGCGGAGCTCGTCGACGGGGGCTACGTGGGCGCCCAGCTGCGAGGTGACCTGTTCTCGACCTGGTTTCATTGGCCGCTCTCCGGCGCCTGAGCCCGGCGAGCCGAATGACCACCCTCGCCCGCCCGACGGTCCAGACGGCGCGGCGGGTGCGCCATGCCACCGCGACCGCGGCTATCGCGACCGCTGGCGAAGACCGTCCAGGGCGACCGCGACCACGATGATGAGGCCGGTGAGGATCTCCTGCACCCAGTTGGGGACGCCGAGGTGGGTGCAGCCGGTGGCGATGACGGTCATCAGCATGGCGCCGAGCACGCTGCCGAACAGCGACCCCTGCCCGCCGGAGAGCGACCCGCCGCCGATGACGACGGCAGCGATGACGGCCAGCTCGAGGCCGGTTGAGTCGGTGGGGTCGCCGACGGTGAGGGTGGCCAGCTCCATGCTGCCGGCGAGCCCGGCGGCCAGGCCCGCGAGGGCGTAGGTGAAGACGGTGGTGCGCGCCACCGAGATGCCGCAGAGGCGCGCCGTCTCCACGCTGGAGCCGACGGCGACCAGGTGACGGCCGAAGCGCGTGCGGTGGAGGAGCACCGCCGCCAGCACCGCCGAGGCGAGGGCGAGCCACACGCCGGCGGGGACCAGCTGCCAGCGGCGCTCGGGCGGCAGCACCGCCATGGCGTCGGCGAGGCCGCCGACGTCGACGTCGATCTTCTGCTCGTCCGCCAGTCCCTTGGCCGCCCCGCGCAGGATGCTCATCGTCCCCAGGGTGACGATGAAGGGCGTGATGCGGAGGGCCGCCACCAGGGCGCCGTTCAGCGCCCCGGCCGCCGTGGCGGCGACGATGGCGATGAGGCACGCCGCCAGAGGCGCGTGCCCGGCCTGCAGCATGCGCGCGGCGACGACGGTGGTGAGGGCGACCGACGAGCCGACCGAGAGATCGATGCCGCCCTTCACCACGACCAGCGTCATGCCGACCGCGGCGATGGCGACCACCACCGTCTGCCGCAGCATCGTCTCCACGTTGATCAGCGTGGGGAAGGTGCGCGGCGTCAGCAGCGAGAAGAGCGCGAACACCGCGATCAGCGCGAGGAGCGGGCCCACCCAGGCACGTCCGAAGATCGCCTTCATGCGCCGGTCGCCTCCAGCATCAGCCGATGCTCGTCGAGCTGATCGGTGGGCCGCGCCGGCCCCAGCCGGCCGCGGTGCATGACCGCGATGCGATCGCAGGTGCCCAGGAGCTCGGGGAACGAGCTCGACACCATGAGGACGGCCTTGCCCGCCACCGCGAGCGCGTCGATCAGCCTGTAGATCTCGGCCTTGCTGCCCACGTCGATGCCGCGCGTCGGCTCGTCGAGGAGCAGCACGTCCAGCCCGTGGTGGAGCAGCCTCGCCAGCGCGACCTTCTGCTGGTTGCCACCAGAGAGCTCGCCGACCGGTTGCTCGACGTCGCGGCAGCGGACGCCGAGCTCGTCGGTCCACCTCTTCGCCGCGGCGTGCTGACGCGCGGGGAGCACCAGCCCGGCGGGGCCCAGGCCCTCGAGGCGCGACAGCGTCGCGTTGTCGGCGATGCTCAGGCCCGCCGCCAGGCCCTCGCCCTTGCGGTCCTCGCTGAGGAGGCCGACACCCTGGGCCAGGCGCCGCGCAGGCGATGCGCTGCCCGACGAGACCCCCGTGCGAGGCGCGCCCACGCGCACCTCGCCGCGCCGCACCGGGTCGAGGCCGAACACCGCGCGGAGCAGCTCCGTCCTCCCCGAGCCGACCAGGCCGGCGAGGCCGAGCACCTCGCCGCGATGGAGGACGAGATCGGCGTGGAGCGGCCGATCGCCGCTGCCGGTGAGGCCGGCGAGCGTCAGCACGGCGTCGCCGCGCGAGCGCGGCGAGCGGTGGTAGAGCTGCTCCAGCTTCCGGCCGACAATCGCCTCCACCAGGCCCTCGATGGGCGTCGCTGCGATCGCGCCCGAGGCCACCGTCGCACCGTCGCGGAGCACGGTGTAGCGCTGGGCGACGCGCCGCACCTCCTCCAGGAAGTGCGAGACGTAGAGGATGCTGCGCCCCTCCAACCGCAGCCGCTCCACCGCGGCGAACAGCCTCCCGGCGTCCTCCGCGTCGAGGCTCGCCGTGGGCTCGTCGAGGATGAGCACGCGCGCCGCGCCCTGCGCCAGCGCGCGCGCCATGGCGACGAGCTGACGCTGACCGATGGGCAGCCGCGCTGCCGGCAGATCGAGATCCACGTGCACCCCGCCCGCCACCTCGGTCAGCGCTGCGCGCGCGCGCGCCCTGATCTCGCTGCGGCGGAGGAGCCCGAGCCGCGACGGCTCCACCCCGAGGACGACGTTCTCCGCAACCGTGAGGTGCAGTGCCAGCATCGGCTCCTGGTAAACCATCGCGATGCCCGCCTCGCGCGCGGCGCGCGGGTCGCTCGGCGCAAACGGTCGCCCGTCGAGCGCGATCGATCCCCCGTCGGGTCGCAGCGCGCCGGCCAGGATCTTCATCAGCGTGCTCTTGCCGGCGCCGTTCTCGCCGAGCACGGCGTGCACCTCGCCGGGCCCCGCCTCCAGGGTCACGCCCCGTAGCGCGTGGGTCGCGCCGAATCGGCGGGTCACCCCGCGGACCACCAGCCGCGCCGCGGAGGGCGCGGCCCCGACGACGCGATGCGGGGACGCGCCCGGCGCCGATGTCGCACCCACGCGCGCCGCCGGGCCGCCGCTCAGCGGTCCAGCCACTCCTTCAGGTCCGGCTGGAGGAGCGCGCGCGTCGCCGGCTCGCCCATGTTCGCCTTGTCGACGAGGCGGGCGCCGGTATCGAGAACCTTCTCCACCTTCTCGCCGCGCAGGTGGGCGACCAGCGTCTTCACGCCGAGGTACCCCATCTGCATCGGGTCCTGGAGCACGAGCCCGTGGATGCGCTCCTCCTCCAGCGCCTTGACGAGCTTCTCGGAGGCGTCGAAGCCGACCAGCTTCACCTTCTTCGCGAGGCCGACCTTGTCGAGGGCGAGCAGCATCCCGAAGGTGGTCGACTCGTTGGGGCAGAAGAGACCGTCGACCTTGCCGTCGGCCGCGCCCTGGGCGAGCAGCAGCGACTCGCTGGTGGCCATCGCGCTCTCGGTGGTGGCGCCGCCGTACTGGTTGTCGCTCACCACCTCGAGGCCGCCCGCCTTCGCCGCGTCGAGGAACCCCTTCTCGCGCATCGAGGTGGAGGCCGAGCCCTCCTGGTATCGAAGGACCACCACGCGGCCCTTGCCCCCCAGCAGCTTGAGCATGTGGTCGGCGGCGAGCTTGCCGGCGGCGATGTTGTCGGTGGCAACGAAGCTCACGTGATCGTCGCCCACCAGCGCCGAGTCGAAGATCACCACCGGCACCTTCGACCGCACCGCGCCCTGCACCGCGCCGCGCAGGCCCTTCTCGTCGAGCGGGGCGAGGACGATGCCGCTCACGCCCTGGCCGGTGAAGCTCTGGACCAGGTCGATCTGCTGCTTGAGATCGTCCTCCTTCAGCGGGCCCTTCCAGATGATCTCCACGCCCAGCTCGCGCGACGCCTTGACGGCGCCGGCGTGCACCGACTTCCAGAACTCGTGGGTCGTCCCCTTGGGGATGACCGCGATGCGGAGCGGGGCGCCCCCGGCCGCGGAGCTGCCGCTGGGAGACGGCGCAGCGCCGCCGCGGTCGCCGCAGGCGGCGGTCATCGCCGCTGCGGCGAGCCCGAGGAGCACCGAGCGACGGACGGGGTGGGGCGCGTTTCGCATCGCCTGTGGACGCTACCATGGCGCCGCCGTCCGCTGCCTCCTGGCGCGGACGCGACCGACGCCGGCGCACCGAAGCGGGCCGCCCGGCGCGGGCCGCCGCACGAGCCTGACGTCGACGCACGGGCCCTGCTACTCGAGCAGGATCGTCCCCAGGAACGTGACCGTCCCCACCTGCTCGATCGCGCGGCGAAGCGACTTCGCGTCGCTGCGCTTGGCGAAGGCGGTGAAGAGGATGCCGTCCACGCTGTCGGTGATCATGTTCACGTCCGCGCTCTCCAGCACCGGCGGGGTGTCGACGACGATGTAGTCGTATCCAGCGAGGCGCAGGCGATCGATGGCGATGGAGAACGCGATCGGGTCGAGCAACGGCGGCAGCCCCGACTGGGGGTCGACGGCCATGACATGCAGGGGTGCTACCTGCTCGGCGGCGATCCACGGCTCCAGCGGGTCCTTCCGGTGGCGGAGGAGCTGCACGCCGAAGCAGGCGGGCGGGGTGAAGGCGAGGACCGAGGCGACCGACGGCTGACGGAGGTTCGCCTCGACCAGGAGGACGCGACCGCGCGCGCCCTCGCGCAGGCTGGCGGCGAGGTTGATGGCGACGGTGGTCTTGCCCTCCTTCCGGCCCGCGCTGGTGACGGCGATCACCTTGGGGTCGCCGTTGGAGGAGAGCCGCTGCCGGAGCGCCCGATAGGCGTCGGCCCGGATCGAGTACGGGTCGGTGAACATCACCAGGTGCGGGCTCAGCTCCTCCGGCAGGGGGATGGAGTGCACGTCCAGCGGCGTCCGCGGCAGGGTGGAGAAGGCGTCGGTGACCACCGTCGTCTCCGCGACCACGCTGCGGTCGTACTGGCTGGAGGGCGGCGCCTGATCGTCGAACTGGACCGCGCGCATCGCGTTGTAGGTCGGCTGGCGGCCGTACCCCAACTGCGAGCTGCGCGAGCCGGGGGCGAGATCGCCCACCGCCGCCGAGAGGTGGAGCACGCGCGCCAGCATCTCCTCCCGCACGGTCGCGAGAGGTGGGATGGAGCGCCAGTTGGCGATGATGCTCCGCATGCGGCGCGCCTCGATGAGGAGCGCCTTGGTCTGCGGTGCCTGGTCCTGCGCGGACAGCCGCTCGACCAGCTCATCCAGTGTCTTCTCGACCGACTGCGACGAGGTCGGGTCCGGTCTCGCCATTCTCAGGCCGCCTTGCTCTTGTTCCACCAGCGCCGGCGCTCGGCGCGCGGCACCACCGCCAGCACCGGAGCCACGCGCTGCAAATCGAGCTCCTCGTAGATGCGATCGTCGAGCAGCGCTCGAAGGATCGCGACGACGAGAGCGATCGCGATCGACGCCGCGGCGGCGAGGACCACGATCAGCGCCTTGCCCGGCTTCTCCGGCCGGGTGGGGACGAAGGCGGGGTCGAGGACGACAACCTGGTCGGAGTAGCCGCCGAGCTCGCTCGAGGCCTCGACCTGGGCGCGGAAGAAGTTGCGCTCCATCTCGCCCATTCGCTCCCGCGCCTCGGTCACCGCGCGGTTCATGCGCGACCAGTCGGTCTCCAGCGCGACCACGCGGTTGACGGTCTCGTTCGCCTCCGCCGGCGTGCCCTTGGCGGTCTGCTTGCGCGAGGCGATCTCGGACTCGATGCGCTTCAGATCGGACCGCATGCGGTCCTTCGCCACCTCGGCGCTCGGCGGCGGCTCGACGCCGCGGGACGCCGCCTTGGACGCGATCTCGTCCTCGACGCGCTTGACCTCGGACTGGGCGCCGGAGACGCGCGACTGGGAGGCGCGCACGTCGGGGTGCTGCTCGGTGTAGCGGGCCTTGTTCTCGGCGAGCTCGGCCTGGGCCTGGGCCAGCATCTGCTGCGCCTGGGCGCGCCTGGCCTCGAGCTCGGGATCGAGCGCCGGCCCCGCCGCGCTGGGAGGTGGCGTGACGCCGCTGACCAGAGCGCGGTTGCGCGCCGCCTGGCGCTCCAGCGCGCGCAGGGCGGGGTCGCCCTCCTTGTCGCTCGCGGCCTGGGCGCGGATGCTGGCGCCCTCCTTGCCGAAGCCGTTCTCGTCGAGCGCGAACTCCGGATGCTCGGCGAGGAACTTCGCGATCTCGAGCTCCTTGGCCTTGAGGTCGGCCTCGGCGCGCCCCTTCTCGGCGCCGATGAACTCCGACTGCACACGCGCCTGCTCGATGCGCAGGCGCTGGTTCTCCTCGATGAGCGAGTCCGCGAGGCGCTCGGTCACCTTGGCGACCAGCTTCGGGTCCTTGCCCTTGTAGGAGATGGAGAAGGTGTCGGTCGCCCGGGCGTCCCACACGATGTCCTTGCGGAAGTCCTCGACCGCCTCGACGTAGCCGCCCTTCTGCTTCAAGTCCTGGTAGATGCCGAGCTCATCGAGCAGCTTCTCCAGCCGGTTGCGGGCGAGCAGCATCTCGTTGAGGCGGCTACCGAGAGAGAGGACGCGCTGCCCCCCGCCCTGCTCCCCGAAGCGAACGCCCTGGCGGTAGAGGATGATGGTCTCCGACTTGTAGGTCGGCTTCTTGGTCAGCGCGACCGTGACACCGATGATCAGCCCGATCGCCACGATCGCGGCGGAGGGCTGCCAGTTGAAGATGGCGCGCTTGATGACCGCGATCAGTCGACGGATCTCGCGCGACGCGCTCTGCGAGTCGTCCGCGGCCGGCGCCAGCGGCATGGGCCTGCGTTCCATGGTCAGCTGCTCCGATCGGCTCTAGGGAGCCCGCGCTCTCGTGCGCGGGTGTCTTGGAGGGCGGCGGGGGCACGAACGGTGCCGAGCACACGAAGCCCGAGGCGACGAACGTCGCCGGAATCGTACACACGGCGGTCGAAGCCGCCCACGGCCATGGCAACGAAGGGAAAGGCGAGGAGCAGCATGATGACCCCGAAGCGGGCGACGGCGACCTTCTTGTCGACCCGGACCTCGGCCGCCCCCCAGTCGATGCGCTCGAAGCGGAGCCCCATCGACCCCGCGTTGTCCATCATCTTGAGCTCTTGGAAGCGATCCCGCGCCGCGCTCAGGGCGTAGCTGAGGGCGAGCAGCTCGTCCTCGGCCTTCTTCATCATGTAGTAATTGTTGCTGCGCTTGATGCGAAGCGGCTCCAGGTCGGCCCGGGCCTTGTGCTCCGCCTTCTGGGCGTCGACTTCGTCGATTCTGTCCTTGATCAGCTTGAGCTCGTGGCTCGCCATCGACCGGGCCGCGTCGTAGGCCTGCTTGCGGTAGGCCGAGTCGCGCTCCACCACCAGATCGCCCAGCGCGCGGGTGACGGCGAGCGCCATGTCGGGGTCGTTCACCCGGTAGCCGATGGAGATGCTGGCGGTGCGGGGCGCGCCCTCCGGCTCCTCCACGAAGTGGTTGCGGTAGACGTCGACCTCCACATCCTCGCGGAAGCTCTGCAGCACCAGGCGCGGGTTGTTCTCGATGTCCCGCACCCGGTAATCGGCCTTCTTCAGGACCTCCAGCACCTTGCCGTCGGTGAAGGCGGCGTTGACGATGAATTCGCGAAGGTTGTCGCTGGAGTAGATGCGAGAGCCGCTACGAAGCTCCCGGCTGTCCGCCTCCTGCACGCTCTCGGTGACCAGCAGCTTCACGCGCGCCCCGTAGGACACCTCGCGACGGGCGCTGCGCGCCACCATCAACAGCGCCGCCAGCACCGTGAGGAGGATGACAGTCCTGGGGCGGTGCCGAGCGCGGCGGAAGAGGCGCGCGACCTCGCCCAGCGTCTCGCGGAAGCCGGGCTCGAGCCGCTCCCAGGCGACGCCGGGGGCCTCGTCGCCATCCACCGGGCCGGCGGCGCTCACGACGACCGACCTCGCCAACGGCCCCCGGTTGCGGCGGCATCTAGCAGCACCCGGTGGAGCGCGGCGCCGCTCTCGTCCCAATCGTGCCGGCCGCCGACGCGCGCGACCTGCTCTGCGTCGTAGTCGGCGTGGGCGACGCGGGAGAGCGCGTCGGCGAGAGCGCTCGCGTCCTTCGCGGGAACCAGCTCACCGAGGAGCGGATCGTGCACCACCGGGGGGATGCCGCCGACGCGCGTGGCGACCACCCGGCGACCGGCAGAGAGCGCCTCCACCACGGCGTTCGGCGTCCCCTCGGCGTAGCTGGGGAGCACCAGCGCGTCGCACGCGGCGACGTGCGCGGCGACGCCCTCGTGGCTCTGCGGGCCGACGAAGTGGAAGCGGTCTCCGGTTGCGAGGCGACGCACCTCGGCACTCGACTCCCCCTCCCCGAGGAGAACCAGGCGCACGCCAGCGAGGCGCGGATCCCGCATCGCCGCGACCAGCTCGAAGACGCCCTTGCGCGGCTCGAGGCGGCCCACGTAGAGCAGGCTCCGACCCTCGATCGGCAGGCCGAGCTCGGCCCGAGCCGCGCGACGGTCGCGCGGGTAGAAGAGGTCCTTGGCGACACCGTTCTCGACGATGGCAATGCGATCTCGCGGGACGCCGAAGCCGGCCGCCTCGTCCGCCAGGGCGCCGCTGACGGCAACGACGCGCGCCAGGCGCGGCATCGCCCAGCGCAGCCAGCGCGCGGGAGACGCGCTCTTGGCAGCAACGTTCATGTCCCCGCCGTGAAGCTTCATCACCGCCGGGACGCCGAGCGCCTCGGCCAGCATCACCGCCGCGACGCCGTCGGGATACGCGAACGAGCCGAGCACCACGTCGACCCGACCACGACGCGAGAGCGCGTGCGCCGCCAGCGACCCGGCGTAGAGCGGTCCGTGCAGGGCGGTCAGCGTGGGCACGAGCAGGACGCGAGGATGACGCACGTCGAGGTCGCCGGCACGCCACACCGTCGGAACCTCGGCGAGCTCGACCGCCTTGGAGCGCGCTGCCTTCGCCGCCGCGCGATCCAGGAACGCCACACCCGTGGCGGCACGCCGCAAGTGATCCGTCGCGCGACGGACGAGCCCCGCGCCAGGGAACCAGGGGATGGTCGCGAGGATGTCGACCTCGGCGCGACGTCCCAGCGCCGCGAACTGGTTGCGGTTGTACGGCGCGTACTCGGGCTCGGACGCGTTGGGGAAGATGCGCGTCACGATGAGGACGCGCAGGGGCGCGCCGGCGGGGTCGGCGGGGGACCCGGAGATGGCGACGGCGCTCACGCGATCAACGGGCGGTCGGCGACCGCTCGATCAGGGAGTCGGCCCGACGGTGGGGAAGACTCGGTCGAGGCGCAGGAGCTTGAAGATCGCCAGCGGCTGGTCGCGCAGGCCAGTGATCCGGACGTCGCCGCCGTTGGCGCGCACGCGCTTGAAGAGCGAGACGAGGACACCGACGCCGGAGCTGTCGATGAGGCGCAACGACGACAGGTCGATGGTGATCACCTTGCGGTTCTCACCGACCAGCTGGTCGAGCGTCGGGCGCAGCTCGGGGGCCGTGACGGCGTCGCGCGTCCCGTCGATCACGAGCTTCGTCTCGTCTCCCTCGTCGCTTCGCGTGTAGCCCATGGATCAACCGAGGCGGTATGCTAACGATCGACACTGGAGCCGTCGAGAGAAGTCGTCGTGTGACGGCTCGTCTTCTTCAAACCTCCCTCATCAGGGCCGCGGGCCGAGGGCTGGCGGCGACAGAAGGGCACCCGTGCTGGACAGCGTTCGGATCGCCAAGCGCCTGATCGACGTCGCCGGGAGCGCCGTGGGGCTCGCCCTCGCCGCGCCGCTCTTTCCCCTGGTGGCGGCGGCAGTCTACGTGGACGACCCTGGCCCGGTCGTCTTCAAGCAAAGACGGGCGGGCATGCTGAAGGGCTTCGAGGACCGCGACGGGCTCCGTATCCCGGTTTTCGCCGAGTTCACGATGTACAAGTTCCGCTCGATGCGGGTCGACGCCGAGAAATACACCGGCGCGGTGCTGGCGCAGGAGAACGACCCGCGTATCACCCGCATCGGCGGCTTCCTCCGCAAGAGCCGGCTCGACGAGCTGCCCCAGCTGTGGAACGTGCTGAAGGGCGACATGAGCCTGGTGGGCCCTCGGCCGGAGCGGCCCGAGCTGCTGGTGAACCTGGCCATGGCCATCCCGTTCTTCGAGGAGCGCATGCGCGACGTGAAGCCGGGCCTGCCCGGCCTCGCGCAGATCTCGCTCGGCTACACCGGCCGCGCCCCCGACGGGAGCGAGGCGGCGACCTTCACCGAGGTGCTGACCAACCCCTTCGGCCTGGAGGAGGCGGAGGGGGCCGACGCGGACGACATGCGGATGAAGCTGCTCTTCGACCTCGCCTACGGCGCGACCCTCGAGGATTTCTGGGGGTTCATCCGCACCGAGCTGGAGATCATCTTCAAGACGCCGATCGTCATGGCGAAGGGGCTGGGTCGGTAGAAGCGCCCAGGAGGCGCCAGCTCGCCACCGGGGGGCTGGGCTCAGTAGCCCTTCTTCGCCTCGCTAGGGCAGTTGGGGTGCTTGAGCAGCATGTTGCGCAGCGGGACCTGCCGCCGAACCAGGTTCTGCTTGAGGAAGTGCGAGAGCAGCCCCGGCGGCGTGGCCCCGTATTTCGCGAAGTTCTGCACCATCATCAGCGAGACCACCGGCCGTGCGCAGAACAGCGCGGTGGTCTTGCTGTCAATCGGGCAGCCGGAGAGGAGCGTGAGGCAACGGCCCTCGGTGTTCCACAGGAGCTGGAGGCGGTCCTCCGGCTCGGCGACGGTGAACTTCTGCCGCAAGGTGCCGCGCGCGACCATGCGCTGGCGGTCGGGGACGTCGCGGTCGTTGGTGACCTTGTAGACCTCGAGCAGCCGCTTCGGCGAAAGGATCCGCTTCACCACCAGCTCCGGCGTGTGCGGGTTGCGCATCAGCTTCCGCTGCACCTGCGGGTCCTTCACGAACTCGTTGTGAGTGGCCAGCCGGTCGATGCCGAACGACGTCGGGTGGTGGAACGCGGCGAAGCGCGCGTGGTCGACGTTGAAATGCGGGTTGTCGAAGAGGGCGCGGGAGATCTGCGGGTCCTTGTCGAAGGCGAGCGCGAAGAGGTCGGGGCCGGTCCCGAGCTCGGCGAGCTTCATGCGAACGTCGAGGTCGAGCCGCGAGAGCTTGGTCTCGTAGAGCTTGCGGTAGTTCGCCTCGAGCTCGGCGTCCTTCTGCGCGGTCTCGGGCTCATCCTCGCGCTGGCTCTCCGGCTCCGGCTCCTCATCCTCTCTGTCCTTCTGCTCGGTCTCCTCGAAATTCTCCTCGTCGTCCTCGACGGCCGCCTCCTCCTCCTCGACCCCGGCCTCGCCGTTGCCCCTCTTGCGCGGGTCGACCTCGGTCGGCGGTCCCTCCAGCGAGTCGAGGGTGTCGTCGCCGTGTAGCGGCTGCCCGGGCGGCGGCTTCGAGTCACGGGCCGTCGGCTTCATCTTGGCCTTGGGTGCCTCGGGCGCCGAGGGCAGGTCCTCGAACACACCCTGTTCCATCAGGCGCTCGACGATGCGCTCGACCTTGAAGACGGAGAACCCGGTCTTCGCGCTCAGCGCCTCCAGCGAGGCCTGGGCGTCGTAGTTGAGGAGGACGATCGTCTCATCGGTCGAAAGCGCGACCGGCCCCGACCCCTCGTCCTCGTCGGCCGGCAGTTCGATGGGGGCCGACTCGGGCGCCCACGCCGGCTTGGCGGTGGCCCACGAGACGTCCATCGGGGTCGACGCTGCGGCGGTCGCGGCCGCACCCGGGAGAGCAGCCGGGTGCGCCGACTCGCGCGTCGCCGAGAGGCGGCCGAGCGCCGCGAACGCGGCGGCGGGCGAGGTGTTCTCCCGCTTGCCCGCAGGCGCGGAGGTCGACGCCAGCTCGGGCGGTGCGCGGAGCACCTCGACCGCGAGGTCGGGCAGCGACAGCGGCACCGTGGAGCTCGGCGGCGCCTCATCCGGCTCCTCGCGCGCGATGGGGCGGCGCGGCGGCGGAGCAGACTGGCTTCCTTGTTCAGCAGACGGTGCTAAATTCGCGAGAGCCACCGGCGCTTCGGGCATCGTGGGCAGCGCGCCGCGAGGCTGCGGCACCGGCTCGCGGTTCGAGACTGTCTGCGAGCTCGAGCTCGAGCTCGGCTTGGGGCCGGAGGGCGGACCGGCAGCGGGGTTCGACGGCGCCGGCGCGCGCGCCGGCGGAAAAAGCGCCGCGAGCGAGCGTGCGGCCGACGGCTGACCCTCGTCGCTCTCCGGAGGCGCCGGCGCGCGCACCGAGATCGGCTCGGGGTGCGTCGGCGCGCGCCGACTGGGCTCGGGTTGAACGGCCTGCAAGCCCGACAGCGACGGCGGCCGCGGCGGCGCCTCGATGCGATCGTTCGACGGAGGGATCGGATCCGGCTCGCGCGGCGGCGGCAGACCGCCGCGCCCGGCGCGCATGGCCGCCAGGATGGCGGACGCGGGGGGCAGTGCGTCGGCGCCCCCTGCCGCGGCGGGGGCCGCTGGCGACGCATGGCTCGCAGCGAGCGCCGCGGCGACGGCCGCCGGCGTCGCCCCCGAGGGGGCGGTGTTGTGTCGGGCCGGCGGCGGGCGAGCCGCCTCCTGCCCGGGAGGTGGAGGCCCAGGCGGAGCGGGCGCGACGTTGCGTGCGGGCGAGGGCGCGGAGACGGCCGCCATGACCGGCACCGTGCCGCCGCGCGGGCGCGTGGAGGAGCGCTCGGCGACCGTCTCGGGGGGCCTGGCGATGTGCTCGGCGTCGCGCTCCCGCGCCCGTTCCATGGCGCGACGCCGCGGTCCGCTGCGACCTCCGACGGCCATCCGCGGGGGCCACTTCGCGCCGCCTCCGGTGGCCTGCGCGTCGACCTGGGCGGTGCGGACGACCTCCAGCAGCTCCTTTGCCGACAGGAGCTTCGTCACCGCTCGACACCTCGCACGCGCGCGCCTCCGGACCCACGGCGGAGGCCGAGGGGACGGCAGAGGATAGCGGCTCGGGGCGCGGACAGGAACCTTCTCCGCCCCGCTTGCGGGTGGAGCGCTGGCTTGCCGGGGTTTCCAGTGGCCCGGCCCTCAGGGAACGGCGCCGGCGGCGACGGCCTTCTGGATGGCGGTCTCGTCGGAGGGCGGGGCGTTGGACTTCAGCTGCGCGAGCAGCTCGTCGCACTTCGCCCACTCCTGGACGACCAGGGTGCTCTCCGGGGGGTCGCGGAAGGCGACCGTCGCGTCCTTCGTGGAGATCGTCCCCGCCCAGCCGAGGACGCGCACCGGTGAGGTGCCCGGCGCGCCGATGGTCACCGCCGCCGCACACGCGCCGCCCTTGCGCGAGAGGACCACCCCCAAGCTGGTGGCCACGCAGCCCCCGTCGCGCGGGCACACGCGCTCGGGGTCGGGACGCACGTCGACCGGTGCGCCGGGCGCGGCCCGTTCGGCCACCGCGCGCAGCCGCGCCTGGAGCAGCGACGCGATCTCGCGCGTCGTCGGATCGTCGTCCCTGGGGACGATGCGCGGCCAGAGCACGACGTAGCCCCCTCGCTCGCCGCGGCTCTTGCTGATCTCGGGCGCGTCGTTGCGCACGGCTTGCCCGTGGCGCTTGCCGGGGAGCGTCACCTCCTCCGGCTCTTCCGAGGGGCGCCGCGGGAGTGTGGTGCAGCCGAGGCTCACGAAGGCCACGGCGATGAGCGAGGCGGGGACGAGCGCGTTCACGCGGCCGACGATATCGCGACCGCCCGCTGGACGTCGTATCTTCCCACGCATGTGGCCGTTCCCGTCGTACCTCCGCCGTCCCCTCGCCCTCGCGGCTGCGCTCTCGTCCCTCGCATGCGGTGACGACGACGCGACCGGCGGCGGCGGCGGCGGCGGCGGCGGCGGCGGCGGCACCACCGCGTCCACCTCGACGTCGTCGACGGGCGGCGGGATCGTGGAGGGGCGCCGCCGAGGGGCGCAGCTCCTCCAC
>JBKJLX010000290.1:0-11500 GCA_046596645.1 Polyangiaceae bacterium
AGAACTCGACGAAGTCGAGTTCTTCACGTCGATCGCCTGGCGGCCGACGTCCCTCATCAAGCCCACCTTCGGGGCGCTGGGCCTGATCGCCGGCACCGCGGCGGTCACCGGCCTGGCGATGCTGGTCTCGATCCCCGTCTCGATGGGCGTCGCGATCTACATCGCGGAGTTCGCGAAGGGGCGCACCCGCGAGGTCCTCAAGGTCCTGGTGGAGCTCCTGGCGGCCATCCCCTCCGTCGTGTGGGGCTTCATCGGTCTCATGATGATGAATCCGCTCATCATCGACATCTTCGACGTCCCCCTGGGCCTCGGCGTCCTCAACTCCGGGATCATCCTCGGCCTGATGGCGGCGCCCATCATGACCACCCTGGCCGAGGACGCGCTCAAGGCCGTCCCCGATACATTCCGCGAGGCGGGCGAGGCCATGGGCGCGACGCGCTGGCAGGTGATCACCCGCGTGGTGCTCCCGGCCGCCAAGAGCGGCCTGGTGGCGGCGGCTCTCCTCGGGGTGGGTCGCGGCTTCGGCGAGACCATGGCGGTCCTGATGGCCAGCGGCCACGCCATCCACCTCCCTACCAGCGTATTCGACTCGGTACGCGCCCTCACCGCGACCATCGCCGCCGAGCTCGGCGAGGCGCCGGTCGGCTCCGACCACTACCGGGCGCTCTTCACCCTCGGGATCTTCCTGTTCGTCATCACGTTCTTCATCAACCTCACCGCCGACGTCCTCGTGCGGAGGGTCAGGAAGAAGTAGGGCGATGTTCGGAGCCACAGAGCACAACCGGCGCGCGGCGCGCAGCGAGACCATCGCGAGGATCTTCCTCGGCGGCCTCACCGCCGCGCTGATCCTGCCGGTGGTCATCATCCTCACCATGCTGGTGGTGAAGGGCGCGCCAGCGATCTCCTGGGAGTTCCTCAGCACCGACCCCAGGGACGGGATGACCGCAGGCGGCATCCTCCCTGCGCTGGTCGGCACCATCTGGCTGGTGGCGGTCGCCCTGATCGCGTCGGTGCCGGTCGGCGTCGCCGCCGCCGTCTACCTCACCGAGTACGCGCCCGACAACTGGCTCACCCGGGCCATCAACCTGGCCATCATCAATCTCGCGGGCGTGCCATCCATCGTGCACGCCCTGTTCGGCGTGGGCGCCTTCGTCCTCTTCTTCGACCTCGGCACCAGCATCCTCGCCGCCAGCCTGACCCTGGCGATCATGGCCCTGCCGGTCGTCATCGTCTCCACGCGCGAGGCGCTGCAGTCGGTGCCGCACTCGTTCCGCGAGGCCTGCTGGGCGATGGGAGCGACGCGCTGGCAGACCATCCGCCGGGTCGTGCTGCCCAACTCGGTCAGCGGCATCCTCACCGGCGTCATCCTCGAGGTGTCGCGCACCGCGGGGGAGACGGCGCCCATCATGTTCACCGGCGCGGCCTTCTTCCTGCCGTACCTCCCGCAGGGTCTCTTCGACCAGACGATGGCGCTCTCGCTGCACCTCTTCGTGGTGACGACCCAGGTCCCCGGCGTGCCGGAGGCGATGCCCTACGGCGTCGCCCTGGTGCTGGTGGCGGTCGTCCTCATCATGAACGCCGGCTCGATCGCCTTCCGCATGTACCTGCGGGGGAAGAAGAAGTGGTGACTGCCGCCGCCCCCGAGAAGGCCGCCGAGGAGGTCTCGGTCGAGGTCTCGGTGCGCGATCTGCGCATCCAGTACGGGGCGCGGGTCGTGCTGCGCGACGTGACGCTCGACGTGCGCACGAACGAGATCTTCTCCATCATCGGACCCGCCAACAGCGGCAAGACGTCGTTCCTGCGCGTCATCAACCGCATGGACGAGTTCGTCAAGGACATGCACTTCACCGGCGAGGTGAAGGTGCACGGCCGCGACGTGAAGGCGTGGCGGAACCTCTACGCGCTCCGACGCCGCATCGGGGTGGTGTTCCCCCTCCCGGTGGGTCTGCCGCTCAGCGTCTACGACAACGTGGCGTTCGCGCCGCGCCTCGCGGGCGTCAACGACAAGGCGGAGCTCGACGTGATCGTGGAGAAGTCGCTCCGCCGGGCCGCCTTGTGGGACGAGGTGAAGGACCGCCAGAGCGCGCTGGGGAGCCTGCTGTCCGGCGGGCAGCAGCAGCGGCTCACCATCGCCCGCGCCCTCTCGCAGGACCCGAAGATCCTCCTCCTGGACGAGTTCTCGATCGCCGTCGACCCCGTGACCACCATGCGCATCGAGGACGTGCTGAAGGAGCTGCGCGACGAGATGACCATCGTGCTGGTGACGAACCTGGTGCAGCAGGCACAGCGGCTCGCCGACCGCACCGCGTTCTTCTACATGGGGGAGTGCGTCGAGATCGGCGACACCGAGCCGTTCTTCTCGGGCGAGGTCACCGACCAGCGCACGCGCGACTACCTGGGAGGCAAGTTTGGCTGAGGCGACGCAGCAGGCGGAGAAGAAGGCCGCGCCCGGGGATGACGCGCCGCTCGCCGTCGAGGTGGTCGGGCTGAACCTCTGGTACGGCGATTTCCAGGCGCTGCACGACGTCGACCTCGCGGTGAAGGCCGGCCGCATCACCTCGATGATCGGGCCCTCCGGGTGCGGCAAGTCGACGCTGCTGCGCTCGTGCAACCGCATCATCGAGCGGCTGCCCTACGTGCGCACCCAGGGTCAGATCAAGGTCCTGGGCCACGACATCTTCGCCGCCGGCAACGAGCTCAGCCAGGTGCGCAAGCGCATCGGGATGGTGTTCCAGCGCCCGAACCCGCTCCCGCTCTCCATCCGCGACAACGTGCTCTTCGGCTACCGGCTCCACGAGCCCGACGCGAAGAAGACCCCGAAGACCGAGCTCGATGCGATCGTCCAGCAGGCGCTGGAGCGGGTGCTCCTCTGGAACGACGTGAAGGACCGGCTGAACGCGCCCGCCGGCACGCTGTCGCTCGAGGCGCAGCAGAAGCTATGCATCGGCCGCCTCCTGCCGATCAAGCCCGAGATCCTGCTCATGGACGAGCCGTGCTCGGCGCTCGACCCCGAGGCGACGATGGCGGTGGAGGACCTCCTCTGGGAGCTCCGCACCGAGTACAGCATCGTGATCGTCACGCACAACATGGCCCAGGCGCGCCGCGCCAGCGAGGAGTGCGTCTTCATGCTCATGGGGCGCGTCATCGAGCATCGCCCCACCGAGGAGATGTTCGTCACGCCGAAGGACTCGCGGACCGCGGACTACATCGAGGGCCGCTACGGCTGACCGGACGTCGGGTCGTCGTCCTCCGAGGGCACGTCCAGCCCGACTTCCTTCGCCAGCTCCACCGTCTCCTGCACCGACGTGAGCCCGGCCGGCGCAGCCAGCCGGATGGCCTCGACCACCAGGCACCGCGCGTCGTCGAGCTGCCGCGCGCTCCGCGCGACCAGCGCCCGCGCGATCAGGTCCCCGATCGCCGTGCGCCGGGCATCGTCGTCGAGCTCGCCCATCCGGACAGGGTACGAGCCCTCGCCCCGACTGCACGCACGTTCGAACCGCGCTCGGAAGCCCATGAAGTCTGGCTTTCCACGTGCTGGTCGATGTCGCCGTGACGTACTGCGCCTCGACGCGGCGCGCCCGGTCTGGGCCTCGACAAGTCTCACGCGGCGAGAAAAGCTGGCGGGACGGTGACGGGCCCCGGCGCGGTCGACCAGAACGTCGCGAATCGATATCGGTTGTGCGAGGTGATCGGACGTGGGGGGATGGGCTGCGTCTGGAGGGCGGAGCACGTCTCGCTGAAGACGCCGACCTCCGCCGGAGGCGCCGGCGCGTCCGGCGGATCCCCCGCCGCCGGTGCTGCTCCTCGTCCCGTCCTTCCGACGGCGCCTCACCCATCCACGCTCGGCTGGGCCCCGGGTCGGCCGCGCTCTCCGGCGCGTACTGATCCCTCCTGGTGAGTGCTTCAGCACTCACAGAGGTGCCCAGGGACGGAATCGAACCGCCGACACGGGATTTTCAGTCACCTCTTCGCGGCGATGGTGCATGCCGCGCTGAAGGGAGACGGACGTGCCGGCAGTCCCACGACCTCGGGGTCCACCGTCGGGGCCCAGATCGTTGCCGTCTCGAATCCCGTGTCTGATCCAAGTCTTCCCTCGCGTGGAGGGGGACCAGAATGAGTGGCGCGAGAGGTGGGTTCACGTGGAGCCTGACAGCGAGGGCCCTGCGGACCCTTGACCGGCGACGCCCCGATGCTCGACCTTGGTGAGATGGACACGGTTCGCGGCAGCCGGCGCCAGCGGCCAAGGGCCCGGATCATCCTCCGCGCGCAGTGCACGCACTGGAGCGCGGAGCATCCGGAGCGTCGGACCGTGGAGGCCACGTTGCGCGATCTGTCGCTCACGGGGGCCCGGCTGGACGTGCCGGAGCCACTGGCGGTTGGCTCGACGATCGAGCTCCGGTTCAAGACGAAGCTCATCGGAGGGCTTGTCGCGACGCAGGGAACGGTCACCGCGAGCGGGCGTGAGTTCGATCGCGCGCGCGTCAACGTTCAGTTCGCGGCACCGTTGTCCCAGCTGGAGGATTTCATCGAGGACGCGGTCCTCGACGAGGCGGGGCGCGACGGTGGACCGCTCCTGGGGCCCGTTCCCGAGCACGTGGCAGAAGACGCCCCGGCGCGGGCCCCGCGACTGTCCGTCGCCCTTCCCGTCGCGTGCTCGGTTCGAGCCGCCGATGGCGCGTCGACGACGAGGAAGGCCATCGTCCTCTCGCTCTCCGAGGGAGGCGCGCGACTCTGCTTGCTCGAGCCCGTACCGCGCGGGGCCGCCGTCGAGTTCTCGTTTCGGCTGGGGATCGTGGGCAAGAAGCACCACGTTCATGGCACCGTTCAGTGGTCGCGACGGCGAGGCGACATCCACGAGATCGGCGTCTCGCTGGCTGAACCGGTGCCGGCGGTCACGGAGCTCATCGCTCGCCGCAGAACATCACTCGAGCAGCCCACACCCAACGACCATGGGCTCCTCTCGCTGTTGCGCGACGCCGCCGATCCCGGGAGCTGGCCGCCGAGGGGCGGAAACGAACCACGCCGCTACTGAGGCGGTCACCTCCGGATCGCCCGGCCGAGAGTGACCGCCGGGCCTCCGCGCGCTGCGCAAAGCGGCATCACATCCGGCGTCGTCGCCGCCATCGCGACCCACGCTGCACGACGCAGCCGCGTCGCGGCTCAGGGAGCGCGGCATCCCTCCGAGCGGGCCCCTCGACGTCCTCCTGGGGCTCGCTGAGTTGGCAGCGCAACTGGATCCGCTCGGGGGGTCTGTCGACCGAAAAGCTGAGCAAGATCCGGAGTGCCCAGGGACGGAATCGAACCGCCGACACGGGGATTTTCAATCCCCTGCTCTACCAACTGAGCTACCTGGGCCCGCGCCGACGTCGTCGTGCAGCGGCGGCGATTTCTTAGACGAAACGAGGTCGTCTGGCAACGCGGTTCCACTGCGCGCGGTCGAGGCGGCCCGCAGCGCCTGGCCTAGCCACGATGCTCGCAGGCACGTTGCGGCGAGGAGCGCAGCCTCCAGCACCCCCTGGGCGACCAGGGCGTCGCCCGAGGCCCTCATCCCGATGCGCATGGCGATGAGGGTCGCCGAAGCGAGGAGCGCCAGGGCGGTGACCGACCGCGCAAGGTGCGCGGCGAGGAGCCGCACCGGGCGGGCGCGCAGCGCCTCCCACCCGACGACGAGCGCGTCGGCGAGCCGCAGGCGCAGCCCGGCCAGGGCGGCGACCACCACGTCGTGCAGCGTCCCGGGGATCGTGGTGACCAGCGCGGCGAGGAGGACGACTCCGAGGGTCGTCAGATCCGT
This sequence comes from Polyangiaceae bacterium, assembly GCA_046596645.1. GTDB lineage: Bacteria > Myxococcota_A > Polyangia > Polyangiales > Polyangiaceae > JBKJLX01. The sequence continues at coordinate 5,792 of JBKJLX010000290.1, forward strand.
CGTGCGCTCGTCGAGGGACATCGCGGCGAGGAGCGCGACCCCCAGACGCACGACCAGCCAGGTGGTCAGCACCTGCACGCCGGTCGTGACCAGCCACAGGAGAAGCAGCGGTGGGGTCGCCGCCAGCGAGGTGCCCAGCCGCTCGCAGAGCGGACGCGGGCCTGGACGGCTCATGGCGTCGAGCAGGCCGGCCATGGCGGCGGCGGTCGCGACGACCCCGAACAGGAGCGCGCCCATCGCCACGCCGACGAGCACGGGACGGGCAGCACGCAGCGAGCTCGCGACCTCGGGGAGGAGCAGGCCCCCATGGTCGAGGAGCGTGGCGTCGACGCCGGCGCGCGCGCCGAGCGTCGTCGCCATGATCGCGGCCAGCGGAAGCGCCGCGGTCGCGCCGAAGACCGCGCGGACGCCATGCGTGACGCCTACCGCGACGGGATGGCGCCACCAGCACGCCGCTGCATCGCTCATGGCGCGAGCACCGCCAGCGCGACCCGCGCGAGGAAGCTCGAGCCCCCCAGCGTCCGGCCCGCGATCGGCGGGCCCGTGCGCGACGACCACGCGCCATCGAGCAGATCGTCGTCGAGCAGCAGGCGATGCTCGGGATCGACGAGCACAAACCGGGGCGGCGACGGGAGGCGCACGGTGAGCGTCGACCTCGCGCCGCGCCCGTCCCACCGCGCGCGGTGGGCGGTGCCCGAGGCGTCGAACACGTCGACATCGACCGGCAGCACCAGGGCGCCGGCGCGGGCCAGCGTCACGTCAACCTCGGTCCCCTCCCGGCCTTCGCGCCAGGTGACGCTCTCCAGCGACACGTCGATCGACCCCTGCTCGAAGAGGGCCGCGGAGAGCACCGTCGCGGCGTCGTCGCCCACCTCCTCCCGCACCACCCGCAGCAGATCCTCCGGCGTCGGGTGGCCGAAGCGATGGCGCCTCGCGTACACGCCGAGCGCGCGACGGACCGCCCCGTCGTGCACACGGTCGAGCGTGCGCAGGATGGTCGCCGTGCGGCCGTAGACCAGCGCACCGAAGTCTCCGCCCGAGGCGAACGCGCGGGCAGGCTGCGCGATGCGCGTGCGGCGCGAGGCCGCGGCGCCCAGCGCCCGGTGCCACGGCTCGGTCGCCAGGGGCAGCCCCAGCACCAGCGACGCCGAGGACCCCGGCGGGGCGAGCTCGTCCATGGCGTCCATCTCGGCGAAGGTGGTCAGCCCCTCGTCGAGGAACGGGTGCTCGCGCTCGTTCGAGGCCAGGAGGCCCTGGAACCACTGGTGCCCCAGCTCGTGGATCGTCACCAGCTCCGCGAAGCGAGCGCCGGCGAACGGTCCCCACCACGGGCCACCGGTGGTGACCAGCGTCGGGTACTCCATCCCTCCGGCCTCGCGGGCGGTCGCGGGAGGGTGGACCAGGGTGAGCGTGTCGTAAGGGTAGGCTCCCCACCGTGCGCCGAGGAGATCGAGACCGCGCACCGCGGTCTCCATCTCGCGCGCGGCCGCGGCCTCGCCGCCGGGCGGGTAGAGGCAGCGCAGCGCGACGCCCCGGTGGGCGCGGCGCAGCTCGCGGAAGCGATCCCACGCCGCAAAGGCGAAGTCGTGGACGCCGGGCTGCACGAAGCGACGCTCGACGCCCGCGTCGACCTCGCGCTCCGCGACCTGGACGCCGGTGGCGCCGACCACGAAGCCGCGAGGCGTCGTGATGCGCACGTCGTAGTTGGCGAAGTCGGCGTAGAACTCCGACAGTCGCTCGAACGGGAAATGGGCGAACGTCCCGTCGGGCTCGAGCTTGGCCAGCTTGGGGAACCACTGCCCCACCATGTGGAAGGTCCCGTCCCAGCCGGTGCGGAGCGTGATCGGCGGCAGCTGCGCCGTCCATTCGATGGAGAAGCGCACCACCTCGCCAGGCGCGACGAAGCGGCCCAGCGGCACCCGGATGTCGGTGCGATCGTCGGGGTCGCCGGGTGTGGTGGCGCCGTGCGGCCAGAGGTCGCCCGAGCCCCACGCCGGGACCACCAGGCGGTGCACCTCGACCTTGCCTCCCAGGCCAGAGGCGCCGCCGCGAAAGCCCAGCGCCGGGCCTCGCTGGAACACGGTCTCCGCGCTCTCGAAGGCGTTCAGGTAGAGGTGGAACCACGCGTGATCGATGGCGACGCGCGATCGGTTGACGAGCTCGATGGTCCCCTCGCCGGCGAGCCGGTGCGCCTGGGGATCGAGCGTCGCGCGCAGCTCGTAGCGCCCCGCGACCTCGGCCGGCGCGGTGGGGAGCCCCTCGGCGGGAGGCGCGCCCCGCGTCAACGGAGCGAGCGGCGGGGCGGCGACGTCGGCGATCAGCGTGGCCAGCAGCGCACACGACGCCACCAGCGCGACGGGAACGGCGGCCCGGCCACGCGCGCTGCCTGCCAGACGGGCCTCAGGGCGCGTTGCGGCGCCGTCCCGGCGGAACGACCTCGACCACCCCTTCCTGCATCAGCTCGTGCAGCGCCCGCACCGCCTCCAGCGCGGGCATCGTCGACATGTCGATCACGTCGTCGACCGTCGATGCGCCGTCGAGCAGCGAGAGGAGGAACGCCAGGCGCGGATCCAGCGCGCGGCCGCGCAGCGTGTGGGCGTCGTCGGTGACACGCAGGATGGTCCGCCCCGAGCCGATGCGCTCGAGGTAGGTCTGCCGGAGCTTTTCCCGGCAAAGCTCGGCGTAGTGCCGGAGGTCTTGCGCCTCGGGGCCGTCGTCGTCGTCGAACGCCTGCTCGGCGAGCATCAGGGCGCGGCCGAAGTCGCCGGCCTCGAACCGCTCCACCACCTTGTCGAGAGGCCGCTCCGGCGGCTTCAGTGCGCGGTTGGTGCCGGTCGGCGTGCGCACTGCGCGCGTCGGCGGGTCGGACGGCGGCGCGGCCGCGGCGGGCGGCGACGTCCTCCGCGCGGCGGCGGTGAAGACGGCCGTCCCGGCGGCGGGGGTCGCCTCGGGCGGTCGAGCGGAGCCTCGGCCGCGCGGCATCGCCCGGGGGGAGTGGGGCTGCTTCGGCGCGACTTGCGAGGCCGCCGGCACGGGCGGCGTGATGCCCCCGAGGTCCCGCGGCGGCGGCGACGGCGGCGGGATGGCGGGGAAGCGCGGGGCCGGCGCCGGAGCGGCGCGCGGACCGTGGTCCGGCTCCTCGATCTCGATCTGGATCTCCGGTGACGAGTCGTAGCGGGGTGCACCCGGGTTCTTGAGCGTCGACGGTCCGCGCTTCGCGGAGCTCGACGCGACCACCGCGGGAGCCGGCCTCGCCGTGCTGCCGGCCGGCGGCTGGGTCGAGTACGCGCGGGGAGGGATCGAATCGATCACCTCATCGACGGGGAGGTCGTCGAGCTCGTCCGAGCGGACGGTGGGAGGGGTCAGGCTTCGCGGCTCGCCGGGGTCGAGCTCGAGATCGAGAAAAGACTCCCGCATGGCGCGCGCAGCGGTGACAGGGCGCCTGGTCGGGCGCGAGGTCTCGCCCTTCGACGCCGCGGCACCCTGAGCGCTCTCGACCTGCTCGTCGTACTGGAGCGGGTCCGTCTCCACGAGCGTGTTCAGCCGCCTGCGCGGCGCGACGGGAAGCTCGCCATCCTCCATGGCGAGGACGCGCTCGATGTACTCCGCCTCTGGCATCGGCGGCGGCATCGTGGCGCGGTCGGGGTTCAGCTTCGAGTGCCGCGGCTGGGCGACCGGCTCGTCGGGGAACGGCATCGGCGGCGCCTGCATGCCACCCACGGGCGTCTTTCTCCCGCCGGTGAACCCGAACTCGGGGGCGGGCGGCGGCGTGACGGCGGAGAGGACCGTCCCGAACGCGGGCGTCTTCTTGGCGCTGCCTTCGGTCGCAGGTGGCGCGGCCAGCATCCCGAGCGCCGGCGTCTTGTTGCCGCGAGGGTCGCCCGACGGGGCGAGCATGCCGAAGGCAGGCGTCTCGTTGCGCTCAACGTCGCGCGACACCGGCGCCAGGAGACCACCCACCGGGGTGTTCTTCCGTGGCCGCTTGGGGGGTGGCGCTGGCGCCGGGATGGGTTTTCCCGGCTTTTCCTCCGCCCAGCCGCTGTCGACGTCGTCGTCCTCGCCTTGCACTGCGGTCCTCTCGGCGATCCGCCCAGTGGCGATGTCAGCCCACGCGCGCGATCAGCGCGGGCGGGAGACCACGCCCTTGAACATGCGGTGGGTCCGCGCCAGCGCGTCGATCTGGGCCTTGAGCGCGGACGGGTCCTTCTTGCCCAGCGCCTCCTTGGCCTTCTCGAGGATGCCCTTGGCCTTGCCGATGGCGTCGCGCCCGAAGTCGCTGGAGGCGACGATCTGCTCGACCTGGGGAAACATCCCCTCGATCTCACCGATGAGCTTCTCGGCCTCGGCGCGCGGGCCGTCGAACTCCGAGTCGTTCGACTTGCGGTCGACGAGGAACTCCTTCGCGTCCTCCATCATCTGGCTCACCTCTTCCTTGGTGAGGCCGCTGGAGGCGGTGACCTGGATCGACTGCGCCTGACCCGTCTCCAGGTCCTTGGCGCTGACGGCCACGATGCCGTCGCTGTTGATCTCGAAGGTCACCTCGATCTCCACCTGGCCCTTGGGGGCCCGGCGAAGACCGGTGAGGATGAACTCGCCGAGGAGCTCGTTGTCGGTCGCTTTCTCGCTCTCGCCCTGCATGACGAGGATCTTCACCGCGGTCTGGTTGTCGCGGCTGGTGGTGAAGATCTTGGAGCGGCTGGTGGGGACCGTCGTGTTCTGCGGGATCAGGACCTCGAAGTTGGACCCGAAGGTCATGATGCCGAGGTCGTGCGGCGTCACGTCGAGGAGGATCATCGACTGCGACTCGTCGGTCAGGGCCGCGCCCTGCACGCCAGCGCCCAGGCCGACCACCTCGTCGGGGTGCACGCCCTTGTTGGGCTCGCGCTGGAAGTAGTCGGCGACCGCCGACTGGATCTTCGGCATCCGGGTCATGCCGCCGACCAGGACCACGTCGTCGACCTCGCCGATCTCGAGGTTCGCGTCCTCCAGCGTCTGCCGGCAGATCTCGACGCAGCGGTCGATCAGGTCCTCGCACAGGCTCTCCAGCGTGGCGCGGGTGAGCGTGCGCTGCAGGTGGAGGGCCTCGTTGCGACCGCTGGAGATGATGAAAGGCAGGTTGATCTCGACCTCGGGCACGCCCGAGAGGTCGCACTTCGCCTTCTCCGCCGCATCCTTCAGGCGCTGCAGGGCCATGCGGTCCTGCCGCAGATCGACCTGGTTCTGCTGCTTGAAGTCCTCCACCAGCCAGTCGATGATCCGGGCGTCGAAGTCCTCGCCGCCGAGGAAGGTGTCGCCCGCGGTGGCGATGACCTTGAAGACGCCGCCCGACCCGATCTCGAGGATCGAGATGTCGAAGGTGCCGCCGCCCAGATCGAAGACCGCGATCGTCTTCTCCAGGTTCTTGCCGTAGCCGTAGGCCAGGGCGGCGGCGGTCGGCTCGTTGACGATGCGGATGACGTCGAGGCCGGCGATCTCGCCCGCGTCCTTGGTGGCCTGGCGCTGGTTGTCGTTGAAGTATGCGGGCACCGTGACGACGGCCTTCTGGACCGGCTCGCCCAGGTAGTCCTCGGCGATGATCTTCATCTCCTGGAGGACCATCGCGCTCACCTCGGGCACGCTGAACTCCTTCTCGCGGAGGACGACGCGCACGTCGACGTGCGGCCCCTCGACGATCCGGTAGCTCGAGGTCGCGACGGCGTTCTTCACCTG
>JBKJLX010000294.1:0-4733 GCA_046596645.1 Polyangiaceae bacterium
CGGCGGTGGGGAGCCCGGCGCCCACCGACGGCCCGCTGGCGGAGTCGCTGCCCCCGGAGCCGGAGGCGGGCCCGGTGCTGCTACTGCTACTCGAGCCGAGGGCGTCATCGATGAGAAACGCTGCGCCGTCCGGCCCACGCAGGACGAAGGGGCGCGCGCGCAGGGGGGGGCCTTCGACCAGTGCCTCGAGGTCGGCCGCCGACACCGGCTCGGCGAACAGCGGATCGAGCTCCCAGGCGGCGGCGACCACCGCATCGGCGACGCTGCGGCGCACCGAGCCGTCCACCACCCAGAGGGTGCCGGCGCCGTCGATCACCACGCGCGGCGTGTCGGGCAGATCGTCCCCGGCGGGGAACGCGTCGAGCACGCCGGCGCTGACCTCGGCCACGTCCCAGAAGGACGAGAAGTGCCACGCGTTCTCGGCGGCCTGATCGCGCACCGCGCGGCGCACGCCCTCCGGCAGCTCGAGGGGACAGCTGAAGATCTTCGGGCTCCCCTCCAGCTCGACCTGATCGCTGGTCGCGCCGCGCGTGCCGAACGCCCGCACCGCGTGCTCGGCCGAGTCGAGCAGCGCAAGGGGCAGGCCGCTGGAGAAGCCGTGGTCGCACGAGCCGATCGCGTCGCAGAGATCGGCGCGCGCGTCGCCGGCAAGGACGGGGTGGGCCGCCGCCTGGTTCTCGCCCGGGCCACCGTCGAAGTAGAGGCGCGCCTCCGCCGTCTCCTCCAGCGCGTCGGTCGCGGCCGTCCACCCGCGGATGCCGGCGCAGTCGACCTGGTCGAGCGCGCCGCTGACCGGCGCGGTCGGGGGGCCCACCAGCTCGTAGTAGGACTCGATGAGGCTGGTGTAAGGCGGCACGAAGACGGTGCCGACGCCGCTGATGTTCTGGCGCAGGTTGAAGTGCAGGTGCACCGACGTCGCCGCGCCGCCGAACTCGTTCGACACCTTCGAGATCGGCTGCCCGCGCGTCACCGAGTCGCCCTCCGACACGGTGATGTTGTCGCTGTGCAGGTAGTCGAAGCGCGTGCCGTCGGGCGCTGTGACGTACACCGTGTAGCTGCCGATGTGGGTGACGGTCCCGTCGGAGGAGCTGACGATCGGGTGGACGGACTTCTCGCAGGTGGCGCCACGGATGTCCTGCCCCTGGTGGCCGGTGCCGCCGGGGCACAGCGGCATGTCCCACTGCCGCGTCTCGCAGTAGTTGTCGCGCCAGGGGTAGCTGAAGTTGACCGCGTCGCACTGGCCGCCGCCAGGGCCGAGGTACCCGCCGTTCATGTAGACCTGCGAGTTCGGGTACGCGGGCGCGCTCTCGATGGGGAAGCGCATGCCCGGCGCGAACACCGTGTCATCCGCCCTGCCCTCGCCGGAGCCCGGGATCAGATCGCCGGGGGGAAGGAAGGTGAAGTCCTGCGCGGCGGCGACCGCGGGGGTGAGCGTCACCACCACCGCCAGCGAGGCGGCCAGCACCGAGGCGGCCAGCATCGAGGAAGACAGCATCGAGGAAGACAGCATCGAGGAAGACAGCAGGCGCTTCATCGCACACCCCCGACGCCGCCGACGAACACCAGGGAATCGACGACGTCCATGAGGACCTCCTCGTCGGCGCACCTCGCGTCGTCCGGCCGGCTGCACTCGACCTCGACCACGTAGCTGACGCCGTTCTCGGTCCAGGTCGCGCTCCAGATCGACTCGTTCTGCGTGATCCACCCGGGGAGGCCGCGCACCCGCTGCTTTCCGGTGACCGGGGGGATGTGCGGGTGATCGTGGGCGAGGCGGTTGCCCTGCACGAACACCGCGAGGCCGCCGTCGGCGGGCAGGGGGTGAGTCACTGCTCCGCCAGGTGCTGGAGCAGAACCAGAGCCGCGCTGCGCCAGGAGCTCCGCCGCGTAGGCGTCGTCCTTCAGCGACACCGTGAACCACGCCGGCTGGGAAACGACGTGGACCTGCGCGTAGACGCTGGCATCGCGCGGGGCCAGCACCGGCACCCCCGATGCGTCGACCGCGCGAAGCTGCGTCGTGTCGAGCCGGGACCGCACCTCGGCGTCGACGGTGTCGCGCGCCGGCCACGTCACCTGCTGGGGCACCAGGCGAGGCGCCACGGCGATCGCAGGCCGCGCCGGCTTCCCGCGCTGCACCGAGACCGGATCCCGATGGAGCGAGGGCGGGGTCGCGGTCGGCTCCGGAGGTGCCTCGCAGGCGACGGCGGAGAACGCGCAGAGGGCGGCGAGGAGCGGGCTTCGATACGACATGGCGCTCCGCGATTCTACGACGCCTCCGCCACTGGCGATCGCCAAATGGGAGCTGCTCAGTCGCCGACGAGCGCGCCATCGCACGCGGCGCCGACGCGCGCCTCGGCGCCGGCGAGGCGCGCGGTCGCGCCCCTGGCGAGCGCGGCGGCCTTCTCGACGCAGGCCAGCCCCTTGGGGAGCTTCTCGATGCCGTAGCCGACACAGCGATGGGCGATCTCCACCGCCCCTGGAAGCTCCCGGTCGACGAGCTCCTGGGGCGTTCCTGCGGCGAGCACCCGCTCGAGCTTGGCGCAGCCCTCGCCGAGCCGCGCCAGCGCGAGATCTTCCTTCACGGCGGCGAGATCGGCGAGGCGGGGGTGGGGCGCGGCCTCGACAGGCGACGCGATGGCGAGCGCGTCCACCGCGAGCCCCGCGGCGACCAGCGCGCATGCGGCGAGCAGCGCGCCCCACGCCGCAGCGAGCGCCTGGCGGTGCATCGACACGGCGGGCGTGCCGGCGTCGGCCGAGGCCGTCTTCGCCTTGGCGGCGCGGCGGGCCCCGAGGGCGAGACCGAGGGCGAGCGCGGCCAGCGCGAAGCCGGGCAGCGCGGAGAGGCCGAAGAGCGCGAGGTCGCGCGCGCGCACCTGGGCCAGCCCGACCTGCCACGCGATCATCGCCGGCTCGTGCTCGCGCCCGATGGGCCCTCCCTCGAGCACCGCGCTGCGCTCGTGAAATGCGAGGAAGCCGGCTGCGGCGAGCGCGAGCGCGGCGGGGACGGCGGCGACCAGCGCGGGCAGCAGGCCGGTGGGCGTGCGACGCCGGAGGAAGAGCGCCCGGACCGAGAGCGCCAGCGACAGCGTCGCGAGAAAGGCGACCGCGGCGCCGGCCACCGGGGTGGCCGCGATCAGCGACACCTGCAGTGGCGCCGCGACCGAGGCTGCGACGGCGAGCACCAGGGCGACCACCGCCGTGATGAGCCCGGCGCGGCTCGTCCCCGCCACCGGCTCCGTCGACTTGGCATCGGCCGTGGGAGACGTCATGCCCGGAGGGTAGTCGACGCGGACCTCCTCCGCTCGCCGCGCCTTGGCCGCCGGCTCGCCTTGCGCTAGCTCGACGCCGGTGAGCCACCGCAAGCCCTCGGCCGAGAAGCTGGTCTTCGTCATGGTGGGCCTGCCGGCGCGAGGAAAGTCGTACATCGCGCGGAAGCTGGCGCGATACCTCCACTGGCTGGGCCACGAGACGCGGGTCTTCAACGTGGGCAGCTACCGGCGCGAGCTGCTGGGCGCGCAGAAGACCAACGAGTTCTTCTCTCCCGAGAACGCCGAGGGCCAGGCCCTCCGCCTCAAGGTGGCGGAGGTGGTGCTCGAGGACATGCTGGGCTGGTTCTCGCGGGGGCTCTCGGTCGGCATCTACGACGCGACCAACAGCACCCGCGAGCGGCGGAAGCTGGTGCGCGAGCGCTGCGAGGCCGCCGGCATCGACGTCATCTTCGTGGAGACGATCTGCAACGATGCACAGGTGGTCGACCGCAACGTCCGCGAGACCAAGCTCTTCTCTCCCGACTACGCGGGCGTCCCGCCGGAGGAGGCGGTGCACGATTTCGTCGCCCGCATCGCCCACTACGAGCGCGCCTACGAGACGGTGAGCGACGAGGAGGGCTCGTACGTGAAGCTCGTCGACGAGGGCGAGAAGGTGGTGAGCCACCGCATCGACGGCGCGGTCCCCGCGCGCGCAGTCTTCTTCCTCATGAACCTGCAGACGCGGACGCGAACCGTGTGGCTCACCCGCCACGGCGAGAGCGGCTTCAACGTCGAGGACCGGGTGGGCGGCGACTCCGACCTCTCTCCGCGCGGGGTCGCCTACGCGCGCTCGCTGGCGGCGTTCATGGAGTCGCGCCGCGCCGCCGAGTCGGAGACCGAGATCGTGGTGTGGACCAGCCAGCTGCGCCGCACCATCCAGACCGCGGCTTACCTGCCGGAGTCGCCGACCGCCTGGCGCGCGCTCAACGAGATCGACGCCGGCGTCTGCGACGGGATGACGTACAGCGAGATCCGCCGCACGCACCCCTACGACTTCGCGGCGCGCGCGGAGGACAAGCTCGGCTACCGCTACCCGCGAGGGGAGAGCTACGCCGATCTCATCCAGCGCCTGGAGCCGATGATCATCGAGACCGAGCGCTGCGAGCGGCCCATCCTCGCCATCGGTCACCAGGCGGTGCTGCGCGCGCTCTACGCGTACCTCATGGACATCCCGCCGAGCGAGTGCCCCTTCCTCCCCATGCCGCTGCACACGGTGATCGAGCTCGTGCCCAACGCCTACGGCTGCACCGAGCGCCGGTACGAGCTGCCCTGCTGAGCCCGTGGGGCGAGTCGCTCTGCCACGACCCTTCCGCCACGCCCGCGGGGATCCGTCTCAGTCGTTCGGCGGCGACACCACCCTCTCCCTCCCGTCCCTGGCGCGGTGCCCGCGCTGCGGCACGCACCCTGCACGGCCGCGCGGCGCGAACC
>JBKJLX010000301.1:0-5300 GCA_046596645.1 Polyangiaceae bacterium
CGCACGTGTCGGCGGCGCCTGCCGCGCACTCCTCCGGCGACAGCCAGTAGAGCTTGTGGTTCGGCGGCCAGAGCTCGAGGTAGGCGCCGCCCGCGCGTGGGGGCGTGGTGTCGACCACCGTGAGGATCGACGCGCACAGCGGGGCGTCGCCCGCGTCGCTCACCTGGATCACGTGCTCTCCCAGCGAGAACGGGCCTTGCTCGCTGGGCTCCAGGGCGAGCTCGTCGCACGTCGCGGCGACGTCGAGGAACGCCAGGGACGCGTGGATCGATCCGATCTCGGCGCCGTCGTGGCTGCCGCACTCGACGATGCGCGGCTCGCCGCAGACCCAGCTGCCCGACGGGACGTCCTCACCGACGTCGACGCACTCGACGACGAGCATGCCAGAGGCCGCAGCGACGTCGTCGCGAGGTGCCGTCTCCTCGCCGCAGGCTGCGAGGGCGCAGGGAAGGAGCGCGCAGGCGACCGCGCGGAGGAGAACGAGGCGACTCGATTGGACGAAGGGGAGAAGGCTCATGGGATGGCGATCACGTCATCAAGGTCCGTGCCGTCGCGCCCTCTACATTTGCTTCAGCTCTCCGAGCAGCCCAGGCCGCGGACATCGACCTCGTAGAGGCTGCCGCTGTCGAGCGGCTCTACGCCGGCGACCTTCTCGACGAGCACGGTGCACGTGCCCTGCGTCGCATTTCCGCCACGGTCGGTGGCGCGAAAGCCGATGGTGTAGACGCGTCCGTCGCCGTTCGCGGCGCGCTCCGCGCGGACGCCGAGGCCGCAGCCGAGGTCGCTCACGTCGGGGAAGCGGTCGTCGGTGGCGACGCCGGACTCGGGCTCGTCACTCTGCGCCCAGAGCAGCTCGACGATCGGCATCGCGTCGCAGTCGTCGACGACCTCGACGCAGTCGGCGGGGGAGATCGCCTCGAGGCCCGAGACGTCCGCCGGCAGCGTGACGATGCGCCCGACCGCCACGGGTGCGGTCACGTCGCTCGTGCCACAGACCGCGGCGTCGGTGGTGTCGTCTTCGACGGTGTCGTCGTCGGCGTCGGCGGTGCCCACCGGGCTGCGGGCGTCGTCGATGGAGGGGCGGGTTCCGAGGAGCGTCGGCGTCTCCACGGCGGGATTGGCAAAGGTTCCACGGGTCGCGCGGTCGACGGTGAGGCGGCGCTGGCCCTCACTCGCGCTCACGTCGCTGGCCACGGTCGCCTCGCCCGCCTGCTCGCCTTCGTCCCCTAGCTCGTCCGAGGACTCGGAGCTGTCGCAGCCGGTTGCGAACGACAGCGCGAGGAGCGCGGCGAAGAACGCGCGCCCTGCGGACGCAGCTCGGACCTGGGAATCCCTCGACTTCGGGTCCATGGCGACGGTCTCCTGGCGCCCTCCGTCCGTCTCGGACCGGGGCGCTGCGGCGTCCGGAGCTCCTTGCGGAGCGTGACGCGGGGGTCGGCAGCTCGGTGCCGCGGTGTGTGCGGGACCCTTATGCAGGTCGCGTGCCGCGGTTCGCGGGCCTCCAGATCTCGAGAATCCGGACTGAGCTGGCCCGCGTGGGCGAGGCTGGATGCCACGGTGAGCGCGGATGCCACCCGTCGCCCTACACGCGCCCGCGACCTGGACCGTGACGGCACGCGACCGTACGCAGATCCGGCCCCGCCTCGTAGCATCCGCCTCCTGGAGGGATGAACGTCATGTCCGAGATCGCACTGCGCCCCGTCGGTGGTCCTGTGTTGCTGGCGCTCGGGGTGGCCATCGCGGCGCTCGCAGGGTGCGGATCCAAGGACGACGACGCCAAGCCCGCGCCCGAAGCCACCAGGCCCGCCCAGGCGGTGCAGCCCGCCCCTCAGCCCGTGACGCCCCAGCCCGCGGCGCAGCCCGTCCAGCCGGCGGGAGCGGCCGCCGCGCCCGGCCCAGCCGCTGCCGCGCCCACGCCGGCGCCGGCCGGTGGTCGGTCTGCGGTGCCGACCACGGGGGAGTGGGACGGCGTGCCCGAGGTCACCGTCCTCGGCTCCAGCGCCCTCGGCTGCGAGACCAAGGGGGTCCGCGAGTGGGTCCGCGTGTCGTGCCGCGGCGACGAGCCGGCGCGCGGCAAGCCCATCGCCGTGAAGGTCGAGCGCGGCGGAGGCGCGGAGACGTTCGTCTTCTCGTCCGGCGGCGTGGCCAGCCTGGTGTTCCCCTTCGAGGTCGGCACCGACGTGCAGGCGCTCTTCACCTGGGAGCGGCAGAGGCACCGGATGATCTCCCAGTGGCCGCGCGGCGCACCGCAGCCGACGGCGTACGGCAAGTTCAACCCCGGGTGACACCCCTGGGCGCGCTCCGCGGGTGCGGCCACTGGATGGAAATGGAGAGCGCCCCGCGAGCCGTCTGGCCCGCGGGGCGTCGTGGTGTGACGGGTGCTTCGTTCAGTTGACGGTCATGGGACCGATCTGGCCGATGTCGAACGTCTCGCCTGCCGTCGAACCGGCGTCGTCGAGGTCGCAGTACGTCCAGCTGGACCCGCCATCCTGGCTGAACCGGAAGACGTACCCGTAGTCCCCGGTCGCCGGCAGGGCGAAGTCGTCGACCCAGTACTCGTCGTCCGTCCCTTGCTGGCTGTTGTAGGCCGCGGCCTGATAGAGCCAGCCAGCCTCGGTCTCGGGGTTGGTATCGCGGGGCCCATAACCGAACTGTGCGGTGATGGTCCCGCTCGCGCCGGCAGCCTCGGTCACGCCCGCCTCGCGCACGCGACCGAAGAAGTCGATCAGTGTCCCGGTGGATCCTGTGACGCCGCTCGGGACCTGGATGACGCAGAGATCGATCTCGTTCGTCGAGTCGGTCTCGTTGAGGACGTCGGGCGGGCTGCAGTACAGCGCGGCCGTCGCGCTGTTGCGCGGGGCAGGCGCACCGGCCGTGAAATCGGCCCCGTTCTGGTTGGTGTCGGTGCAACCAGCGGCACCGCGGAAGGCCGCCAGCGTGTTCCCCAGCTGCGGAGCCGGGCCAGTGCCCTCGAAGCAGTTCGCCATGGTGCCCCAGCCGACGAAGTCGACGATGGTCGGGCTGCTCGGGCAGGCCACCACGCCGAGCGAGGTGGTCGTGTTCACCAGCGCGAACTTCCCTGCGTTGGCGCCGACGACGATGGTGCCCAGCTGATCGACCGTGGGCAAGGGGGCGCCCACAGCGCCGCCGCTGGCCAGACCGACGAGGAAGTAGCCGCCCGGCTCGATGCTCCCCACGAGGGCCAGCAGGTTGCCGCCGCCGCCGAAGGTGCTGCCGCCCGACGAGTACTGCAGCGACCAGCCGGCTAGGCTGACCGTGGTGTTGCCGCGGTTGTGGAGCTCCACGAAGTCGCGGTTGTACTGGGCGCTGGTGTTGCCGCCGCCCCCGTAGACCTGGCTGATGACCACCAGGCCAGCGAGCGCATCGGGGGTCGTATCCACCTGCGTGGTGAACCCATCCATCGTCGAGAACGGCGTCACCGGGATGCCGTTCGCGCTCTCCGCACCCGCAAGCACGCGGATGTCGTAAGTCCGGCCGAACGACAGCGCGGGCGCCGGCGAGAGGACCGCGGTCGTCTCGCCGCCGGCCTCGGTCACGAACGTGATGTCGAGCGCCAGGCAGGTCGTGAAGTTGTCCTCCGAGACCTGCACGGTGCCGGCCGCCGGGAGCGCGCAGTCCACCGGGGCGATGCCGGTGTTAGCGGTGAGAGTCGCCGTGTTCATCGCGCGGCTGAACGTGACCTCGAGCGACGCGAGCGGGTCCACGTTGGCGTCGTCCTCGGCGGGGATCGTCGCGATCACCGTGGGGGGCGCCGTGCACACGGTGTCGATGCACTCGCCGCCGACCGGGGGCGAGCAGCTCGTGCCGTCCGTCGTCTCCGGGTAGGGGTCACCGCCGGAGCAGATGTCCTGCGTGCACGGGTTGCCGTCATTCGGCGGCGTGTCGGTGTCGTCGTCCGCGGCGACCGACGCTCCGCTCGAGCACACCATGTGTGTGCAGTCGGTGTTGTCTGCGTCGGCCGGGAATTCCACACCGTCGTTCCGACTCACGGAGGTGCAGGTGAACGTCCCGCCGACTCCGTTGTCGCAGGAGAAGTCGCGGCAGGTCGTGTCCTGGAGGTTGCACTCGGTGTCGTTCACGCAGCCCGCCGAGCAGACGCCGACGACGCAGACGTCCCCGTTTCCGCACGCGGTGCCGGTGAGGTTCGTCGTCTGCACGTTGCCGCCCGAGCACGTCTGGGTCGTGCACTCGTTGCCGTCGTTCGGGACGTCGGCGTCGTTGACGGTGAACGAGGGCGAGCCGGTGGCGCACGCCGGGTCGCGGCAGTCGCCGACGACGTTGGCCGGCGTGTCGCTGTTGTCCGCCGTCGAGGCGGGCGCGCCGCTGGTACAGGTCGGGACCTGGCAGTCACCGTCGATCGTCTCCGCCGGGGCATCGGTGTTGTCCGCGACCGACACCACGTTGCCGTTGCTGCACGACGGCTCCTGGCAGTTGCCCGGGGTCGCGTCGGGCGGCACGTCGGTGCTGTCCGGGTAAGCGGCGTCGATGTTGCCCGCGTTGCACGCGGTGATGCGGCAGTCGTTGTTGGTCGGGTCGGCGCCGACCGGCAATCCGTCGGTGGCGAGCTGCTCGTCCTCGCAGGTGAAGATCGCGTTGCAGTCGTTGGTCCGGCAGGCGTCGTTCACGCCGCAGTTCGCGTCGATGAAGCACTCCTCGCAGGAGCCGGCGTCGTCGCAGAAGCCGCCGGTGCACGCGGTGCCGCCCGGATCGGGGTCCTGGGTCGGCACGCCGTTGAAGCAGATGCCGTCGTTGCACTCGCCCTGCGCGGTCGGCTCGTCGGTCGCGTCGGCCTCGGGGACCTCGACGCCGGCGTCGCAGCGGAGGAGCTCGCAGTCGCCGTCGTCGTCGGAGCCGGTGACGAGCAGACCCTCGTTGCGGCTCGCGGTGCCGCACTCGCCGGCGACCGAGCAGGTCTGGATCAGGCAGAACGAGTCGGCGCCGCAGTCGAGCGCGTCGGTGCATCCGACGCAGAGGCCGGCGCCGTCGCACTCGAGGTCGCCGGCGTCGCCGCAGGGCGTGTTCGCGTCGACCGGGTCGTCCACGATCACGCCGCCGTCGCAGCTGTGCAGCTCGCACTCGTCGTCATCCGGGTCGTCGGTGTCGTCCGCCAGCGACGTCGTTCCCCCGTCGCCGTCGCAGACGATCTCCTGGCAGTCGCCGCCCTGCTGGGTCGCGATGGGCGTGTTGGCCGTCACCTCGACGTCGACGCAGGCGCCGTCGACGCAGCCGGAGTTGAGGCACTCGTTGTTGGGCTCGGGATCCAGTGCGACGCAGTCGAT
>JBKJLX010000483.1:0-5544 GCA_046596645.1 Polyangiaceae bacterium
ACGGCAACCGCGACGCGGGCGAGGACTGCGACGACGGGAACCTGGTCGACGGCGACGGGTGCTCGGCGGAGTGCACGCTGGAGCCGCCGCCGCCGTGCTGCGGCGATGGGACCCTCGACGCGGGCGAGGGGTGCGACGACGGGAACCTGGTCGACGGTGATGGCTGCTCGTCGGATTGCGTCTGCGAGCCCGTCGATCGTGGAGAGCTGCCCATCTGAGCGCTCGAGAACATTCCATCTCGCCCGTGCGCGACGACATCGTCGGTGAGCCAAGCCCCAGGGCTGCGGCTCCCGGCGATGTCGTCGTTCTGCGTCTCCTCCTCGTCTCCTTCGTCGTCGCACGACGCGACGCCGTGGCTCGTCGATTGCTGCGCGGCGGCTCATGCTGAAGCTCCAACCACCACCGTTCGCTCCCGAGGCGCCCTGCCACCCGAGGGAGTCGCATCCTCCACCCGTCGCCGTGGGCGAGCCGCGCGCGCCGCGCGAACGCCCGCGCCCGCCGCCGCTGCCGACGATGTCGCCGACGCCGCGTCGACTTCTGCCGCCGCCGCCGCGGCCGGGAGCCCGGCGTGAGCTCGCCGCGGCGGTGACGACCCTGCCGCGCGCGCCTTCGACGCCGCCGCACCCGCCACGCCCCCCGCGCCCTCCGCGCCCAGCATCGAGGCTGGAGCTCGTGGTGGACGAGCCGATCGACGAGCTGACGTGTCCGAAGGCGTTTGCGCCGCGCGTCCCTTCCCCGCCCCCGATCGCCGAGCTGATCTTCGCCGCCGACGAGCCCTCGCAGTCGACCGCCCCGGTGGCGATCACGCGAGCGGACGACGCTGCGGCGACCGTGCGCCCCGAGCACGGTCGAGCGCCCTCGCGCACACTCACGGCTCTGGCCGTGCTCGGCGCCGTGGTCGGGCTGGCGGTGGCCTCCACCTTCCGCGAGGAGGTCAGGCCGCCGACACCGGCGAGCCGCACCGGCGCAGCGCGCCAGGTTGCATCGGCGGGCGATCGCGCGCGGGCCGAGGCGGCGGTGCCCGTCGCGCCCCGGTCGAGCGCTGCGGCGCTCACGCCGTCACCGAGGACGATGCCGCCGGTCGGCACCGGATGGTTCGTCCGCACCGGTGGCCGGTGGCCTGCGCGCGACGCCGCCACGCCTCCTGCCGCGTCGGGGACGGTGGTCGATGACGCGCTGGCCGCCGCGGAGGCGCCCGCCGTCGACCTGCCGCTCGAAGGCTCCCCGGTCGCAGAGGCGCCGCCCGCGGCGCGCGTGGCGACCTTCGACCCGGTGGCGGCCGCAGCCGCGATCGAGCGCTCCAGCGAGAACGCGCAGGCGTGTCCGGGCACCGACGCGGGCCCCAGGGCTGTGCGGGTGGTGGTCACCTTCGCGAGCTCGGGGCGCGCGACGCAGGTCGTGGTGGCCGACGGGTTCTACATGGGCACGCCCACCGGCGGATGCATCGCTCGGGCGCTGCGCGCCGCGACCGTCCCGCCGTTCGAGGGCGATCCGGTGTCGGTCACCAAGACCGTTTCCGTGCGATGACCTGCCGGAGGGCTCAGCGCGGCGGGCGAGGCGTGCGCGGGGCTTCGGGGTTCCTCCAGCGGAGGAGCCCCTCCTGGGCGGTCGACGCCACGAGCCGCCCGTCGCGCGAGAAGACCCGCCCGCGCACCAGGCCTCGCCCGCCGTGCGCGGCGGGGCTGTCGATCGCGTGGAGGAGCCACTCGTCCACCCGGAACGGCTGGTGGAACCACATCACGTGGTCGAGGCTGGCGACCTGCATGCCCGGCGAGAGCCAGGTCTTGCCGTGGGGGAGGAGCGCGGTGGTGATGAACGAGTGGTCCGATGCGTAGGCGAGGAGGTACGCGTGGAGCGCGGGATCGTCAGGTAGGGTGCCCACCGTCTTCATCCACACCCGTCGGGTCGGCGCCATCTTGCTGGGGGTGAACGGGTCGTCCTCCGCGTCGACCGCGCGCAGCTCGAAGGGATGCACCGCGACCGCGCGCTCGCGCAGCATGGGCGGAAGGCGATCGGCGACCGCCGAGAGGCGCTCCTGCTCGGTGGGGCACGACTCGGGAGGAGGCGCCTCCGGCATCTCGTCCTGGTGCTCGAAGCCCGACTCGACCGCCTGGAAGGAGGCGGCGAGGTTGAAGATTGCCTGCCCCGACTGGATGGCGACCACCCGGCGGGTGGTGAACGAGCCGCCGTCGCGGATGCGGTCGACGTCGTAGACGATGGGCTTCTTCACGTCGCCCACGCGGAGGAAGTACGCGTGCAGCGAGTGCACGCGCCGCTCGGGGGGGACCGTCTGCACGCACGCGGAGAGGGCCTGGCCGAGGACCTGGCCGCCGAAGACGGCGCCCCAGCCCAGGTCCTGGCTCTGGCCGCGGAACAGGTCCTCCTCGATGCGCTCGAGGGCGAGGAGCTCGACGAGCTCGGGGAGGACGCGGCCTTCGTTCATCCTGGGGCGCCGAGTCTAGTGCCGGCGGCGCTCGGGTGGGAGGTACGCTCCCCCTCATGGTCCGCCGTCGCAGGCTCTGGATGGGGGCGCCTCTCGGCCTCGCCGTCGCTCTCGCCGCCTGTGGGGACGACGCTACGTGCAGCCAGGGCACCTGCTCGTCGGAAGCGGCGACCACTGGCGACGCCACCGCCTCGAGCAGCGCGTCCAGCGGTGCGGGCGGCGAGGCCCCGGCGCTCGAGTGCCCGCCCTCCGGGGTGCTGCGGGGGCCCTGGGCGCAGCGGATGACCCCGACCTCGATCACCCTGCGCTGGGACGCCTGCGCCGAGACCGACGCCACGGCGCTGGTCGAGATCGGCGACGAGGACCGCGCCGTGGTCGGCACCCAGACGCGCGCCGAGGTGCGCACCGAGTACTTCGGGCTGGAGGGCGTCACGCTGCCCGACCACGCCGGCTCGTACTGGCTGAACGAGGTGGTGGTGGAGGACCTCGAGCCCGGCGCCTGCCATCGCTACGCGATCGCCGCCGAGCCCGAGCGCCAGGGCCGGTTCTGCACCTCGCGGCCGAGCGGCGACGACTTCTCGTTCTGGGCGATCGGCGACACCAACCCCGGCATCGCCCCGACCGAGGCCATCGTCGAGCACCTCGTCGCGCGCGAGCCCGACTTCGTCCTCCACGAGGGGGACATCCAGTACTACTCCTCGATCGTCGACTCGTGGACGCAGTGGTTCATCTCCATGCAGCCGATGCTCGCCGCCGGGGCGTTCGCGCCGACGTACGGCAACCACGAGGCGGAGCTGGAGCACGAGCTGGAGGACTACTACCTGCGCCTCTTCGCCGACGGCGGCGACGGCGCGGCGCCGACCTACTACCGCTTCGAGTCAGGCGGCCTCCACGTGTTCGTCCTCGACACCGAGGGAGACCTCTCGGTAGGCAGCGAGCAGGGCGGATGGCTCGAGGCGAGCCTGATCGACGCCGCGGCCAGCGAGGGGTTCCGTGGCTCCGTGATCACGATGCACCGGCCGCTCATCTCGGTCGGCGACGTGGCGAGCCGCCCCGAGCTGCGCGCGCACTACGAGCCGATCTTCGTGGAGAACGGAGTCCGTCTGGTGCTCGCCGGGCACATGCACGGCTACGAGCGCTTCCTCTCCAGCGGCATCGTCTACGTCACCACCGGGGGTGGTGGCGGCGCGCTCGGCGATGTCGACGAGAACGTCGATCTCGTCGCCGACGAGGCGTCCCTCCGGCAGGCCGCGGCACGCGCGTTCCACGCCGTCCACTTCGAGGTCGGCGCTGACGCCATCGCCGGCTCCGCCATCGACGAGACCGGCGCCGCCATCGACACCTTCTCCATCGAGCTTGCCCCGCCGAGCTAGGGGGAGGCGAACGTTTGCCCCCCTGATGACGACGAGCATGGATCGCCGGCTCTCCAGGCAGCGCCCTCGCGGCGAGCGAGAGGGGGCGTTGATCGGGTTTAAACCCGGCTTGAGCCAGGCACGGGGCATGCTTATGTGGGCCCGATGATCCGCCCGTCGCTCGCCCGCCGCCTCCTTTCCTCCCTCGCCCTGGCCGCCGCCGTGGCGGCCGGCGCCCCCGGCTGCGCCGAGGAGACGTCGACTGGCAGCGAGGAGCAGCACGACACCGAGGAGGGGCGCCTCCTGCTCCTGGTCACCGTCGACTGGGAGGGACGCGACCTGAAGGAAGAGAACCTCACCGCGATGGAGGGTCTGCGCGAGCGGTTCCCCGAGGTGAAGCTGGTCCAGTTCCTCAATGCCGCCTACTTCACCAAGCAGGACGCCGTCGCCGCCGACGTGAAGGACGCGATCGCGCGCGGCCTCCTGCCCGACGACGAGCTTGGCCTGCACATCCACGGCTGGCGCAGCCTTTTTCAGGCCTCGGGCGTCACCTTCCGAGACACGCCGACGTTCTGGGATCCGAACGGCGCCGCCAGCGGCTGCTCGTCGTCGTTCTCCGACTGTGGCCACGAGGTCCCGATCAGCGCGTACGAGACCGACGAGCTGCGCGGTGTCGTCCGCTTCAGCGTCGACACGCTGGAGGCCAACGGCCTCGGCCGCGCGACCAGCTTCCGCGCTGGCGGGTGGATGGCGAAGCCGAACGTGCGCGACGCGCTGGTCGCCGAGGGGTTCCTCACCGAGAACTCGGCGGTGCCGGCGGAGCTCCTCGCCTCCGAGATCGGCGACCTGCCGCTCCACGGCTGGGTCGAGGAGCTGTGGAAGGGCACGACCAGCACCTCGCAGCCCGTGCGCCTGGAGACCGACGAGGGCGGCCACATCCTCGAGATCCCGGACAACGGCGCGCTAGCCGACTACATGACCGCCGACGAGATGTTCGACGTCTACCTCGAGCTCGAGGCGATGTGGCGCGAGGACCCGACCCACGACGTCGTCCTCAGCATCGGCTTCCACCACGAGACCGCTGCGCGCTTTCTCCCCCGGGTCGAGGAGGCGCTCCAGCGCATCCAGGACGACGCCGCCGAGTGGGACGTCCCGCTGCGCTCGGCCACGGCAGCCGACGTCGCGGCCAAACCGCAGCGGTGACGTGAGACGGTCCGTCAGCGCGCCGGCGCGTCCACGTGGCCCTCGACGCGGACGAAGAAGTAGCCGGCGGCCAGCGCATCCTTCTCACCCTGCGGGTTCGCGGTCGAGTAGTTGTCGCCGCGCTGCTCGCTGTAGAACAGCTTGAGCGGCAGGGTGTCTGGCGAGCTGGTCTCGTGGACGTACCCCTCGACCCGCACCGACTGGTAGCCGCTGGCGATCGCGTCCCGGCGGCCCTCCTCGGTGGCGGTGAGGAAGTAGTCGGCGCGCTGCTCGTGCCAGAAGAGCTCGATGGGCTTGAGGCCGGGGCCGGGACGCGCTGAGACGGTCCCCTCCTTGCGGACGTGCTGGTAGGCGTGGTGGAGCGAGTCATTCGCGGCCTGGAAGCTCGCGGCGGTGTAGTTATCACCGCGGCCGTGGTGGAAATAGGTGACGAGCGACCGCCTCTCCGGCTCTGGCTCCGCCGCGAACAGGCAGCCGCCGAGCGCGGCCGCGGCTGCCAGGGTGCCGAGGAGGTCGACGGCTCGGAGCATCGCCGCACCTTGCACC
>JBKJLX010000603.1:0-3948 GCA_046596645.1 Polyangiaceae bacterium
ATGGAGGACGCCCCGGAGCCGCTCGATCATCTGGGCGCCGCCGACACCGAGCTCGCGGCGATCATCGGGCGCGCCCTCGCCAAGGACCGTACCGCGCGCTGGCCTGACATGAAGGCCTTCGGCAAGGAGCTGGCGGGCTGGTCGCTCGCCAACGGGATCGACACCGACGCCACCGGCGCCTCGATCGCGATCCACTGGGGCCTGGCCGGGCGAATGTCGCACGCGCCGTCGCTGCCACCGGCGCTGTCTTCGCCCCCGCAGCAGCTGGGCGCCGGTCCCACCTCCCGCGACGCGCCCCCCACCGCCGGGCCGACCTCGACGGCGACACCGAAGCCCGCGCGCAAGACCCCCTGGCTAGCTCTCCTCGTCGCGTCGGGGCTGCTGGCCGCGGCCGTCACCTTCGGCGTTCGTGCCCGTCGACCCCCTCCGGCCGGGGTGCAGCCGGCCGTGACCGACGCCGGCGACGCCTCGGCGAGCGCGCCCACGCCGGCGGCGGTCGCCTCCGTCGCGCCGACGGCGAGCGCGACGACGTCCGCTTCGGCGACCGCTGCGCCTCTCGCCACTTCCGCCCACGCTCCGCCCGCCTCCATGGCCTCGCCGCTCGTCTGCGTGGAGAGCATCCTCCCCGGCGACGCCTTCGCGGGCGATGCGTCGCTCCTGGGGATGTGCAGCGAGAGCGATCCGAGGCGGGGCGCGGCGCTGATCCGCGGGGAGGTGGCGCGCCACGGGCTCCTCCTCGCCCGCACCACCGACGCCATGCGCGTGTGGGCCGTCCTCTCCTGGTACGAGATGGCGGCGTTCACCGTGATCCAGCACGCGTGCTGCCCGACCCCGCAGCTGCGCCCGGTCGACCTGCCGCAGACGGTGGGGAGCTGCGCGCCGCTGGGGCCCAAGCTCGACGCGCTGGGTGCAGCGACGCGCACCGGCGAGGGCATCGACGACGCGCTCGTCGCGCTGCCCTCCGCGATAGCGTGCATCGAGCTGGGGCAGCGCGCCAACTCCACGCTCCCCAGCCCCTTCCGCGTCTACGCAGGCACGCCCTCGAGCGGCGCCGACGCCGCGTTCCTCAAGGTGCTCGAGGGCGCGAGGAATCGCCCCCTCCCGTGAGCCCGGCGGTCGGGCTTGTGCGGCGGGGCGCGCGCCTGTAGAAGCGCCCGCCATGCGGGGATGGATCCAGGCGGTGGGGACGGTTGCGCTCGCGACGACGACGCTGACCGGTGGCACGGGCTGCATCAAGAAGGTGCTGCTGGACGGCCAGATCAGCTCGACGCGCACCGCGTCGGCGGCGGTCAACACCATCGGCGACTTCGAGGTCGCCAACGCCGCCGCGTTCGCCGGCATCGCCCAGATGGAGGGTATGCGCTACCTCGCCCCCGACAACGAGGACGCGCAGTTTCTCCTCCTCCGCTCGTGGGCCGGCTCCTCCTTCGGCTTCATCGAGGACGCGATGGAGCGCGCCGAGGACCAGGGCGGTCAACTGTCGCCCGACTTCGGCTATCACAAGCGCCGCGCCATCGAGGGCTACTCCCGCGGGATCTGGTACGGCAAGCAGCTGCTGGAGTCGGAGGTCGCGGGCTTCGAGCCGGCGACACGCAACGCCGACACGATCCGCGCGTACGTGCAGCAGTTCGACGAGGACGACGTCGAGCTCCTCTTCTGGATGGGCCAGGCGTGGATGGGCCGCGTCGGCGCCGGCAAGGACGACCCGGCGCTGGTGTCCGAGCTCTTCGTGGGCGTCGCCTTCATGGAGCGCGTGCTCGAGCTGAAGCCGTCGTTTCTGTACGGCGCAGCGCACGTCGCCGTGGGCAGCTACCACGCCCGCAGCACCATCGGCGAGCTGGAGGAGGGCAAGAAGCACTTCGAGGAGGCCCTCCGCATCTCCGACGGCAAGTTCCTCTCCGCCAAGGTCCAGTATGCGCGGACCTACTACTGCATGAAGGGCGACAAGGAGAACTACACCCGCGTGCTGCAGGAGGTGATCGACTCCGGCGACACGCTGCCCGATCAGCGCCTCCCCAACACGCTCGCCAAGCGCAAGGCGGCGCGCTCGCTGCAGCCGTCGCGCATGGCGAACTGTGGTTTCTGAGCCACGGGTCTCCGAGCGACTTGTCTCCGGGATGCGCAGCGCCTGAGCGCCGGATCGGCTGAATCGTGGCGGAGCGGGTCGACGTCGCGATCGTCGGTGGCGGGCACAACGGGCTCGTCGCCGCCATCGTCCTGGCGCGCCGCGGACTCTCCGTCCTGGTGCTCGAGGCGGCCGACGTCGTGGGCGGCGCCGCCCGCACCGAGCGTCCTTTCACCAAGGCGCCCGGCCTGGGCGCCTCCACCGGGGCCTATCTGCTGGGAATGACGCCGCCCGAGCTGCTCGCCGATCTCGGCGTGCAGCTACCGCTGCGCCGCCGCGACCCGCACTACTTCCTCCCCACCACCGGGAAGCGGTTCCTCCTCTTCGGGTCGGACGAGGCCGCGCTGAGGCGGCAGTTCGTCGACTTCTTCTCCGAGGCCGACTGGCAGGCGCACCTGGCGATGAACCGTGAGCTCGCCGCGCTGCGCGACGACGTCGCGCCCAGCTGGCTCGCGCCCCCGCGGTCGATCGAGGAGACGGCTTCGCTGCGCGTCCGCCCCGAGCTGCGCGAGGCGTTCGTCCGGCTGTGCCGCGGATCCATCGCCGCGTACCTCGATCGATTCGGCTTCGAGAGCGATCTGGTCAAGGCGATGTACGCGGTGACCGACGCGCTCAGCGGTGCGCACGGCGGCTACGACACGCCGGGCACCGGCATGGGCTTCCTGGTCCACAACATGTGTCGCCTCCCCGGCTCGGACGGGACGTGGATGATCGTCGAGGGCGGCATGGGCACCGTCGCCCGCATCCTCGAAGGCAAGGCGCGCGAGCACGGCGCACGCATCCGCACCGGCGCGCGCGTGGCCGTCATCGAGACCACCGGCGGCGCCGCGGAGAACGGCCGCGCGACGGCCGTGGTGCTGGCGAGCGGCGAGCGCATCGACGCGCGCGCCATCCTCTGCAACGCCGACCCGTGGACGATGCGCGACCTCGTGGGGGATGCGGCGCTCGGCCCCACCTTCGTGTCACGGCTCGGAGAGCTGCAGCGCGACGGCACGACGATGAAGGTGAACCTCGCGTTGCGGGGCTTGCCTCGCTTCACCTGCCTGCCCGAGGACCGCGGGCAGTTCGGGCCCACCATCCACCTCCTTCCCGACGAGGACGTGGTGCTCGACCGGCTGCGGCACGGCCATGCCGAGGCCATGGCGGGACGCCTGCCGGAGGAGCCGGCGATCGAGTGGTACTTCCACACGCCGATCGACCCGACGCTGCGCGACGACGCCGGACACCACAACGCGGCGCTCTTCGTGCAGTGGGTGCCCTACCATCTGGCGGGCGGGCAGAGCTGGGACGAGGTGCGCGACAGCTACACCGCGAAGCTGCTCGCCATCTGCGACCGCTTCGCCCCGGGCACCAGCGATCTCGTGGTCGAGGCGATGACGCTGGCGCCTCCCGACATCGAGCGGCACTTCGGCATTCGCTGGGGGCACATCCAGCACGTCGACAACGCGTTCGGCTTCGCCGACCGCATCCCCCACCGCCTCGGACCCGCGGGTCTTTATGCCTGCGGCGCCTCCACCCACCCCGGCGGGGGCGTCATCGGCTGCGGCGGCTGGAACGCAGCCGCCGCCTGCCTCGTCGATCTCGGCCTGGCGCGGTTGGCGTCGATGACGCCGTCCGCCCCGTAGTACGCCGCTTCGTCGTACGCCGCTTGCTCAGGTCGGCGCGGCGACGCAGCAGCCGGTGATGCAGGCGAAGCCCGCAGCACACGGGTCCTGCCCCTCGAGACCGCAGGGCTGCACGCCGCCGTCGCACTGCTGGCCCGGGCTGCCGCCGGCCCCGCTGCCACCGCCACCGGTGCCGCCGGGGTTGCACTCGGCCGGATC
>JBKJLX010000625.1:0-4280 GCA_046596645.1 Polyangiaceae bacterium
CCTCTGAGCTTGCGGGGATGGGCTCCTCGCTACACTCTTGTCGTCGTGCTCGCTTCCGTCCGGCGAAGCTACGCGGTCTCCCTCCTCCTCGTGCTCGCCACGGCCCTCGGTGGGGCCGTGTCCGCCTGCGGCGACCGGAAGGACGACGGGACGACGCCGACGGTGGCCGGCGAGCTGCCGGCGCTGACGTTCGGCGATGACACGCCCAACCTCATGCTGACGTGGATCGACGGGCGGGGAGCGACCCACGTCGAGGTCGCCCCGGGGGACGTGCCCGCCGACGGTCGAGGCTTCGTGCGCGTCCTGGTCGCCGACAACGAGGACGGGACGCGCGACCCCATCTACGTCGCCGACCTCGGGCAGCGCGGCGAGGGCGGGACGTACGAGGCGAAGTCGGTCGCGCGGAGCGCGTGGGAGCGCGAGATCGAGCACCGGCGCGCGGCCTGGCTCGCCGAGGCGGCGCCGCCTGCGCTGGCACCGCCGCCGGGCGGGGCCTCGCCCCCGCCTGCCGGTGGCGCGCCAGGGCCGCTGCCCCCCTCCTCGGGGAAGAACCCCCTGCCGGAGGGGGTGATCGTCGTCATCTACGGCGCCGCGTGGTGCAAGCCCTGCCACGATGCGGCCGACTGGCTGAAGGCGCGCGGCGTCCCCACCATCGTCAAGGACGTGGAGACGGCGCCGGGTGCCCAGGCGGAGATGCAGCAGAAGCTCGAGAAGGCCGGGCGCCGCGGCAGCTCGATCCCCGTGATCGACATCGCGGGGCAGATCCTGGTCGGCTTCAACGCGCGCGCCCTGGAAAAGGCTCTGGCGGCAGCGAGCGGCGGGACGATGCTCTGACGCCGCCCGGCGACGAGCGCGCGCGACGCCGCTCCAGCCTCGTCTTGATGATCGAGGCCACGATCGATCCCCCGAGGAGGAGGGAGACCATGGCCAGCGAGGCGACCACGGGCACCTTCACCCAGTGCGACGCGACCATCTTGGCGCCCACGAAGACCAGCACCAGGGCCAGGCCCGGCTGGAGGTAGGCGAAGCGCCCGGCCATGCCCGCGAGGAGGAAGTAGAGCGAGCGCATCCCCATGATGGCGAAGATGTTGGAGGTGAAGACCACGAACGGGTCGCGCGTGATGGCGAAGACCGCGAGGATGGAGTCGACCGCGAAGACGATGTCGGTGAGCTCGATCAGCAGCAGCACCAGAAAGAATGGCGTTGCCTTGAGGCGGCCGTCCTCGCGGGCGAAGAGGCTCGCCCCGCGGGGCGCGGAGGTGGTGGGCACCACACGCGTGACGGCTCCGAAGATCCTCCCTCGCTCCGGGTGCGGCTCGCGCCCCGGGCGCGCCAGCATCTTCACGCCGGTCGCCAGCAGGACCACCCCGAACCCGTAGATGGCCCCGTGCAGATGGGTGAGCACCCAGCTCCCTGCCAGGATCATGGCCGCGCGCAGCACCAGCGCCCCGGCGATGCCCCAGAAGAGGAGCCGGTGCTGGTGCTCGAGCGGGACGCGGAAGGCGGCGAAGGTCAGGTAGAAGACGAAGAGGTTGTCGACCGACAGCCCCTTCTCGATGAGATAGCCGGTGAGGAAGGCCTCGCCGGTCTCGGCCCCCCAGGTGAGCCAGACAGCGGCGTTGAAGCCGAGCGCGAGTGCCACCCACACCGCGCTCCAGACGGCGGCGTTGCGCATCGACAGCACGCCGGGCCGCCGGTGCACCAGGCCGAGATCGAGGGCCAGCATGGCCCCGATGAACACGAGGAACCCGGCCCAGTGCAGGGGTGACCCGATCGTCTCGATGCCCATCCTGGGGCTCCCGGCTTCGTGGGCGTCGCGGTGTGCGGCGCGGACGCCACGGGGCGTGCGAGATGCCTCACGTGCTCTGGCTCGGGGCTCGCCGCTCCTGGGTTCCGCGACCTACGAAGCAATCGTGGGACCACGCGTTGCCCCGATCCCGCGTCGGGTGTAGACCGGCGCCCCCGCTGGAGGATCGAGCACGATGATCGACGTTCCCATGCCCCAGCTCGGCGAGAGCGTCGCCGAGGGCACCGTCACCAAGTGGCTCGTGCGCGAGGGCGACTTCGTCCGTGCGGAGCAGCCGCTGCTCACCGTCGCGACCGACAAGGCCGACACCGAGATCACCTCGCCCAGCGCCGGCAAGGTGGCGAGGCTCCTCGCAAAGGAGGGAGAGACGCTCGCCAAGGGCGCCCCCCTCTGCCAGATCGACGAGACGGCGACCGACGGTTCCTCGGCCGGCGGCGCGCAGCGTCCCGCCGATCCCCCGCCGGCCGCCCCTGCGCCAGCGCAGGCCGCGGCCAGCTCCAGCGGTCCGAGCTCGAGCCGGCAGCAGGCGGCTCCGGCCACCATCTCCAACGCCCCGGGCGCACCGGGCGCGCCCCTCGCGTCGCCGTCCACCCGGCGCATGGCCCTCGAGGCCGGCGTCGACGTGACGCGCGTCGTCGGCACCGGCGACCAGGGCCGCATCACCCACGAGGATGTGCGGAAGGCCGCCGGCCACTCCACCCCGCCGCCCGCGCCGGTGCAGCCGGGTCAGCCGGCGCAGGCCGCCGCGCCGGCGAGCCCGGCGGCCGAGCTGTCGGCCCTGGTGCAGGCCGGCGGCGGCTTCGTGCCGCCGATCCCGGGCGTGGGCTTCGGCGCCTACAAGGTCCCGCCGTACTCGCCGAAGCCCGGCGACCAGGTGGTGCCCTTCTCGCGGCGCCGGCGCATCACCGCGGACCACATGGTCTATTCCAAGGTGACGTCGCCCCACGTGGTGACGGTCGCCGAGGTCGACCTCCACGCGACGAGCAAGCTGCGCGACCTGCACAAGGATCGCTTCAAGAAGGAGGGCACTCCGCTCACCTTCCTCGCCTTCATCTGCGCCGCCACCGTGCGCGCCCTGCGCGAGAACCCGAACCTCAACGCGCGCGTGCTGGAGGGCAGCTTCGCGGTCCTGCGCGACATCAACCTGGGCGTCGCGGTCGACACGCCGACCGGCCTGGTGGTGCCGAGCATCAAGCATGCCGACCAGCTGAGCCTGCGCGGCATCGCCGCCGGGATCGACGAGCTGGCGACGCGCGCGCGCGGCGGCAAGATCACCGCCGACGACCTGGCGGGGACGACCTTCAGCGTCTCCAATCCCGGCCTGAAGGGGAACCTCTTCGGCGCCGCCATCATCTCCCAGCCCAACGTGGGCATCCTCCGCATGGGCGAGATCAAGAAGCGGGTCGTCGTCGTCGAGCACGCCGGCGAGGACACCATCGCGATCCACCCGGTCATGTTCATGGCGCTCTCCTACGATCACCGGATCGTGGACGGGGTCGCCGCCAACTCGTTCCTTTGGCGCGTGGCCGACATCCTGTCGCGCGGGGAGTTCGACGTCGCGTGAGCACCATCCCCCAGCCCAACATCCCCCAGCGGACCGGCCGCAAGTCGCTGGACGAGGTCGATCCCGAGATCGCCGCCCTCATCCGCGACGAGGACCGCCGCGAGGCGGAGACGCTCCGGCTCATCGCCAGCGAGAACTACGCGTCGCGCGCGGTGATCGAGGCGTGCGGCTCGATCCTCACCAACAAGTACTCCGAGGGTTACCCGACCAAGCGGTACTACGAGGGGCAGCAGGTCATCGACCAGGTCGAGCTGCTGGCTCAGTCGCGCATCCGCTCGCTGTTCACGGCGAAGCTGAACGCTGATCAGAAGGCGGCCGCGGCCGATCTGCACGTCAACGTGCAGCCCTACTCGGGCAGCCCGGCGAACCTCGCCGTCTACATGGCGTTCGTGAAGCCGGGGGAGACCATCATGGGCCTCGGCCTGCCCGCCGGGGGTCACCTCACCCACGGGTGGAGCGTCAGCATCACCGGCAAGCACTGGAAGTCGGTCGCCTACGGCGTTCGCGAGAGCGACCACCGCATCGACATGGACCAGGTGCGAGCCCTGGCGAAGGAGCACCAGCCCAAGCTGCTCTGGTGCGGCACCACCGCGTACCCGCGCACCATCGACTTCGCCGCCTTCCGCTCGATCGCGGACGAGATCGGCGCCGTCCTCGCGGCGGACATCGCGCACATCTCCGGGCTGGTCGCGGCGGGCGTGCACCCGAGCCCGATCGGCATCGCCGACGTCGTCACGTCGACCACGCACAAGACCTTCCGCGGCCCGCGTGGAGGGATGATCATGACCAAGAAGGAGCACGCGGCCGCCATCGACAAGGCGGTGTTCCCCGGGCTCCAGGGCGGTCCGCACAACCAGGCGACTGCGGGCATCGCCGTCGCCGCCAAGGAGGCGCTCGAGCCCTCGTTCA
>JBKJLX010000685.1:0-8150 GCA_046596645.1 Polyangiaceae bacterium
GTCGGATGCGGCTACGACTCCGCGGCACCACGCCACAACGAGGGCTGCCGCATGAACCCGAGGCGGCAACTACCTTGACGCTCACCGCCAGGGGCTGGTGCAGCGCGTTCACGACGAAGGCACGCTGCTGCATGACGGCGGCCGGGCCGACCTTGACGCCGGCTGAAGACGTGTCCGCGAAAGCGCCGACCCTTCGGATGGGCGGTCAAAGCGGACATCTTCAGCTTGCTCCGAGAGGGCCGTGGGCTGCGCTGGCTGCGCCGGCCCTCTCCCCAAGCTCCGTTTCGTCATCCGGCAGCGAAGAGCGACGACCTGCTGCCCGACGCCTGGGCCGCCGCGCAGTAGCGACATCGGCCTCGACCGCAACGGCGTCCTCCTACGTCCGAACCTGGACGGTTACGCGGAGCGCGCCGCTGCCAATCAGCGGTGGCGCGAGATCGACGGCGTCATCCCCAGCAAGAAGGGGAAGAAGGGTTTCCAGGGGACACGCCTCAGCTACGTCGACTCGCACCCGACGCACCTGCTCTCGGGCGGGCTCCGCTGCGGCTCCTGCTTGGGCGCCATCGCCCTGGTGAGCGGCAAGGGCACCGGCTACTACGGCTGCCTCAACGCCGCGTGGAAGACCTGCACCAACAAGGTGCTGATCGCGCGCAAGCGGCTCGAGGACAAGATGATCGCCGCGCTCAACGAGGAGGTCCTCAAGCCCGAGGTTCTGGAGGCGGTCTACGAGCGGACGGCGGTGAAGATCCGGGAGGTGTTCGCCCACGTCCCCGAGGAGCTCCGGCTGAAGAAGCTCGAGCTGCACCGGGCCGAGGCCCGGGTGCACAACTTCATCGAGTTCGTCGCGTCCGGGCGCGCCACGCCCGCCCTGCCCGACGCGCTCGCCCAGGCGGAGGCGCAGGTGAAGACGCTCACCGCCGACGTCGCCAGCATGGAGTCGGCGAAGGACCACGCCTACACGCCCCCGCCGCGCGCCTGGATCTCGGAGCGGGTGAAGAAGCTCAACGAGCTGCTCAGCAAGCGCACGGAGAAGTCCGCCCTGGCCCTTCGGCGGCTGACCGGCCCGGTGACCCTGACCCCGGAGACGCCCGAGGTCGGTCGGCCCTACTTCCGCGCGGTCTGCAAGGTCGACGCGCTCAACCTGCTGGTCGCCGAGACGACTCCGGGCCCGCACTCCGAGGAGTGCGGACCCGGTTCGAATTCATCGCGCTGGTGGAGGCGGTGGGAATTGAACCCACGTCCGCGAGGCTTTGAATGCATCTTCATTCACGTACGTAGTCGCCGTATCCCCGGCGACTGGGTTCGCGGATTCGGCCACGACCTATCCCTCACTTTTTCTCGATCCCGCTATCGAGGGCGTCCTCGCGAGATCCAGCCCTAGTGGTTGACGACGTCGGGGTACCAGGACGATCTCCCCGTCAGTCGGCTACCGCGGTTCTTTAGGCCGCGAGAGCGATTGCGTTGTCGTTCGCAAATAGACGTCCCGCTTGATAGGCGGAGCAGGAGCCGCCAGCACGCAGATGCACTCTCTGTCCCCACGTCGAAGCCGATCGCCCCCGTGGTGATGAGACCGACGCACAACGTAGCCGTCGCCTGACGCCCGTCAACCCGCGAAGATCACGCGCGACGCGATCGCCAGGTGACCCTCACCGCCAGCGTGCGCTCCAGCTCGCGCCCCTGCCCGCTTCACCGGTCCGGGTTCCCGGTCGCGCGCTTCTTCCGCTGGGTCGCGGCGAGGAACGCGCGCCCCCGCGGCGACAGCTCGTAGCCGACCTCGAAGCTCTGCGTCAGCCCGAGCTTCTTCAGCTTGCGGATGTCCTCCTTCAGCTCGAGCTTGTCGCGCTTCAGCTTCACCGCGAGCTTCGAGGCGGCCACGCGCGGCAGCGCCTCGATGGTGGCGAGCGTCCGCCTCGTCCACGGCCCGTCGCGATCGAGGCGAGACAGCTTCTCGCGAAGCGTCGCCACGTCCTCCTTCGTCAGGTGCTCCTCGAGCGCACCCCCGACTCGATCGCCATCTCCGCCGTGGCGAAGCGCGACGCGGAAGACCTCGGTCGTGGGGAGCAGCGGCTCCTCCGAGGCGCCTCCCATGTACTGCACGAGCTCGGCAAGCGACACGAACCCGGTGGCGACGGCGTCGGTCTCGGTGATGTCGGCGACCACCACGCGGACGATCGCGTCGACCTCCAGCACCCCGATGGGGTGGCACCGGTAGCGACCGCCCGGCTTCACATGCGGCTTCGCCCACCGGCGGAAGGTGAGCGTGATCGCGCCCGAGACCAGGCCCTCGTGGAAGCGCTTCTGGAAGAGGAGCACGCGCCCACGATACAGGGGCTCGCGGCACCACGCGCTCGCCAGCGGCCCAGCGCGGCGCGCGAGAGCGATGACCGCCTGACGCAGGGACAGGTTGCCTTGAGGCGCGCGCGGCGCGCGGCTTATGCTGGGCGATCGACGTGAACCTCGACCAGCTGAAGCAACGCCTCGGCGCCCAGGTCGAGCTGGACCTGCCATCCCTGTTTGCCCGATACCGCACCGAGGCGAAGTCGGAGGATCTCGACGGGTTCGTCTCCTACCTCGTCAAGGCGCGCATCCTCGATGCCGCGGCGGTGACGGAGCTCTATGCACAGACCGACGTGGAGCTGGGCCCGGCCCCCGCGGTCTCGCCCACCCTCCTCTCCGGGCGGTCGGGCCGCGCGGACGCGGCCCCGGGGCGGCATGCGACGCCTGACGCCGGCAGCATGGCCGATGTCGAGACCGCGATCGGCGGGTTCTCCGGTCCCGAGGCGAACGCCTCGATCCCCCGGCCCGATCCGCAGGAGGCCCGCTACGAACCGATCGCGAGGCTCGGTCAGGGCGCGATGGGAGCGGTCGACGTCGCGCGCGACATCCACCTCCGGCGGCGCGTTGCGCTGAAGACGGTGCTGCCGGCGATGGCCTCGCACCGCGCGCTGGTGGATCGCTTCCTCTCCGAGATGCAGATCACGGCGCAGCTCGAGCACCCGAACATCGTGCCGGTGTACGCGCTCGAGGTCGGCGCCGACGGCGCGCTCGGCTACGCGATGAAGCTGGTCGCCGGGAAGGACCTGGCCGAGCTCCTCGCCGACGCACGCGCGCTCGTGAAGGCCGGCGACAGCCTGCCGTCTCACCTGGTGCTGGAGCAGCGCCTCGAGATCTTCCTGAAGGTCTGCGACGCGCTCGAGTACGCGCACGCCAAGGGCATCGTCCACCGCGATCTCAAGCCGTCCAACGTGATGGTCGGCAAGCACCACGAGGTCTACCTGATGGACTGGGGCATCGCGCGGCCGATGGGCGCCGGCGGCCAGGCCATCGACGCCGGCATCGAGCTCGCCTCGGTGGACGGCGACGTCGCGGGAATGCGCACGCGCGTGGGAGCGACGGTCGGAACCCCCGCGTACATGTCGCCCGAGCAGGCTTCGGGGCGCAATCACGAGCTCGACGGACGCAGCGATCAGTACACGATGGGTCTGATCCTGCAGGAGTGCCTGACCCTCGAGCAGGCGGTGCGCGGCAAGACCGTCGAGGACGTCCTCCACAAGGCGCGCGAGGCGCGGCGCGACCCCCTCCCCGAGGGCGGCCAGGACAGCCCCATGTGGCGCGAGCTGGTGGCCATCGTCGAGAAGGCCACCGCGCGCGGCGTCGAGGCTCGGTACCCGACGATCGCGGCCCTTGCCGCCGAGGTGCGCCTCGTCCTCCGCAACGAGCCGATCACCGCGCTCCCCGATGGCCCGCTGCGCGGGGCGACCCGCTGGATCAGCCGGCACCGCGCGGCATCATTCGCGCTCATGATGGCGCTCGCCCTGCTGGGAGCCATCGCCACCATCGTCACCCAGCGGACGGGCCAGGCGCGGCTCGACGCGCTCCACGCGAGCGAGCTCCGGCAGAGCGAGCTGGAGACGGAGTCGGCGATCGCCGCCGGGCGCCTGGACCGCAAGCTCGCCCGCCACGAGATCGCGATCGCGCGACTGGCGGGCGCAGTTCAGGCGACCCTGGCCACGGTGCCGGAGGCGTCGGTCGGCGCCGCGCTCGAGCCGGCGCTCCAGGAGGCCCTCCTCGACAGCGCGGCGGTGCACGCGCGCGTGGTGCTGGCGTCCGGCGCCACGATCGCCCTCCCGGCGGAGGGGCCGCGCCTCGACGCCACCAGCGACCCTCCCTACCTGGCGGCCTCGCTCGGGCGCGGCGTTCACTGGTCGAACCCGTACGAGCGCGGCCCGGCGAGGGTGCTGCCGCTCAGCACCGCGGTCCACGACGGGGCGGCGCTAGGGGGCGTGGTGGTGCTGGAGATCGCGATGAACAGGCTCCTGCAGGAGCAGGACCCGCTCGAGCTCGACTACGTGCAGACGCGGCTGCTCCTCGCCCGCGACGGCACGGTGCACGCCGAGCTCAACGGCAGCGGAGGCCGCGCGCCGCTCGCGCGCGAGGTCGCCGACGCGGTCGCCGCGGGCAGGAGCGGCAGCCTGGAGTATGACGGCGAGGGCCGGCGGTGGATGGCGACCTATCACGCGCTCACCGCGCTCGACTGGTCCTACGTCTCGATCGCGGACATGGGGCGCATGCTGACAAGCAGCAAGGCGCTCGTGTCGACCGACGCGCGCGCCACGCCGAGCTCTGCCACCGCGGGTACGGCGGTTCCCGTCGCGCGACCGGCGCCGCCGCCCGCCTCGGCGGCGTCGGTCGCCACGGAGCCACCCGCGAGCGCAAGCGCGCCGGTGGCGGCGCCGCCGGCGTCCCTCGGCGGCCCCCGGCCTAGGCCTGCGGCAGCGCCGCCGAGCGCTGCGCCCTCGCCGCCGGCCAGCGTCGCGCCGAACCCCTTCGACAAATGGGACGTCTACAAGAAATGAGCTCCTGGCCGCGTCTCGCTGTGCCCCTCCGTCGGTCGTCGGCGACGCTCATCGCTGCCGTCGCGCTCGTGGTCGCCCCCGGGCCGGTGTGGGCGCAGGCGACGTCGGGGGACGCTCCGGCTCCGCCGCCCTCCGCGCTCGCGGCCGGAGACGCCGCCCGGGCGGACGCGCTCTTCGACCAGGGACGCGCGCTGATGATGGGGGGCACCCTCGCCGAGGCGTGCGCGACGCTGCAGGAGAGCCACCGCCTCCACGACCGCGGCGACACGTTGCTCAACCTGGCGGAGTGCCATCGCCGCCAGGGAAAGACCGCGACGGCGTGGGGCGAGTTCGATCGCGCGATCGAGCACGCCGACAGGGCGAAGTACGAGGACGCGATCGTCGTCGCGCAGGTCCGCCGCGACGAGCTCGCGGCGCTGCTGTCGACGCTCACGGTGCGGGTGCCCGACGAGGTGGCTGCGCTCCCCGATCTCGTCGTCGAGGTGAACGGCGCGCCTCTCCCGCAGGAGCGGTGGAATCGAGCCTCGACCCTCGATCCCGGCTCGTTCGAGGTCGTCGCGCGGGCGAGCGGGCACCGGCCGTTCACCCGGCGCATCGAGCTGGGGGCGCAGAAGGACGCGCAGTCCGTCGTCGTCGCGCTGGAGAAGGAGGCGCCACCGCCACCGCGCGCGACGGCTCCTCCGCCGCCACCAATGCCGGGCGAGCCGCTGCCGGTGTGGCCCTTCGCGGTGGGTGGGGTGGGCGTCGCGCTCGTGGGCGTCGCGGCGGCCTTCGGCGTCGACGCGCTGAACGCCGGCGCCGAGCTCGACGCCGCGTGCGGCGACGCGCGCGGCCGTTGCCCGGGGCCGCGCCGGGGTGAGCTGGAGTCGACGCGCGATCGTGAGATCGCGAGCTTCGGCGCGTTCGTGGGGCTCGGCTCCGCCGGGCTGATCGCGGTCGGGGTCGCGGGCGTTGCGCTCGGTCTCGCGGTGGGCGGGGGATCCACGACGACGACGGCGATCACCGTCGGTCCAGGCTCACTCGACGTCCGCGGGAGCTTCAAATGATGCGCACCCCGACCCTGCTGCATCCCCTCCTGCCCCAACTCCTCGCGCTGTGCGCCGCCCTCCCGTGCGCCACCTCGCTGGGCTGCATCGGGCCGCCGCTGAGCTTCGGCGGGGGCGGCGGTGCGGGCACGGGTGGCGGCACCACGTCGACCTCCGGCGAGGGCAGCGCCACCGTGACGACGACCTCGGGCGGAGGCTCTGCCGCGAGCACCGGGCTCGGTGGCGCCGGCGGCCTCGGTGGCGATGGCGGCGCGGGTGGCCAGGGCGCCGGCGCGGGTGGCAGCGGCGGCGCCGAGGCCGGGTGCCGCAGCGGGCATCTCGATGGCGACGAGACGGACGTCGACTGCGGCGGGTCCTGCGACGCGAACTGCGTCACGGGCGAGCTGTGCGCCACAGGGACCGACTGCGAGAGCAACGTGTGCGGGGCCGCCGGCACTTGCGAGAGCGGCAAGCTCGTCTTCGTCTCGCCGGAGATCCTTCCCGACTTCGGCGGCGCGGTCGGGGGCGACGCGCTGTGCCAGCTCTTCGCGGACGAGGTCGGCTTCGCGGGGACGTTCCTCGCGTGGGTCAGCGACGTGACGACATCTCCGCTCGCCCGCTTCACGCCGTCGCCGCTCCCCTACCGTCAGGTCGACGGGAGCGTGGTGGCGGTGAGCTGGGATCAGCTGATCAGCGGCACGCTGCAGGCCGGGATCGAGCAGGAGCGCGACGGCACCGTCATCCTCGGGCGCGAGATGTGGACGGCGACCAACCAGGCGGGCGCGTGGACCGGTGAGGGCTGCCTGGACTGGACATCGACCGCCCTGGAGCAGCTGGGCACGGTGGGCCTCACCTCGACCGCGACGTTCGAGTGGACGAGCGTGTACGCGCAGTTCTGCGATCGCCTCGGCGGGCGGCTCTACTGCTTCCAGCAGTGACGCGATTCAGCCAGGGATGTCGACGGGCGCGCCGCCCAGGGCGAGCGATTGCTCACCCGCCTCGAGGACGCGCACCACGTCGACTGCTGCGGGAGGCGCGACGCGCGGCGGAGCGCGGCGCGTGCGCACCGCCTCGACCAGGGCCTCGCACTCGACGACCAGCGGCTCGCGCACCGGAATGGGCGGGATGGTGATGGCCCCGGTGCGGACGCGCACGCCATCCCCCCAGGCGAGCGAGGCCGGCGGATCGACGCCGCGATCGAAGATCGTGATCTTCTCGTCGGGCGAGGTGTCATCGAAGCACGCCATCTTCCGGGCGCCGACCAGGGTGAGGCGCCTCACCTTGTGCGGATCGAGCCAGCTGACGTGGAGGTGGGCGAGTCGCGCGCCGGGGTACGTGAGCGTGGCAAAGGCGACGTCGACCGACGCGTGCTGGACGAACGCGCCGCCGGTGCAGCCGACGCTGAGCGGCCGGCTGCCGAAGAGGTGGTTGGCGATGGCGATGTCGTGGGGAGCGAGCGACGTCCACGCGCTCTCGCCGCGGCGGATGACGCCGAGGTTGAGGCGCTGGGCGTGCAGGTAGCGGATGTCGCCGAGCGCGCCTTCGCGGACCAGCTGCTCGAGGTGGTCGACGGCGGGGTGAAACAGAAGGAGGTGGCCAACCAGGAGGACGCGACCGCGGTCGCGCGCGATCGCCGCCAGCTCCTCGGCGTCCACGGCGCGGGTGGCCATCGGCTTCTCGACCAGCACGTCCTTGCCGGCAAGCAGGGCGGCGCGGGCGACGGCGTGGTGGGTGGCCGCGGGAGTAGCGACGACGACGGCGTCGACCGCGGGGTCGGTGAGGAGGCCCTCGATGCTCTCGGAGAGGCGAGCCTCGGGCGCGCGTTCACGGGCGATGGCGAGCGCCGCGGTCGAGGGGTCGCAGACGTGCGTGACGCGTGCACCGCGCGAGCGAGCCACGGCACCGAGCCAGTTGGAGCCCCACGAGCCGCAGCCGAGCAGGCCGATGCGAACGTCGTCGTGGGGCACCGTGGGACGAGTAGACCGCCGGGGGGCCCGGCTCAAGCGATGTTGGAGGGCATCGCGGCCGTGCGCGACGCCGTCGCCCCGGCGCCTACGGCACCCCCGGCGCCCGCGCGACGCACAGCCCCCCCTCGGGCGCGCTGCAGAGAACCCCCGGGATCGGCGGGCGCCCCACCACCCAGCGCGCGCCCGCCTCGCGCACGCGCGCCTCGAGCGCGTCGGCCTCTTCAAACGCCGAAGCCACCGGCGCCTTCCGGGGATCGAGATCGCGATCGGGGACGAGGTCCTCGGGTCGGCCACTCCCGGCG
>JBKJLX010000881.1:0-3699 GCA_046596645.1 Polyangiaceae bacterium
CGCGCGACGTCGAAGCGCGCGGTGCGGGACCTCAACCTCAAGGTGATGAACGGCGCGATCCATCGCGGGAGCGACGGCACGCACGGCGGCCCGCGGATGACCGAGGAGCCGGTGGGACAGGGCGAGGCTGTTGGACGCCGTCGGGTGGCGCGGCTGATGCGGGAGCTCGAGCTTTCCGGGCAGTCCAAGAAGAGCTGGCGTCGGCCAGCGGCGTCGCCCAGCGAGGGCCCCTTCGAGCCGAACGTCCTCGACCGCGAGCTCCTGGTGCAGGAGCCCGACCGCGTCCGGGCCGCCGACATCACCTACGTGAAGACGTGGGAGGGCTGGCTCTACCTCGCCGTGGTCATCGACCTCTTCTCGCGTCGCGTGGTCGGCTACGCCCTCCGCGACAACCTCAAGACCGACGTGGTCCTTGCCGCCCTCACGATCGCCGTGGGGCGCCGCATGCCGACGGGGCCCGTCCTTCACCACTCCGACCGGGGCTGCCAGTACACGAGCGACGACTACCGGAAGCTCCTGCGCGGCCACGGACTCGAGTGCTCGATGAGCAACGCCGGCGACTGCTACGACAACGCCGTCGTCGAGAGCTTCTTCGCCAGCCTGAAGAAGGAGCTTGTTCACCGTCGTCCCTGGGGCACGCGCGCCGAGGCGATGCGGGCCATCGAGCGATGGATCGACGGCTGGCACAACCCACGCCGCCGCCATTCCCACCTGGGCCATCTCAGCCCGTCGGAGTTCGAGCAGCGGTACCATCGGTCAGCGACTCAAGCAGCGTAAGAAACCTGTCCACGAGACCGGAGCAACTCCAGCGCAGCACGCGCAGCACCGACCCTCTCGGAAACAACCCGAAGAGGTGTCCGCCCCGGGCGCTCATCCGGAGCGTCACCGCTTCTGCGGACACGTCTTCAGCTGGCTCGGCGGGCTTCCAGCAGGGCTTCGATCTGGCTCGGGACCAGGCCATAGCTCTCCGCGGCGTCGAGGAGGCTCGCGTTGTGGGGGAGGCCCTGGAGAAAGGCGCGCGCGTAGGGCGTCTCTCGCAGGCCGGCGAGGCGGCGGATGAGGAAGGGGATGCCTCGCTCGATCGCCGAGCGTGCCGCCTGGAGATCGCCGGCATCGACGTAGGCGTCGTGGAGCGCGAGGAAGATCGGCGCCTCGTTGAGGAGGCTGGGCGCGCCGCCCTCCAGGAGTGCGGCGGCCTCGCTGGCCAGCTTGAGCGCGTGCTCGCCGTCGCCCATGCGTCGCTCCGACTCGGCCCACAGGCCGAGCGCGACCGGGAGCACGTCGAGGTTGCCCGTCTCCCGGTAGGCGCCGGAAGCGGTGCGCAGCAGGCCGCGCGCGCGGGGCAGGCTGGCGTTGTCGCCGCGTAGCAGCTCACAGCCGCGGTAGAAAAGAATGCCGAGCGTCGCGCGATCGGGGACCACCCACCCGCCGGAGGCGACCTCGTCCGCCTGGGCGCGGGACTCCGCGAGCGCGGCGTCGAGCCGCGGCTCGGCCCCGAAGGTCGCCGCCCAGCCCAGCAGGTTCATCTGCCCGTGACGGACGGCGCCGGAGCTGCCGATGGCCTGCGCCTTGTGGATGCCGGTCTCGATCTCGTGCAGCGCCTCCTGCCGGGCGCCGATGGTGGTGAGGGCGAAGCCGAGGTTGATGGTGAGCATCGCCTCGCGCTCCTGGAGGCCGGCGGCGCGGGCGGCGCGGGCGGCGGCGCGGCGCGCGTCGAGGGCGGCCGCGAGCTCGCCACGCGTCTGGTGGACGACGGCGAGCGTCTGCCATGCGTCGACGGCGGCCCAGACGATCGAGCCAGCCTGACCCAGGGTGGTCGACGGAGAGCTCCCCCCGTCGGGGCTCCGCGGAGTCGCGACACCGCCGAAGCTCGGCGGCGCGGTGGGTGTTGTCGCCCCGGCCGCGACGTGACTGCCGGTGCTCGAGAGCTGGCTGTTGACCGCTGCGTCTTCCCCGAGCCGCAGGAGCTCGCGGGCCTCGCGCTCCGCCTCCACCAGCTCGCCGCGGAAGGCGTGGCGAGCAGCGAGAGTCGCCGCGCAGCGCGCCGCCTCGTCGCCCATCCCCGCGGCGGCGGCGCCGTCGCGCACCTGGCGCAGGCGCGCTTCCACGTCGTGACCACGCCCGCGGGCGTGGTCGTAGCGCGCCGAGGCGCCATCGGTCAGGAGCTGCGTCTCCGCGTCGTGGACGTGCTCGCGCATCGCCATGATCGCCGTCTCCCGCTCGGCGTGGCGTGCATCGAGGCGGCCGTACGCCTCCTCCAGCAGGGCAGCGCGCGCGAACCCGGTGACCGGGTCGTCGGCAAAAGCGAGGGCGCGGTCGGCCATGGTGACCGCGTCTTGCAGGGAGTTGGTGGCGAGGGCGCGGCGCGCCGCGCGCTCCCAGTAGGTTGCCGCCTCGCCGTGCCGGCTGCCGAGGTCGAAGTGCTGCGCCACCGTCGCGGACTCTTCCCCCATGGTGGCGAGCCAGGAGGCCGCCGAGGCGTGGAGCTCCTTGCGCAGCTCGTCACCGGCGGTGGCATAGGCGACGTCGCGCACGAGGGCGTGCTTGAAGACCAGCTGGCGCGTCGCCGCGAAGCGCGTCGCCGGTTCCTCGCTCACCAGGTCGGAGGCGGAGAGGCGGCGGATCGCCGCGTCGGATCGGGCGAGCCCCACCGCCGGGAGGCCCTGCTCCCAGAAGCGGAGACCGAACACGCTGGCGCGCACAACGGCGTCCCGCGTGGCCTCGTCGAGGGCGTCGAGGGTGACCTGGATCGCCGCCTCGATGGTGGCGGCGCGCAGCGGGTCCTTCCCGGCGGCGACCAGGCGGGCCAGCGCCTCGGCGAAGAGCGGCGAGCCCGCCGCCTGCTGCGCCACCTGGTCGAGCTGGGCGTCGGTCGCGTGAGGACCGATGACGGCGCGCGCGATCTCTCGCGTGGCCTTCCGGGCGATGGGCCGCAGCTCGATGCGCACGTGATCGCGGTTGGAGAAGCGCTGCGGCTGATCGCGCCAGAAGCCGGGGCGAACCAGCAGGAGGAGGAAGAGCGCGCGGCCGGCCACACGGCCGAGGAGATGGTCGAGCCAGGCGATGCTCTCGGGATCGCTCCACTGCGCGTCCTCCACCACGAAGACGCAGCGGCCGGACAGGACGACCTTGAGCACCAGCTCGGTCATCGACATGTAGAGGGCGTCGCGCGCCGCGCCGGGATCGGTGCCGGGCGGAAACGGCTGGTTCGACAGCAGCAGGGGGAGGAGCGGATCCTCGATCCGGTAGGGCTCGATCGCGGCGCGCGCCTGCTCGCCTCTGCACGCCTTGGGCAGCGACAGGAGCGATCGCAGGATGTCCGTGGCGGTTCCGTAAGCCTGGGCGCGCGCGTAAGACTCGCAGTGGACGACGACCAGGCGCGGGGGCGAGGGGCGCGCCTCGACCCGCGCCACCAGCTCGCGACCCAGGCGGCTCTTCCCGATGCCGGGAGGACCGGAGAGGCTCACCACCACCGGCGTGCCATCCTCCACACAGCGCTCGAAGGCGGTGGTCGTCTGCAGCAGCTCGGCCTCTCGGCCGACGAAGGTGGTCGTGATCGGCTCGACCCGACGCCGCAGCGACGAGTGGAGCGAGGGCTCGGAGGACGACGCCGACACGTCGAGCTCGAAGCGGTCCCGAGCCAGCTCCAGCGTGGCCGGGTCGGCGACCATCTGGCCCTCGGCGGTGCCGCGGGCGAGG
>JBKJLX010000058.1:0-2623 GCA_046596645.1 Polyangiaceae bacterium
CGAGCCCGCGGCGGCCGACGGAGTGGTCGGCAGAAGAGAAGCTGCGGGTGGTGGTGGCTGCTGGATCCGCCGCCGACGCAGACCTCGGTGCACTGCTGCGGCGAGAAGGCCTCCAGGAGGAGGACCTCGCGCGCTTTCGCGCGGAGGCCATCGCGGGACTGGCCTCCACGAGAAAGACCCGGGGGAGTGGCGCCGGGCAGCTTCGCAGCGCAGCGCGGTTGCTCCGAGCAGACGGCCCGGACGCACCTGCAACCAGCCGAAGGCGCTGGCCGCGGCCGCGTCGTCCGCCGACACACCCGGACCGACGACGACCCGGGGCGGGTCCGGCGGTGACCCGCCGCCCGGGAGCGCCTCGGGGTCATGCCGGAGATCGAGGAAGCCCAGGCGGGACCCGATGCGCGCCTCGATCTCCGTGGGAACGGAGATGAGGGGGTCGCAAGCGATGCGGATGGGGACGCCCCGCCTGGTTCCGCGCGCCTCGATGCGCCGGTTCTTCACGTCGCGGACGACCTGGAGCGAGTCGATGGGGAGGCTGCGCAGGAACCCATCCATGGCGGTCCACTTCGCCTCGGAGGGAGGCCACCACGATGAAGCGAGAGTGCAAGCTGCCAGCGTAGCGAAGACGCCACCTGTTTCGGCTCCGGTTCCGGCTTCAGGTCCACGGGGGCGGAGCCCCCGTGTGGGGTCTGCTCGCTGCCGTGGAGGCTTCGCGTGCTGCTCGGCCACGAGCGGCGCCTCTGCGCCGAGGTGCTCAGGCCTTCGTCCTGGAGCTGAGCCGCTCTCTGAAGCGCCGCGCGAAGGCGATCCTCGGCCTCGACACGATCGATGATGCGCTGACCGGGGCCGTCAGCGTCATCCAGCGCGGAGACTCGGCCCTGCGGCTCAACGTCCATTTTCACGTGCTCGCCCTCGACGGCGTGGACGTGCGAGACAGGCAAAGCGGCGAGCTCGTCTTCCAGGAGCTGGCTGCGCCGACCGCGGACGAGGTCACCGACGTCGCGACGAGGACTGCACACAGACGGGGGCTCCGCCCCCATCGGCCCCTGGGACGCACAGCGCGTGCAGGAGGATCCTCCCGCGCCACGGCCCCACGATCGACGGCCCCGGCGAGAGTGACGCGGCGGAGCCCCTCGGCGAGCAGCTCGCGCTCGCCGCCCTCTGCGGCGCGGCCGCCGCAGGCCACGGCCTCACCGGCGACCGCGCGGGCGAGCCGCTGCTGCGTGTCGGCGACAAGGCCCGCGCACGCAAGCCCGAGCGGGTCGGCGAGAGCGGCGGCATCAGCGTGCACGCCGAGGTCGCCGTTCCGGCGCGCGACCGCGCTCAGCTCGAGCGACTCTGCGGTGTTAGAGTCCGCCCGTGGTGTACACGCGCTCGCCCTTCGTCGCGCAGCTCGCCCTCCCCCGCCTGCATGCACCCTGCGTCAGGATGGTTGCGCGTGCGATGAGGTCGGTGGTCGCAGCGATCCTCTGGGCGGTCGCCTCGCTCGGCCTGGTGAGCGGGTGCTCCTCACCGCCGAACGGTTCGCCACCGGAGCCCGCGCCGAGCCCGGCGACGTCCGCTGCGGCGAGTGAGGTCGTCGCGTCTCGCCCTCATCCCAGCGCGACTCTCTCCGCCACGTCGGTGCCGCATCCCTCGTGCACCGAGCGCGAGGCCGTCGAGACGATCGAGATCCCCCTGGGTACCACCGTGCGCACCTCCATCGGCGTGGCCGTCACCTACGACGGAGCTGAGCACGACGGCCATGAGGGCGGTCGTAGCGACACCGTCGCGAAGCTCACCTTCCGCGGAGTCCTCGACGACGGCCGCCTCACGCCTTCGGCGTTGTCGTGGCGCACGTCCGCCCTCGCGCCGCCCACCTGGCTTCACCTCGGCTCGATGCCACTCTGTGTTCGCCTTTCCAAGGCAGGGTCCGATCGGGTCACACTCGAGGTGTCTCGGGCCAGTTCGGGGTAGCTGGTCGTCACTCCGCGGTCTCGGCGGGGTGCATGAGCGTCCACCTGACGCCG
Organism: Polyangiaceae bacterium; assembly: GCA_046596645.1. Classification (GTDB taxonomy): domain Bacteria; phylum Myxococcota_A; class Polyangia; order Polyangiales; family Polyangiaceae; genus JBKJLX01. Next base: position 2,007 of record JBKJLX010000058.1, read on the forward strand.
ACGGCGCCTGTCGGCCTCGGAAATTCGACGGTGGAGACCACCTCCGCGAAGCACAGCACCCGCCGCCCCCCCGAAGGCGCCCGCTGCCCAGGCCGCGACCCCGCAGGTCATCCACCGACCTGAAGTCGATGGTCTCGCCGGGTACGGCGGCCAGCGGTGAGGAAGCGGGCAGGGCCTCGGCGGTCGCCGCCCCGCTCGGCGCAAGCGCCGACGTGGCCTCGGCGTTCACGGTGTCCGCCTTGGCCGGCGGAGCCGCGGACGGGCCGCCACTGCCACACCCCAGCGTCATGGCGATGGCCGGAACGACGAAGAGGTGAGTGGATGACGTCATAACGACTCCAGGAACCTGTCACCGCGACGCGCGGTTGCGCCCCGCCGCGGGAGCTTCTGGCTCTGCCGCCACCTGGGCCGGCGCGGCGCCGGGAAGTGTCGTCGCCCTCGTCAGCTCGGCGAGGAACCTCGCCGCATCGCAGACGTCATCCGGCGCGATCGGCCTCGCGCAGACGTCGCCGAGGTTGTGGTGCACCTCGTGGAGCCCGGCTTGAACGCCCGCAGGACGCAGGCCGTGGAGAGTCCGCCGTCGAGCTCGATGAAGAAGCGGCCGAGGTCGTCGCTCC
>JBKJLX010000144.1:0-5841 GCA_046596645.1 Polyangiaceae bacterium
CGCGCAGGCCGTCCCGTTCCCCCGGCGGGTGACGAAGATGTTCGCCGGCTTGAGATCGCGGTGCACGATGCCGTTGGCGGTCGGCGAGGCGCACGCCAACGGCATCGTGCACCGCGATCTCAAGCCGGCGAACATCTTCGTCACCCGCCGGGTGAACGGGACGGCCTGCGCGAAAGTGCTCGACTTCGGCATCTCCAAGCAGGTCGATCCGCTGGGCATCAGCCAGGCGTCGGTGACCACCACCGGTGCGGTGCTCGGCTCGCCGATGTACATGTCGCCGGAGCAGCTGAAGAACTCCAAGCTGGCCGATCACCGCGCCGACATCTGGTCGCTCGGCGTCACGCTCTACGAGCTGTTGACCGCCGCAGCGCCGTACGACTTCGAGACGGTGACCGAGCTGATGGCCAAGGTGCTCTCGGACGACCCGATCCCGCCGAAGGCACGGCTGCCCGGGCTGCCTGACGAGATCGACGCGATTGTTCTTCGCTGCCTCGCGCGCGACCCCGGGCAGCGCTACCAGAGCGCCGACGAGCTGGCCCGGGCGCTTGCTCCGTTCGCCGTGTTCGATCTGCGCGTGTCCGGGTCGGCGCTGCCGGCGGTGAGTCGCGCGCTCCTGATGGGCGCGGAGCGAACCGAGGTCGGCTCGCCTGTGCTCGCTGGGGGCGTCGGCGTGACGCCGGCACCGGCGCTCGAGCATGCCGCGGCGGCGACCAGCGCAGCGCGGGCCGGCGCTGAGACACACGCTGGGCTCGTACGGCCCACGGAGGGCAACAAGCCTGCGTCCAGCCGTGTCACAGCGCGACGAGTCGTGGTCGGCGTGCTCGGCCTCGGTCTGGTGGGCGGCGGGGCGCTCGCGGCCATCCTGGCGGGCGGTTCGCGCCCCGAGGTCAGCGAGGCCTCGGGCGGGTCGGCGCGCGTCGCTCCGGTGCCCACCGCCGCCGCCGATCTGGCCGCGACCAGCGCACCCACGGCCTCCGTTGCACCCCCGACGGTCTCCGTGATCGCCTCGTCCGCGCCGACCGCCGCGGCCTCCACGGCCTCCGTGAACGCGTCGAGCGCCGTCAAGATGGCGCCAGCGAAGCGGCCGGCTCCGCCGGCGGTCAAGCCGACCGCCAGCGCCGGGCCGAACTACGGGGGCGCGCTGTGATCGGGCACGGGTGCGTGAGAGCTCGTCCGGCGGCGGCGATCGCTGTGTGCGCGGCGATGCTGGGCTGGTCGGCGCACGCGCGCGCCGATGACTCGGAAGACCTACGCAGCGCGACGCAGCTGTACGACGAGGCGCTACCCTTGCTCGCGAGCAAGGACTACGCGACCGCGTGCCCGAAGCTGGAGCAGGCAGTGAGCCTCGTCCGCGTCGCGGTCGGCGCCCGCCTCGCGCTCGCCGACTGCTACGAGGGGCAGGGCAAGCTCGCCTCGGGGCTGGCGATGGCAAAGTCCGCGCACGCGCTGGCATCGGCCGCGAACCAGAGGGAGCGCGTCGAGCTGGCCACGCAGCGCATCCAGGCACTGAGCGCGCGCGTCGGCCACGTCTCGGTCAAGGCGCCCTCCGATGCGGCCGATCTGCCGCAGCTGAAGATCGTCGTCGATGGCAAGGAGCTGCCGCGAGCCGCGTGGAACCAGCCGTTTGCGGCGGACCAGGGGGGCCACGTGATCTCGGCTTCAGCGCCTGGTCGCAGGCCGTTCGAGCAGTCGTTCTCGGTCACCGACGGCAAGGAAGTGTCGGTGCTGGTCCCGGTGCTGAGCGAGCTGGGCGCCTCGCCGCCGGTCACGCCACAGGGGCAGGCAGAACCGCAGGCGGAGGGCGGCGTGATGTCGCCGCTCCGCATCGTCGGCATCACCGGCGGTGCCGTCGGGCTGGCGGCGATCGGCGTGGGCGCGGCCTTCGGCATGATCGCGATGTCCGGGTACGACGACAGCGAGCTGGGCTGCCCGGGGAATGTTTGCACGCAGCCCGCCCTCGAAACGCGCGACTCCGCCTACGAGGCGGCCAGCGTTTCCACGGGGATGTTCATCGCTGGGGGCGTACTGCTCGCTGCGGGCGTCACGCTGGCGATCGTGGCGCCGAACAACGAGCCGCAGGCCACGGCGGGCGCGGCTCGTGGTCGGAAGCTCTCAATCCGGGTCGGGCCCGGGCAGGTGGTGACCGCACTGTCCTGGTGAGCCTTCGCGCCGCCGATCAGTTGCACGCGTCCTGCTCGTGCGCCCCGATCGTCGTCGTCTCGGGCGTTCGCGGCTCGTCGAGGAAGTCGTTGTCGATGCCGTCCACGATGAGCGGGGTCGACCAGCGGTCGCACGGGAGATCGCCAGTCAGCCGCCAGCCCTGGTCGAAGAGCAGCGCGTAGCCCTGGTCGACGCCGTCCCAGTCGGCGATGAAATCGTCGGCGCAGAAACCCCCGCCACAGCTCAGCTCGGCGCAGTCCGGGGCCGCACCGCACGAACCGGTCGCTACCACCTCGCGATTCCCAGACGCGAGCACGCCGAGGCTGAACGCAGCTTCCGCGTCGTCGGGCTCGGTGTGGCTGCTGTTCATTCCGCAGTCCGAGTTGTGATTGAGGATGATGCCGCCGGCGAACCCCGAGAAGACGTTGTCGCGGAAGGTCGCAAGACTCCCGACCGGGCAGCGATTCAGCGAGATCGCAGCGTCCGACTCGCCGTCCCCGAAGAACACGTTCTTGTCGAGCTCGAGGTCCTCCACGCCGATCGTTGCGAACAGAGCGACCGTCAGTCGCTGGAAGGAAGGCCCGGAGTAGATCGCGTTGTGGACGATGACCGTGGAAGCCGCCGCGTCGTCGAGCAGCACCGCGTACACCTCTCGCGTGCCGCCGATGTCGAGCTCGTTTCCGCCAAAGATCAGGTTGTTCACGATGAGCGTGCCGGGGGCGGAGACCTCGAGGGCAGCGGTGTAGCTGGCGGTGGCGTATCCCGGGCCTCCGTAGATGCGGTTGCCGTCGACGTTCGCGTCCGAGCTCAGCCATACGCCACGTGAACCGCCCCCGGCGTCCACCCACGTGACGACGAACGGTGGGCTGGGGCCGTTCACCTCGTTGCGAACCATCGTCGGCCGGGCGGTTCCGCGCGTCAGGACGCCGACGCTCGTCGGGCACGACGCGCCGACGGTGGAGGCCGAGCCGCCGCCGCCCCAGATCTCGTTCGACTCGATCGAGGGGCGACCGGAGCCGACCAGCACTCCGACCGATCCCGCACCGCACCCGGAGAACTGCCCCGTACCGCCGAAGATGACGTTGTCGCGCACGACGGCCACCAGGCCCGGGCCCACGGGCCGGATCTGCACGCCCACGCTCGCGGAATCGGTAGGACCTGAGGTGAGACCCGCGCCGCCGTGGATCCGGTTCATCTCGATGTTCGGTGTTGCGTCGAGGATGTCCACGCCCACCGATCCGACGCCGGCGCCGCCGTGGATGTCGTTGTTCCGCAGCGACAGCGTGGCGGCCCCGTCGATCACGACCGCTCGCGAGACCGCGTCTCGCGGAGCTCCGGCGACGAGCCGGAACCCATCGACGAGGAAGGAGGCTGGCAGCGGTCCGGAGACGGTCAGCGGAGTATCTGCCGGGCCATCCGGCGCGATCACCGTCTCCGTCGCGAACGTCGGCGAGCCATGGCCGGTGACGCGCTCCCAGCTGTCACAGTCGTAGCCGCCGAGCAGCGCCAGGCCCTGCAGCTCGGCGAACGGCTCGCCCAGCTGCAGGGCCTCCGGATAGGTCCCCGAGCAAACGTGAATCGCCGCGACGTCACCTGCGAGCGCGGCGCTCAAGGCTGCCGTGATCGTCTCCAAGGGATCGCCGGGCGTGAGGCCGGTGTTGGCGTCGTCGCCCGCGGAAACGCTCACATACAGGATGTCTCCCCGCAGCCCACCGGTGCCCCCCTCCCCGCCGCCGCCGGCGGTTTCGCCTCCTGCGCCGCCGCCGGTGTCGCCCCCTGCGCTCGCTGAGGTGTCGCCTCCTGCGCCGCCGCTCGCGCTGGTCGCGGTGGTCGCGCCGCTCGCGCTGGTCGCGCCGCTCGCGCTGGTCGCGGTGGTCGCGCTGGTCGCGCTGGTCGCGCTGGTCGCCTCGCCGCCCTGGCCCAGAGTGCCGGGCTCGAAGCCCAGGAGGTCGGCGCACCCCGCGGCGAACAACATCCAGAGGAGGGCGGCGCGGCGCACGGTAGGCAACATACAGCAGCACCTGCGACCCGGCCATGCGGGCCACCGCGTCGAGCCCGATCGGAAGGCCGGCGCGGCCGTAGGCCCGCGCGGATCCTCTCAGCCGTTGAGTCGCTCGATCACGGCGTCGGTGAACTGGTCGGTGCCCAGCTCGCCGCCCAGGTCCTTGGTCTTCTGACCGTCGACCAGGCACTTGCCCCACGCGTTCTTGATCTTGTCCGCCGCCTTGCCGATCGCCGCGTCCGAACGCTCCTCGGCGAGGTACTCCAGCATCATGCCCGCGCTCATGAGGAGGGCGAGCGGGTTGGCGATGCCCTTGCCGACGATGTCGGGCGCCGAGCCGTGGACGGCCTCGAAGATGGCGCTGCCGTGCTCGCCGAAGTTGGCGCCGGGGACGACCCCCAGGCCGCCGACCATGCCGGCGCACAGATCGCTCATGACGTCGCCGTAGAGGTTCTCCAGGAGCAGCATGTCAAACCGCGTCGGGTCCTGCACGATGCGCATGCAGCCGGCGTCGATGATGAGCTCCTCGTACTCGATGTTCGGGTACTCGGTCCGGTGCACGTTCTGGGCGGCTCTGATGAACATGCCGTCGGTGAGCTTCATGATGTTCGCCTTGTGCATCGCCGTGATCTTCTTCCGGCGGCGGCGCGTGGCGTAGCGGAAGGCCCAGTGCGCGATCCGGCTGCAGGCGACCTCGCTCGCGACCTTCATGCTCATGACGACACCGGGGAGGACCTCGTTCTCCACCCCCGAGTAGAGGCCCTCGGTGTTCTCGCGGATGATGATGATGTCGACGTTCTCGTACCGCGTCGGCACGCCAGGGACGCTCTTCACCGGGCGCACCGCGGCGTAGAGGTTCAGCTTCTTCCGCAGCTGAACGTTGACCGACTGGAAGCCCTCGCCCACCGGCGTCGAGCACGGGCCCTTCAGCGCGATGTGGAAATGCTGGATCGCCTCCAGCGTCTCGTCGGGCAGGACGCTGCGGCCCTTGGTCAGCGCGGCGACGCCGGCGACGTGCTCGTGCCACTCGATGTCGGCGCCGGCGGCGGCGAGGATGCGCTTGACGGCGTCCATGACGGTGGGGCCGATGCCGTCCCCCGGGATCGCGACGACGTGGTGCTTGGCCATGGCGCGCGAGCATAGTCGGCGGAGCGCGTTCGCGGGAGGCCCGCCGGGCGCGATGCCGCAAGATGCGGGCCGCGCGGCGTCGTTCTCCGTCGCGCCCGAGATTGACGTCGCGCGGTCGGACTGCCATCCCGCATCGTTCATGGCGACGCCGCCGATCGTCCAGGCGGGTCACCCGGTGCTGCGGGCTGGCGCGCGCCCGGTGGACCCCGACGCCATCCGTTCCCGTGAGATGCAGGCGCTGGTGCGTCGCATGATCGAGGCGATGCGCAGGGCGCCCGGCGTCGGCCTGGCGGCGCCGCAGATCGGCGTGAGCCTGCGCGTGTTCGTCTACGACGTCGACGACGACTTCGGCCACCTCGTCAACCCGGTGCTGCACTTCCCGAGCGACGAGGAGCAGGACGGCCCCGAGGGCTGCCTGTCCCTGCCCGACCTCACCTACGACTGCGTCCGCAAGCAGAACGTCATCGCCCACGGCGTCAACGTCTACGGCGACCCGATCACGGTGCAGGGCAGCGACATGCTGGCCCGCTGCGTGCAGCACGAGACCGACC
>JBKJLX010000697.1:0-23307 GCA_046596645.1 Polyangiaceae bacterium
CCTGGCGATGAACCTGGAACCACTCACCTTGCGCGCCCTGCTGGCCCTCGGAACGGCGTCCGCCCTCGCGATCGGGTGCGCAGCCTCCCCACCACCGCCTCCTCAGGAGCCTGCGCCGTCACCGGTGCAAGCTGGTGCCGACGCGCCGTCACCGCCGTCGCCCGCAGAAGCGCAGCCTGCCGACACCGGCGCCAAGGCTGCGCCTCCTCCGCCCAAGGCAGGGACGGACGCCGACGCATCCGACCCCGGTGGCCTGCCCAGGCTCTCTCCCGACGACCGCAAGTTCCTGGACGAGGACTGCAAGAAGTTCACCGAGGCGGTCGCCAGGAGCGTCGGCAAGAAGAAGCTCGCCGAGGGCGAGACGCGCAGCGAGCAGGTGCTCGTCGCGCTCGACAAGCCGCCCAAGGTGCAGGGGCTCGACGTGGCGAGGTGCTCGGACCAGATGCGCCGCGAGCTGGTGATCAACGTCGCGCGCCAGTCGGAGACCGAGGCGAAGAACAACATGAAGCTCGTCGCCGTGAACATCGGCGTCGCCTACGAGAACGGCAAGAAGCTCTGCGCGTCCGCCGGGCCGACGCCGCCGTCGCTCGACGCGCTGAAGGACGGCCCGGTCGGGACCACCCCCGACGACTGGATGGCGCCGGGGTGGTCGTGCGTGCGCTTCGGTCCGAGCACGATCCGGACGCGGTGGCAGTACGAGCTGAGGACCGACAAGGGCGCCGGGACCTGGGAGGTCGTCGCGCGCGGCTACCCGGTCCTGGGCGGCCCACCCACCGAGCTGTTTCTCTCCGGCGTCATCGACGCGAGCGGCGTCACCCCGCCGGGGTCGGTCAAGCGACGGTAGCGGTCTCGCGCCGGGGCGTTGCCCGCTACCCTGCGCGCCGTGGCGCTCCGGACATCACTGGCTGCGCTGGCTCTCGCCGCGCTCACGCTGGCGCCGCTCACCGGCTGCGCGAGCGGCGCGCCGCCGGCTCGCGCGCCGGACGCTCCGGCGGTCGTGATGGTCGACGGAGAGGGGCGGGCGCTCGCCATCGACGAAGTCGTCCGCCGCATGAGCGCGGCGGACGTGGCGCTGATCGGCGAGATGCACGGCCACCCACGGGGGCTCGCGCTGGCTTCGCAGCTGTTCGAGCGCGTCGCCGCGTCGTCGCCGCGCGCGGCGCTGTCGCTCGAGAACGTGGAGCGCGACCAGCAGGCGGCGCTCGACGCCTTCGTGGCGGGGGCCATCGAGGAGGCCGAGCTCGCGCGGCGGCGCGGCGGTGCGACGCTCCCGGCGGAGCACGCGGCGATGGTGGCTACGGCGCGCGCGCATCGGCTTGTCGTGATCGCGGCGAACGCACCGCGGCGCCACGCGAAGCAGGCGAGGACCGAGGGCTGGGACGCGCTGCGCGCGCTGCCGGCGGAGGAGCAGGCTCACTTCACCCTCCCCCAGACCCCGCCGGGCGGCGGCTACGCGGCGCGCTTCACCGCGGCGATGGGCGGAGCAGCCTCGCACGGCGGCGGCGGGCACGGTGATCCGCTCGGCGCGGACGACGAGCGCGTGGCCTCGTTCTACCGCGCCCAGATCCTGTGGGATGCGACCATGGCCGACTCGATCGCGCGCGCCCTCGGCGCGGGGCGCGCGCCGGTGGTCCACGTGGTGGGCGGCTTCCACGTCGAGCACGACGGCGGCCTGGTGCAGCTGCTGCGCCGCGCACGCCCCGCGGCGAGGGTGTTCACGCTGGTGGTGGTGGAGGCGCCCAGCGACCGCGATCGCGGGCGCGCCGACGTCGTCGCTCACGTCGGTCCGTCGCCGCGAGAGCATCCGTGATCGCTGGATTCTGAGGCGGCACGGCCCCACGCCGCGAAAGGCGAGCTATCCTGCGCGCGCCGCGCGGGAGGGCGGCCGTCATCACCGAGATCCTGGTCATCCTGGCGCTGGTCGCCGCGAACGGTGTCTTCTCCGGCGCCGAGATCGCGATCGTCTCGATGCGAAAGACGCGGGTCGAGCAGCTGATCGCCGAGAAGCGACCGGGTGCGGCCGCGATCGAGCGCCTGCGCCGCAACCCCGAGCAGTTCCTGGCATCGGTGCAGATCGGCATCACCGTCATCGGCTCCACCGCGGCGGCCTTCGGCGGCGCGTCTCTGGCGGCCATCCTCGAGCCCTTCGTTTCGACGCTTCCCTACGTCGGCGAGAGCTCGGACGAGGTGTCCCTCGGCGCCGTCGTCGTCCTCATCTCCTTCCTGTCGCTGGTCCTCGGCGAGCTGGTCCCCAAGTCGCTCGCCCTGCGCAGCGCCGAGCCCTACGCGCTCCTCGTCTCCCGACCGCTGGAGTGGCTGGCCATCGTCGCCAAGCCGCTGATCTGGCTGCTCACCAAGTGCAGCAACCTGGTGCTCCGCATCTTCCACGACAAGACGAGCTTCACCGAATCGCGCCTGTCGCCCGGCGAGATCCAGCAGCTGGTGGAGGAGGCAGGCCGCACCGGCGCGCTGAACCCCGCCGCAGGAGAGATCGCCTCGCGCGCCATCGACTTCGCCGATCTGACCGTCTCCCAGGTCATGGTTCCGCGGCGCAAGGTGGTGGCGCTGGCGCGCAACGCCGGCGTCCCCGAGATCCAGCGCGTGATCCTGGAGCACGGCCACACCCGCATGCCGGTGTACGACGGCATGATCGACAACGTGGTCGGCTACGTGACCATCCGCGATCTGACGGCGATCTTCTTCGAGAAGCAGCTCTTCGTGCTGGAGGACGCGCTGAGGCCGGCGATGGTGGTGCCTGTCTCGATCCGCGCCACCGATCTGCTCTCCGAGATGCGGCGGCGCAAGCAGCAGTTCGCGGTGGTGGTCGACGAGCTGGGGACGTTCTCCGGCATCGCCACGATGGAAGATCTGGTCGAGGAGCTGGTCGGCGAGATCGCGAGCGAGCACGACGGCGAGGCGCCGGTGACCATCGTGACCGAGCGTTCGGGCTCGGCGCTGATCCGCGGTGACGTGCCGGTGCGCGACGTGAACCGGTTGCTGGGACTGGAGCTGCCGGAGGGGGAGACGTGGTCCACCATCGCCGGCCTGGTGCTGGAGCTCGCCGGGCGCATCCCCAAGGAGGGCGCGCGCTACGAGGCCAGCGACGGCACGACGCTGGAGGTGGTCGCGGCCACGCCGCGCAACGTGCGGACCGTCCGCGTGACCCCGAGGAAGGCGCCGTCCGCCGCCCCGGGCGCGTGATAGAACCGACCCACCATGGGACACCACCTGACGACGTTCAAGGGCGACGTGCTCGACGCGGTGAAGGGCGCCGTCCTCGAGAAGATCCCCGATGCCGCGGTCGTGGTGCAGGGCGCGGGCGGCCACTTCACGATCGACGTGGTGTCGCCGGTGTTCGAGGGCAAGTCTCGGCTGGAGAGCCAGCGCCTGGTGCTCTCGGCGATCAAGCACCTCATGGCCGGTGATCAGGCGCCCGTGCACGCGGTGGACTCCCTGACCACCCGCACGCCCTGAGTTGCTGGAGGGGCCTTCGGCTGCGCCGGCCCCTCCCCCCGCCGCTCCGCGACGGGGCCCCCCTCCCCGAAGGGCTCGCCTCCGGCGCGAGTCCCGGACGCGGTCGGTGCTGCGCTGGGGTTGCTGATGGCGTGCTGGGCGAAGCGCTGGCGCGTCCGGGCCTGGCGCCTTCGCGTGCTCCGCTACGCTGCGCGGAATGCATGGCGCGTCCGCACTCGCGTGCGGAGCTTTGCTCCGCGGGGTCGGGCGCGGCGCGAGCGCGCCCACGCGCAACCAGTGATCGTTGCCTGGCGCCGCGCCAGCCCGTAGCCTTCTCGCTGGCCCGGCTTCAGCGCGGGGACGAGGGAGCGCGAGCTTTCTCATGAGGCGGCCAGACTTCGCGCGGGCTCTGGACGGCGGTGGGCCGCCGCTGGCCGCCTTTGCCGGCGCCATCGTCGCACGTCATGACCACGCCCTATCACGCCAAGTATTGGGCCCACAGCCTGCGTCTCGCCCGCCCGCCGGACGGCGTGGGCGCCCTCTCGCGCTCGATCGGCAACGCCCGGGTCGATCTCAACCCGCACCAAGTCGACGCTGCGCTGTTCGCGCTTCGGTCGCCGTACTCCAAGGGCGTGCTCCTGGCCGACGAGGTCGGCCTCGGCAAGACCATCGAGGCGGCCCTCATCCTGGCGCAGAAGTGGGCCGAGCGGCGCCGGCGAATCCTGCTCATCGTCCCGGCCACCTTGCGCAAGCAGTGGCAGGTCGAGCTGGAGGAGAAGTTCTTTCTTCCCTCCGTGATCCTCGAGGCGCGGACAGTGAACGCGCTCTCCAAGAAGGGCGTGCAGAACCCGTTCGAGGTCGACGACCGGATCGTCCTCTGCTCGTACCAGTTCGCCTACGCCAAGCGCGCGCTCATCCAGCAAGTCCGGTGGGACCTGGTGGTGGTCGACGAGGCGCACCGGCTCCGCGGAATCTACAAGGGGACGAAGACGGCGGAAGGCATCGTCCAGGCGATCAAGCCGGCGACCAAGCTGCTCCTCACAGCGACGCCGCTCCAGAACACACTGCTCGAGCTGTTCGGCCTGGTGAACATCCTCGACGAGAACATCTTCGGGGGCGAGGAGGCGTTCCGCGCGCAGTTCATGACCTCGTCCGATGGAGATGCGCGCGATTCCGCCCTCCGCGAGCGGATCGAGCACGTCTGCAAGCGGACGCTACGCCGGCAGGTGCTCCAGTACATCCCGTTCACACAGCGGTTCACGCATACCGCCGACTTCATCCCCTCTCCCGCCGAGCAGCAGCTCTACGACGAGGTGTCGGCTTACCTGCAGCGGGAAGTGCTCGTGGCGCTCCCAAACACCCAGCGCAAGCTGATGACCCTCGTGCTGCGGAAGATCCTCGCGTCGTCGTCGGCGGCGATCGGGGCGACCCTGCAGAAATTCGCCGCCCGCCTGGTCGATCCAAAGAAGATCGACCCTGACATGAAAGCTCAGGCGAGCGTGGCGGACGATGGAGCAGCCGCCCGACCGCTCGACCAAGAGCTGGCCGAGGACTTCGAGACGCTCGGCCAGCTGGACGAGGAGTGGGGGGAGAATGAAGCCCCCACCGGCCCGCCCTTGCCCAAAGAGTCGGCCGAGGCCATCGCGGAGCACGCCGACCTGCGGCGATTCGTCGCGCTCGCCCAGTCCGTGGAGCGGGACGCCAAGGCGACGAAGCTCGTCGACGTGCTGCCGGAGGTCTTTCGGCAGGCTGGCGACAAGGGCGCCGCTCGCAAGGCAGTGATTTTTACCGAATCGGTCAAGACACAGCAGTACCTGTTCCAGATCCTCACCGAGGAAGGCTACGCCGGAGACATCGTGCTGATGAACGGCACGAACGGTGATGAGACGTCGAAGCGGACCCACGCCGAGTGGAAGACGCGCCACGAGCACCGCTGGGCCGACGTGACGTCGGGATCCAAGTCCGCCGACATGAAAGCGGCCATTGTCGAGGAGTTTCGCGACCGCGGCACGCTGCTGCTGGCGACCGAGTCGGCGGCCGAGGGCGTGAACCTCCAGTTCTGCTCGATCGTGATCAATTACGACTTGCCGTGGAACCCGCAGCGCATCGAGCAGCGCATTGGCCGCTGCCACCGCTACGGGCAGAAGTGCGACGTGCTGGTGGTGAATTTCCTCAACCGGACGAACGAGGCGGATCGCCGTGTGTTCGAGCTGCTGGACCAGAAGTTCAAGCTCTTCCGAGGGGTATTTGGCGCGAGCGACGAAGTTCTTGGGGCCGTCGAGAGCGGCGTCGATCTGGAGAAGCGGATCGCCTCCATCTACCAGGACTGTCGCAGCCCGGCTGACATCAAGGCGGCGTTCGATCGCCTCCAGGCGGAACTCGACGACACCATCCGAGCCGGCCTCGACGAGGCGCGGCGCGCCTTCCTCGAGAACTTCGATTCCGAGGTCCACGAGCGGTTGCAGCTCCACAAGGAGGCCGCCAAGCAGTCACTCGGTGCTCAGCAGCAGACGTTGCTCGACCTCGCCCGCGTGGGCTTTCGAGGCTACGCAACCTTCGAGGATCCGGAGCCCCGCTTCACCCTCCACGCGGCTGAGTCGACGGAGCCGCAGCGCTACCACCTCGACTGGCAGAAGGCCGACGCCCTCGGCGACACGTTCTTTCGCGTCGACCACCCTCTCGCGGCGAAGCTCATCGAGGACGCGACGGCAGCCGACACAGGATCGGCGGTGGTCACCTTCACCTACGATGCGAAGACGAGCGCGCTGGAGCGGTACGTGGGCCGATGCGGCTGGCTCGAGCTGAGCAAGCTCACGGCCGAGGCGGCCGGGCGCAGCGAAGAGCACCTGCTCATCGCGGCGTGCGACGACGCCGGGGAGACCCTCGATGATGCCGTCGCAACGAAGCTGTTCATGCTTGCCGCCGTCGTCGGCGACGCCGCAGTCGCCCAGCGCCCGACCGCGCTGGGCACCCAGCACGACGCGCTCCGGCGGGCCCGCTCGGAGGACCTCGAGACCCGGAACAAGTCCTTCTTCGACGAGGAGGTCGAGAAGCTCGACCGCTGGGCCGAGGACCGCAAGCTGGCGCTGGAGACGGAGCTCCAGCAGCTCGACGTCGAGATCCGCGCGGCGCGCAAGGCGTCGAAGACCGGGGTGAGCCTCGCCGAGAAGCTCGCGGCGCAGAGGACCATCAAGGACCTGGAGCAGAAGCGCAGCAGCAAGCGACGCGAGCTGTTCACAGCGCAGGACGACGTCGAGCGGCAGCGCAACGCGCTCATCGAGGACATGGAGCGCCAGCTCGGGCTGAAGGCGTCGTGCGAGACGCTGTTCTCGATTCGGTGGGTGCTCAACGGGGGGGAGAAGCGATGACGAAGGACGAGCTCGCGGGACGCTCAAACACCACGGCCGACGACGGGGCGCGGGAGTCGCCTAATGACATCCTCGCGCGGGCCGTCGTCGACGAGCTCGTCACGAGCGGCTTGGTCCGCGCGACGGACCGAAGCGGCATGCTCGAAGCGCTACAGCGAGGTACTGCGGACGCTTCGGTCTGGCGGATGATGTTCGGGAACCAGCTCGAGGCGCGGGAGGACATCGATGAATCGCGGTGAGCTGGAGTCGCTGACGATCAGGAGCCTCCGCGGCTACCTCGACCCCTTCATGCTGCCCTTCGACAAGGGGAAGAAGCTCTGCATCGTCTACGGAGAGAACGGGACCGGCAAGACGACGCTGTGCGACGCGCTGGAGGCGCTCTCCGCGGGCACGCTAGGCTCGCTGGACGATCGCGGCCTCGGGCGCCCCGAGAAGTTCTGGACCCCGGCGAGTGGCGACGGCGGTGGTGGCCGAATCGAACTGAAGACCCGATCGGGCAGCTACTCGGCCGCCGTCGAGGGTGGCAAGGTCGCCTGGGAGACATCGAAGCCGACGGTGTCGGTGCTGCGCCGCGCGATGTTGGCGAAGCTCATCACGGCGAAGCCAGCGGAGCGGTACTCAGCGATCGAGTCGCTGGTCGACGTCTCTGGCGTAGAGGCCGCCGAAGGCAACCTCTCCGCCCTCGTCAAGGAGGTTACGCGCGAGGAAGAAGGCCAGCTGAAGCACCTGCTCGGAGCTCAGGACATGCTTCGCAGCTTCGCCACGTCCGCGGCGGGCCCCGACGTCGACCCGGTCGAGTGGGCTCGCGGTGAAGCGCGGCAGGACGTGAGGCACCTCGTCGCGCGACGCGACGGACTTCAGGACCTGCTCGGCGTTCACAGCCGCCTCGTGGACCGTTGGGACGCCTACCACGCGACGGCGCGCGACTTGGACCTCCTCCGTGAGGAGCTGGTCACCGCGCAAGCGAGGGCGGCAGAGGTCGCACACGCGGCTACCATGACGGATGCGGCGCTGCTCACGCTGCTCCAGGCCGCCTCGCACGTCCTCTCCGCGCATGAGCCGATGGATGCGTGCCCGCTCTGCGAGTCCCGCGAGCAGGTGGCGAGTCTCAGTGGTCGCGTCGCAAAGCGCCTCGCTGCGATGGAGCAACTCCGGATGGCCCGATCACGCGAGGCCGACGTGTCGCGTCGGATCGAGGTCCTCCAATCTCAGCAGTCGCGCATGGACACCGAATACGTCGTCGTACGTGAAGCCTTTCAGGGGCTCCGGTCGACACTGCCAGCACTCGCCACCGTCCCGGAGTTACCGGAGTCCCTTGCTGACGTCGCGTCTTGGCTCGAGGCGGCGCGCGACGCGCGGGCGGCCTGGGATCAAGCACACCGCGAGGCGACGTCGCTGGTGGAGAACGTGGCCAGCCTTCGAGAGGCCCTCCGCGTTTACGACAAAAATCACGCCGACGCCGCACGCTCGGCGGCGCTGCTGAAGGCGCTAGAGCACGGTCATGCGCTCGTCGTCGCCAGGCGTCACGCCTTCGTGAACGACCTCCTCGCAGCCGTGTCCGGCGAGGTCGAGACGATGTACGAGCGCGTGCATCCGGGTGAGGGGCTTAACCGCATCAGCCTGCGCCTCGACCCGAAGCGCCGAGCGTCGCTGAACCTCCACACGCAATTCCAGTCGAGGGAGGCGGTCCCGCCGCAGGCGTACTTCAGCGATTCCCACCTGGACACGCTCGGATTGTGCGTATTCCTCGCCCTCGCCAAGCAGCGGTCTCCGGCCGCGACGATCCTGGTGCTTGACGACGTCCTCGGGAGCGTGGACGAGCCCCACGTCGACAGCGTGATCGAGATGATCGCAGCGGAGGCTGAGCACTTCCGACACGTCGTCGTCACCACCCACTACCGGCCATGGCGGGAGAAGTTGCGGTGGGGCTTCCTCAATCATGGTCCTGTGCAGCTCGTCGAGCTGCGGTGGTCCTCAGGGGGCCCATCCATCGTGCGAAGCGCGGCGCACATCGAACGCCTGCGGAAAGAGCTCTCCCAAGACGACCGAGACGAGCAGATCGTTTGCGCGAAGGCTGGGGTTGTTCTCGAGGCGGCCCTCGATTTCCTGACCGAACTTTACGAGTGCAAGGTTCCTCGAAAGTCGCGCGACGGGTGGACCATAGGGGACCTCCTGCCCGCAATCGGACGCAAGCTGAGGGAGAAGCTCCGCGTCGAGCGGCTCGATAACAGCGCTCCGCCCACATACACGGTACATGAGCTCGGTCCGCTAATCGACGAGCTGAGCCGAATTGCCCAGACGCGCAACCTGATGGGCGCGCACTTCAGCAAGCTCTCCTTTCACCTTCGAGACCGCGACGCGTTCCACTTCGCGGAGAAGGTGCTCGAGCTGATGGACCACCTCGTGGATTCCGAGCACCGGTGGCCGCGCTCCAGCAAGTCGGGCAGCTACTGGGCGACGGCGGGGGAAACGCGGCGCCTCCACCCCCTCCGCGAGCCGGCCTGAGGTACGACACTACGATGACGGCGAACAAGCCCCGCCTCGAGCTCACCTGGATCGGCAAGGAGGGGCGCCCGCGCCTCGAGCCGCGCATCCTCGTCGAGGATCAAGAGCTGTCGTACCGGGTGTCGACGCGCGTGACTGAGAGTGACATCTTCGACAACCTGCTCATCCACGGCGACAACCTGCTCGCGCTGAAGGCGCTGGAGCAGGAGTACGCGGGCAAGGTGAAATGCGTGTTCATCGACCCGCCGTACAACACCGGAAGTGCGTTCCCCGATTACGAGGACGGAGTCGAACACTCACTGTGGCTGTCGCTCATGCGAGACAGACTCCAGCTGCTGCGCTCGTTGCTCTGCCATACCGGTTCCCTGTGGGTGAGTATCGACGATCACGAGGCCCACTACCTGAAGGTGATCCTCGACGAGCTCTTTGGACGAGAGTGCTTTGTTGGCAGCGTGGTGTGGCGGTCGACCGACAACAGCAACAACGATGCCCACCAGTTCTCGGTTGATCACAACTACGTGCTCGTTTACGGCCGTTCGGCCGATTGGCGACCGGCGAGGGTCGACAGCAGCAGCAAACGAAGCCATTTCAAGAACCCCGACGACGATCCACGTGGTCCCTATTTCGACGGGAATCCGCTCAATTCGCCAAAGCCGCGACCAAACCTGACGTTTGAACTTGTAGGCCCCCACGGGGACATCATCAAACCGCCGGCTAACGGGTGGCGATGGTCGCGCGAAACTCTCGCGGAGAAGATCGCTTCCGGCGAGATTCGGTACACTCTGGATGGCAAAGGCATTCGCCGCAGAACTTATCTCGCGGACATGGATGATCTGCCGCCCTCAAGCTTGTGGGCGAACTTGGATGAGACCGGACACAACCGCCAAGCGAAGTACGAGCTGAAGCAGCTGTTCCCATCCAGGCGTTCGAGCGAACTGTTCGCCACGCCGAAGCCCGAGCGTCTTCTCCGGCGCGTCTTGGAGCTTGCTACGGAGCCAGGCGATCTCGTCCTAGATTCGTTTGCGGGGTCAGGGACGACTGGCGCGGTGGCGCATAAGATGCGGCGACGCTGGATCCTCGTTGAGCTTGGCGCACATGCAGTCGACGTCGTGGCTCCACGGCTGCGGCAGGTGCTGCAGGCCACGGACGCTGGCGGCATCACAAAGGATGAGGAGTGGACCGGGGGCGGCGGCTTCCGCTTCATGCGTCTCGCCCCGTCGCTCCTGGAGAAGGACGCCTGGGGCAACTGGATCGTCAACAAGAAGTACCGCCCCGAGATGCTCGCCGAGGCGATGTGCAAGCTGGAGGGCTTCCGCTACGCGCCTGACCCCGAGGTGTTCTGGATGCACGGGCGCTCGACCGAGCGCGACTTCCTATACGTCACGACGCAGAACCTCGGCCGCGAGCAGCTCCAGCAGATCAGCGATCAGGTCGGCCCCGACCGGTCGCTCCTCGTCTGCTGCGCAGCGTTCCGTGCGAAGCGCGACGAGCTTCCCAACCTCACGCTGAAGAAGATCCCGCTCGCCGTGCTCAGCCGCTGTGAGTGGGGGCGAGACGACTACAGCCTGAACGTCGACGAGCAGGCGCCAGTCCAGGCGGTCGAGTACGCGAGGGCGGTGGCCTCATCCGCGACGCCGGGGGTCGCCGCGAAGAGGGGCGGGCGGCGGAAGAAGCCATCGTCGATGCAGGACCTACCGCTGTTTGCCGGACTCGACGCGGAGAAGACGAGGTGACGCGCGAGGAGCTGGAGCGGCGCATCGCCCTCGGTGAGGATTCGTCGGTCGAGCTGAAGGAGGTCCAGCTCGCGGGGGACCGCATCGTGGCGCCGCGGCGAGACGCCCTCGCCGACGAGCTGGCCGCGCTCGCCAACGGGCGCGGAGGCATGTGCGTGCTCGGCGTGCGGGATGCGAGCCGCGAGGTGCTCGGCATCCCCCGCGAGCGGCTCGACGACGCCGAGGCGTTCGTGCGCGAGATCTGCAACGACTCCATCGATCCCCCGCTGGTCGGTCACCTCGTGAAGCGCGAGGTGACCGGGGCCGGGGGCGGCGACGTCGTCATCCTGGTGGTGGAGGTGCCGAGGAGCCTGTTCGTCCACAGGAGCCCGGGTGGCTTCTTCCACCGGGTGGGCAGCAGCAAGCGCCTCATGTCGACGGAGTACCTCGCCCGGCTCTTCGCCCAGCGCAGTCAGTCGCGTCTGGTGCGCTTCGACGAGCAGATCGTCGCGGAGGCGTCCCTCGACGACCTGGAGGAACCGCTGTGGGCGCGGTTCCGGTCGCCACGGGCGCCGTCCGAGCCCCGTGACGCGCTCCTCGTCAAGCTCCGCATGGCACGAGTCGACGAGGACGGGAGGCTGGGGCCCACCGTGGCCGGGGTCCTCCTCGGCGCTGCTGACCCGCGGCACGTTCTCCCGAGCGCCTTCATCCAGGCGGTGGCCTACAAGGGAACGACCGCGGTGCCGAGCTCGGGTGGCGACGCGTACCAGCTCGACGCCGCCGAGCTCGCCGGTCCGATCGACCAGCAGGTCATCGAGGCGCTGCGCTTCGTCGCGCGGAACATGCGCACGCACGCGTTCAAGGACGTGGGGCGCCGGGACGTGCCCCAGTTCGACCTGACGGCCGTCTTCGAGGCACTGGTCAACGCGGTCGCCCACCGCGACTACTCCATCTACGGATCGAAGGTGCGCCTCCGGGTGTTCGCCAATCGCCTGGAGATCATGTCCCCCGGCGGCCTGCCCAACACCATGACGGTGGAGAGCCTGCCGCTGTTGCAGGCCGCGCGTAACGAGGTGCTGACCAGTCTCCTCGCGCGCTGTGCGATCCCGCCCGTCGCCTTCGAGCTAGACAGCGGCCGCACCACCTTCATGGACAAGCGCGGCGAGGGCGTGAACGTGATCCTGGAACGGAGCGAGCGGCTCTCGGGCCGCAAGCCGGACTACGCGGTCATCGACGACGCCGAGGTCCACCTGACGATCTGGGCTGCGGTGCCTCCCGTGGCAGAGGAGGCGCCGTGAGCCGTCGCGTGAGCAGCATCAGTCAGCGCCTCAGCCTCCGCGCGCCGCAGCAGCGGGCACTCGAGATCCTCGACCGGGTGATGGTCGTGGCCCACCCGCGGCGAACCGCGGACATGGCAGCGGCGCTCGCCGCGATCCGCGCCGAGTACCCGGAAGTGACCGACTTCGAGCGGTCCTTCCCCAGCCTGTGCTTCGCCCTGGCGACCGGGGTCGGCAAGACGCGGCTCATGGGCGCGTTCATCACGTACCTGTTTCTCGAGCACGGCATCCGCCACTTCTTCGTGCTCGCGCCCAACCTCACCATCTACGAGAAGCTGGTCACCGACTTCACGCCGAACACGCCGAAGTACGTCTTCGCGGGGGTGGCCGAGTTCGCGGTGAAGGCGCCAGCGCTGGTGACAGGCGACAACTTCGAGACCAGGCCCCAGCAGCTGCACCTCGGCGAGCGCGACGACGTCGTCGTCAACGTGTTCAACATCGCCAAGTTCAACGTGCGGAGCAACGACGCGCGGAAGATCCGGCGGCTCTCGGAGTATCTCGGCCAGTCGTACTTCGACTACCTCGCGTCGCTGGAGGACCTGGTCCTCATCATGGACGAGGCGCACCGCTACCGCGCCGAAACGAGCATGAGGTCCCTCGAGGATCTGAAGCCCATCCTCGGCCTGGAGCTGACGGCGACGCCGCAGATGGAGGCCGGGAGCAGGCCCACGCGCTTCCAGAACGTCGTCCTCGATTACCCGCTCGCGCACGCGATGCGCGACGGCTACGTGAAGGAGCCGGCGGTCGCCACCCGGGCCGACTTCAAGCCCGGTGAAATGACGGGCCCCCAGCTCGAGCGCCTCAAGCTCGAGGACGGCGTGCGCGTCCATGAGGTGACCAAGGTCGAGCTCGACGTCTACGCCCGGGAGAACGAAGTGCGGCTCGTGAGGCCGTTCATGCTCGTGATCGCGTCGGACACCGAGCACGCGGGGAACCTGAAGAAGTTCCTGGAGAGCGACGAGTTCTTCGATGGCACCTATCGGGGTCGCGTCCTCGAGGTGCACTCGGCGCAAAAGGGCTCTGAGAAGGACGAGAACGTCCAGAAGCTGCTCGCCGTCGAGCGCCCGGACTCGACCGTGGAGATCGTCGTCCACGTGAACATGCTCAAGGAGGGGTGGGACGTCACGAACCTCTACACCATCGTCCCGCTGCGGACCGCCGACTCGCGGACCCTCGTCGAGCAGTCGATCGGCCGCGGGCTACGCCTCCCGTACGGGCAGCGGACCGGTGTGGCGGCGGTCGATCGCCTCACCATCGTCGCGCACGACCGCTTCCAGGAGATCGTGGACGAGGCGAAGAAGGGTGGCTTCAGCTTCCAGATCATCCGGCTCGGGACCGACGTGCCAGACAAGGCCCAGCGCACGGTGGTCGTTCCCCCCGTGTGGGAGAGTGACCTCGGCATCGCCGACAGGCCCACTGACGCCGGTCCTGCGTTGGGCGGCGCGGCGAGCGGCAACCGGGCTGTGAGTGCCGCTGCGACCAGCGCACCTGGGCCTCGCTTCACCTCGCCGGAGCAGGTGGCGATCGCGCGGCTCGCGGTGGAGGCCATCCGGCGCGCGTCGCGCGAGCCCGGGGTCCCCAACCCGGCGGCGCTCCAGAGCGACGACGTCCAAGCGCGCCTCGCGGCCGAGATCACACAGAAGCTACGGCAAGGCCAGCTAGGGCTGTTCGCTTCGGCGACGGACGAGGACGTGCCTCTCGTTCTCCGCGAAGTCACGACGAGGTTCATCTCCCAGGTCATCGCCATCCCGCGGGTGCTGATCGTGCCCTGCGGCGACGTCCGCGCCGGCTTCCACCGCTTCGAGCTCGACCTCACCGCCGTGCGCTACTCGCCGGTTGAGGAGAAGATCCTCATCCGTCACCTCGCCTCCGAGGGTGGAGGCAGCATCGACGCGACGGGAGTCGACATCGTCGAGCAGCGCCCCGAGGACTACGTGGTCCGCGCGCTGATCGATCTAGACGACGTCAGCTACGACGATCACGCCGCGCTGCTCTACGACCTCGCCGGTCAGGTGGTAGCTCACCTGCGCCGATACCTGAAGGACGACCAGAAGGTCCGCAACGTCCTGGTGTTCCACCAGAAGGCCATCGCGTCGCTCGTTCACGCCCAAATGCGTGACCACGCGTGGGAGGAGGCATCCTCCTACGAGCCGGTCGTGAACCAGGGGTTCATCGAGGTCCGCCACCAGGCCTATGTGGCTGCGGCCGATGAGTCGGTGCGCCGGTTCGATGTCCCCGTCGACAACAAGATCGACATCCGGAAGATGCTGTTCGGCGGCTTTCGCAAGTGCATCTATCCCACGCAGAAGTTCGACTCGGACCCCGAGCGCCGCCTCGCCGCCGTCCTCGAGCGAGACGACACCGTGCGAAGGTGGCTGAAGCCGGCGAAGAACACGTTTCGGCTGCCCTTCGGCCGCGACGGCATCTACGAGCCAGACTTCGTCGCCGAGACCAAGACCGAGAAGGTCATCCTGGAGCCCAAGCGCGCCGATCAGCTCGAGGACCCTGTGGTACTCGCAAAGGCACGGGCCGCCGCGACGTGGTGCGGGCACGCGAGCGCCCACGAGATGAAGCACGGCGGCAAGCCGTGGCGCTACGTGCTCATCCCGCACGACGCGATCGGTGACAACGCGACGCTCGGCGGGCTGCTAGAACGGTTCACCTTCGAGGCGCCTTCGAGCGACGGCAGCGCCTCTTCTACCGCGAAGACCCGTTTCACCAAGACCCCGGGGGGCGGCGCATGAAGCGCTGAAGCGCAAGCCGCACGGGATTTCTGCCTCGAAGGCGACTGGTAGAGCGATTTCAACGGGAACTCGACGTCAAGCCCGTGCTGACACTGCCCTCGTTGGGCGTCGGCGCGAACGTGCCAGCAATCCATCGGGAAGTGGCGTCGAGCGAGAAAGTTTGTCCACTACTGCTGCAAGTGGCGGCAGGCGGGGTGAACGGACTCAGATCGCCTACCTCTTCTTCCACGGCGAGCGGAGCTTCACTTCATCGGGGAATCAACGCCGTCGTGACCGCGCTGTCATACTCGGTCGGCTCGCCGCGATCCTCGGCCCGGGCCTCGGCGGTCGCGTCGTTCATCTGGGCTCCTCATGCGAGACTCTCGCCACGACCGGCTCAATATCAAGCAGTTACTTCTTCCTGATGGTCGTTCGACCTCGGGAGGCTGAACAGCGGCGCCGGCGCTACTCGGTCTTCTGGTAGGGGCCGCGGGCCTCGACAGCGGTCGCCCCGCGCGGCTCGCCGTTGACGATGACCTCGACGTTGATGCCGTTGTCGGTGGGGACGACCCGGTGGGTGGTCGCCGCGTCCCCGTAGGTCTCGATGATGAGGTGGGCGTCGGCGCCGACCTGCTCCAGGTGCACCTTGGAGACGACGGTACCGAACAGCGCGGCGAGGAGCGGCAGGCGGTTCACCCGCTCGGGGACGCTGGTGCCCGAGAGCACGTAGGTGATGCGGCCCTGGCTCTTCAGCTCCTTGACGTCGACCTCGCGGCTCACCTCGACCAGCACCACCGAGCTGCGCTTGCTCTCGTCGATCACGTGGAAGCCCGGGTAGGTCGCGGTCGGCGGGCGACCGGAGACTGCGCGGATCGCCGAGCGCCCCTGCGGCGCTTCGGCCCCGGCGTCCCAGTCCTCGTTGGCGCGCGGCTCCCTGGTGGACGTGCTCACCGACGCCGAGCACCCGGCGAGGGGGCCCACGGCGGCGACGGCCAGGAGGACGAGCGCGGCGCGCGTGGCAATCAGGCGAATCACGCGCGGATTACACCACGCGGCCTCCTCGGCACGCAAAATTGCGTCCCTCGTTGTCTGACCCGAGGTTGCGGCGATGCCAGCGGCGTCTCCCCCGCGCGAGGTCGCGCTACCCTCGAGCGCCGTGCGCCCCGAGCGGATCGTCGTCTTGCCGATGCTCGTGGTCGGCGTCGCGCTGCTCCTGGTGGCGCCGGTGCCGCTCCTGGGCGCCGTCGGGCTCGCCGCCACGGCGGTCGCGCTCTTCCTTCCCGGCCGCTTCGCGGTGACGCGCAATGAGCAGGCGCTCCTCGGCGTGGCCGGCCTGTCGCTGGGGATCATCCTACCCCGCGCCATGGCGCCCGCCGAGCTGCCCGCCGGCGCGATCAGCGACGGCATGTACGCGCTCGGCATGGCGGCGCAGCTGAGCGCCCTGGTCCGGCTCTTCGTCGCCCGTGCGGCCTACGGCAACCGCGTCACCTGCGCCATCGGCCTGGTCGCCCTGGCCGCCGCCGGCCGTGGAGGCACCCCGTTCATCTTCGGCGGCTTCGTCGGCCTGTTTCTCGCGACGTCGATCGCCGCGATCGCGGTCGACGACCCGGGCCGGCCGCGGTGGACCCGGCTGGGTCCGCGGCATTTCGCGGGGCTGATCCTCATCCCGCTGGTCGCTGCCGGCACCGTCGTCGCCGCGGCCGACACCCTGCCCCCGCTCCAGGAGCGGATCCTGGCGCGGCTCATGAGCGGCTGGAGGCAGACAGGCTTCTCCGACCGCCTGAGCCTGGGGGAGATGCGCGGCATGGCGATGTCGACGCAGCTCGTCGCGCGCGTGCGCGGCGCGCCGGTCGACCACCTGCGCGGCGTGGTGTTTCGCGCCTACCACCGCGGGACCTGGAACCAGAAGGGTAACCATCCCGCGTACATCCTCGAGGTCGAGACGCCCCAGCCGGTCGGCGATCAGGCGGTCGAGATCGAGCTGCCAGGGCGGGTCCAGGTGTATCCGGCGCCGCTGGGCGCGACCGACCTCTGGGTCTCGACCGGCGTGCTCGAGGCCGAGCGCCAGGGGGTCCTCAAGCCCAGCCGCAAGCACGAGTCCAAGCGGGTGGGCTTCCGCATCGACCCGGAGATCGCCGCGCCCGGCATCGCCAACGATCCGGTGCAGGACGAGGACCTGCAGGTGCCGCCCCCGATCCGCACGGATCTGCAGCGCATCCTCGCCGGGTGGGGCGCGACCGGTCTTTCGCCGGAGGACACGGTCGCGCTCATCCGGCGCAAGCTCACCACCGAGTACGCGTACTCCCTCGAGTTCCGGCGCACCCGCCGGGTGGACGCGGTGATCGACTTCCTCGAGGTCGAGCGGCGCGGGCACTGCGAGTATTTCGCGACTGCGTCGACCCTCCTCGCGCGGACCGCCGGCATCCCGGCGCGGCTGATCGGCGGCTACCTGGTGGTCGAGCGGTCGCCGCTCGCGGACTACGCCATCGTGCGCGAGCGCGACGCGCATGCCTGGAGCGAGGTGCACCTGGGCGGTCGCTGGCAGACGCTCGACGCCACCCCCGGCGGGCCGATCGCGGCGGTGCCGGTGACGCCGTGGGGCGTGGCCTTCGCCGATCTCCTCGCGACGCAGTGGGAGCGGTTCGAGGACTGGCTGGCGCGCCGCACCCAGCTGGAGCTGTCGCTGGTGCTGGCCTCGCTGCTGGTCTCGTTCGTGATCTACCGGGTGTGGCGCGCGCGGGGCGAGGCCGCGGTGGCCCCGAGGGTCCGCCTCGACGCGCCGCTGCCGGCGTTCGTGCGCCTCGCTCGCGCGCTGGAGGCCGCAGGCATCACGCCGCGCGCACCGGAGGAGCCGATCGAGACCTGGGCGCGCCGCGTGGGCGACGGCCCGCTCGACCCCGACGCCGCGAGCGCCGCGGCCGACGCGCTGCGCGACTACGCCGCGCTCCGCTACGGGGCCCCGCGCGACGAGGCGCTGGTCCTCTCGCGCATGGCCGCGGTCGCGTCGACCGTCGAGCGCCGGGACGCGCGCGCGGCATCGCGCGTCACCAGCTGACGCGGCCGCTCGCTTGCTCGCACACCGGCCCGCAGCGGAGCCCGTTGGGGCTCTCCGTGCGGTAGTCGGGGTCGAGCTCGGCGCTGGCGAGCGGCTGACCGTCCTTCTGGATGCTGATCTCCACGAGGAGCGGGCCGCCGGGCAGATCGATGCCGGCGAAGCCGTGCTGGTCGGGCGGCAGCGCGCAGCCCACCTCGCCGATGCTGACGGTCGGTCCGGTGCAGCGGAGGGCGCGCCCCTGATCGCAGGCCGGCAGCGGGAGCGATCCCTCGCAGCTGGTGGTGCCCTCCGTCGACTTCACCTGGAAGACGTAGGCCCCGGGCGCCCACTGGCCGCCGGGCGGGGCCAGCTCGATGGTCAGCCCGTCGATGCAGCCCATCATGGGGCAGGGAGCATCCGGCGGGTCGCCGTCGGGCGCCGCGGGCGCGAGCGGCGCGCCGCAAGCCGCGGCGAAGACGACGATGGGGGCGAGCGCGGAGAGGGGGTGGCGGGTAGCCATGACCCTGTAACGGGATCGGACGGTGGCACCTTGCAGCGGGTCGCTGGCACGGCGACCGCGCTTGCGCGGCGACCACCCTCCGTCAGGTTGAGGGCACGCCGCGCGTCGCTGGCGGACGAACATCATGGCCCGCACCGAGCTCCTCGACGAAGCCGACTGGAAGCGGCAGTGCCGCCGCGACCCGGGGGGCTACTACGTCCTCGAAACGCGGGACGTGGGAGAGGTGCCGGTGCGCCTGTTCCTCGACCAAGGGCTGCTGCGGGACGCCGAGCCCACCCTCTACCGGCAGATCGTCAACGCGACGCGCTTCCCGGGCACGCGGATGGTGGCGATCACGCCCGACGTGCACGTCGGCTACGGCGTGCCGGTCGGCTGCGTGATCCTCACCGACCGTGACGAGGGCGCCATCGCCATGGGGCCGGTCGGCTTCGACATCGGCTGCGGGATGATGAGCGCGAAGAGCGACGTCCCCTGGCAGGAGGCGACCCACGACCGGAAGCTCGCGTTCCACCGCGAGGTGACCAGCCGCGTCGCCCTGGGCGCCGGCGGCAAGAGCAAGCGCTTCGGGGAGCTGCCGAAGCGCGATCTGCAGGAGCTGGTGCGCGGGGGCGCCGAGCTCTACGTCGACAAGCACGGCGCGCGCTTCGACCGCAGCCACGCCGAGCGTCACCGCATCCCGGTGGACGACGGGTGGGACGTGCCCTGGGGCGAGCAGGGGCGACCCGAGCGCGGGTGCGCGCAGCTGGGCACACTCGGCGGCGGCAACCACTTCATCGAGCTGCAGCGCTGCGAGGACACGGGCACGCTCTTCGTGCAGCTCCACACCGGGAGCCGCGGCTTCGGTCACGGGCTCGCCACCAACTACTTCCAGCGCGCGCAGCTGGAGCGCCCCGGCATCGAGATGGACCTCGGCTTCTTCGAGCCGGGGTCGCCGCACTTCGACGGTTACCGCAACGCGGTCGCCGCCGGCGGCAACTACGCGATCGTGAATCGCCTCGTCATCTACGAGGCGATCGCGGAGTCGTTCGAGAAGGTGTTCCGGGCGCCGCTCGAGCTCATCTACGAGATCAGCCACAACCTGGTGCAGGAGGAGACGCACCCCGAGGTCGGCGAGGTGTGGGCACACCGCAAGGGGGCGACGCGCGCGTTTCCCGCCGGCCACCCGGCCCTCGTCGGGACGCCGTGGGAGGCCACCGGCCACCCGGTGCTCATCCCCGGCTCGAACCGAGACTTCAGCTTCATCCTCCAGCCACGCGCCGGGGCGGCCAAGAGCGGGTTCAGCGTCAACCACGGCGCCGGGCGGCGCATGTCGCGCGGCGAGGCCAACCGCACCCTCGATCAGGAGAAGATCGACGAACAATACCGGCGCGACGGCATCCTGGTGAACCTCGATGGGCGCGTCCCTCTGGACGAGGCGGGCCCTTGCTACAAGTCGTCGAGCGACGTCACCCAGGTGGTCGTCGACGCGGGCCTGGCGGAGATCGTCCACCGGCTTTGGCCCCTCGGATCGCTGAAGGGCGACGAGGAGAGCGAGCGCCGGGATCGCAGGCGTGGGCGCGAGAAGGACCGCAAGGGGCGCGACGCCGAGCGCGAGGCCGATCGGCGGGCCAAGCGGCGGTAGCCTCGCGCCAGCCCATCCTCGCCAGCGCGGGTGAGGTACGCTCCGCGCGTGCCGTCCTGGCTCGAACGCACCGCTCCCGCGCTGGTCGTCGCCCCCGCGCTGGTCTTCGCCGTCGCGCTGGTGTCGCCGCGCGTCGCCTCGGCGCAGGAGACCGCCGCGCGGCCGGGCGAGCCGCCTGCCGCCCCACCGCCGGCGGAGCCGGGCATGTCGAGCCCCGGCCTGGTGGCCGGCGGTGCCGCGCTCGGCCTGGTCGGGCTCGGCTCCACCGGGCTGGGCGTGTTCCTCACGCTGAAGGGCTCGACGCTCGACTGTCCAGAGTGCACCGGCTCGTTGGACGACGCGCCGCTGGTCGCCGGCGGCCTCACCGCGATCG
Source organism: Polyangiaceae bacterium (assembly GCA_046596645.1). GTDB lineage: Bacteria > Myxococcota_A > Polyangia > Polyangiales > Polyangiaceae > JBKJLX01. The sequence continues at coordinate 20,647 of JBKJLX010000697.1, forward strand.
TGCTCGGCATCGGCATGGCCGCGACCGGGGGGACGATGATCGTCCTCGGCGCCCGCAGCGAATCGACCGGCATCCGCATCCGCACCGAGGTGCGCGCCGGCCCGGGAGGCGTCGCGCTGCGCGGCTCGTTCTAGGCGCTGCTGCGCATCCCGGCGCGCTACAGCCGGATCGGCTCCAGGCGCTCGATCACCCCGCGGCCGATCCGGGTCGGCCCACCCTCGGAGGAGGTGATGCCCTCCTCCTCCACCACCAGCACCACGCGCACCCGCAGACCGGCGGCGCGGAGCGCCTCGACCGTCGCCGCCGCGTGGTCGGGCACCTCGCCGGGCGCGCGGTCGCGGTCGCAGGTCACGACGACCACGGTCGAGACGCCGCTCGTGTGATCCTCGATCGCGCCGATCACGAGGTCGGCGGCCAGCAGGTCGGGCGCGCGCCACGTCGCCAGCCGATCGAGCACGTCGTCCAGCACCGCGCGCGGTGCGCCGCAGCCGGGCCTCGCCACCACCACCGCCGCGCCGAGCGCCACCATCCCCAGCCCGGACTCGCTACGGACCATCACCGCCGCCACACCGGCGGCCAGCGAGATCGCTGCCTCGACCAGCGCCTCGTCGCTGCTCCGATCGGCGATCAGGACCAGGGCCCCGCGCTCCGAGACCTCGCGCACGTGCTCACGCACGTGCGGCTCCCCGACGCGCGCCCAGGTGCGCGCGTGGAGCTGGCGGATGGGATCGCCGGGGCGGTACGGGCGCACCCCCGCCAGGTCGCCCTCCATCGCGGGCAGGTGGGTCGAAGCCTGCCGGCGCTCGCCGCGTGTCCCCGGCGCGCTGGCCAGCGACTCCACCCGGGCGACCTGCGGAAGCACCAGGAAGCGACAGGTGTCGCTGGCCACCGCGGCGCCCGCCGCGAGCCCGATCGGCACCAGGGCCCGCGCGTGGAACGGGTCGAGGTGATGCTCGCCGCGCTCGACGAAGCGCGCGGTCGCGGTGGTGGTGGCGGTCTTGCCTGCTTCGATCCGCGCGATGCCTCGCGCCGCTCCGGTCCAGCGGCCGTCCCAGGGGAGGAACGGTGTGTCGACGCGAACGGCGCTCAGCGTCCTCTGCGCCGCGACGTCGACCGAGAAGGTGACGTCCTCGCGCGCGGTGACGCGGCGCGGGGCGTGGACGCGGAGGGTGGCGCCGCGCATCGAGTAGAGCGGGCGGAGCGCGATGGAGGCCACCAGCAACCCGGAGAGCGCCGCACACAGCAGGTAGACCTGCGATCGACCCACGTCGAGGCCGGCCGCGGCCACCAGCGCGGTGAGCCCGACCGCCGCCCGCCCCTCGCGCGAGAGCGCCCCGTGTGCCCACCAGATCGGCATCGTGATCAGCGACGCCGCGCCCTTGCGGAAGCGATCGCGCTGGTCGCTGCGCCGCGGGACGAGGATGTGATTCAGTCGCGCCAGGTTCGGCCGCCGCTTGCGGCGGGGCGCGGCGCCCGGGGTGCCTTGTGCGCCTGCCCCCGGCATGCGTCAGCTCGGCACCGGCTCGGCGAGCAGGGCGTCCGAGATGACGCGCTCCACCGCCTTGCCGCCGTGGCGCGCGCGCTGGGTGAGGAGCACGCGATGGCCGAGCACCGGCACCACCAGGGCGCGCGCGTCCTCGGCGGTGACGTGATCGCGCCCCTCGAAGAGGGCGCGGGCCTGGCATGCGCGGAGCAGCGCCAGGGCGCCGCGGGGGCTGGCGCCGAGGGCGAGCTCCTCCAGCTGGCGCGTGCGAGCGACCAGCCGACGGAGGTAGCGCGCCATGCGCTCGCCCACCGCGATGCGCCGCGCGTCGGCGAGGATGCCGATCACCTCGGCGCGCGACAGCAGCGGCTTCAGCGCGTCCAGCGGGTCGCCGGTGCGGCGGTCGAGCATCATCGCGACCTCGTCCTCCTCGTCGGGGTACCCGAGCGAGACGCGCACCGCGAAGCGATCGAGCTGGGCCTCGGGGAGGGGGAACGTCCCCGCGAAATCGACCGGGTTCTGGGTGGCGAGCACGAAGAACGGCGCCGGCAGCGCACGCGCCTTGCCGTCGATCGAGACCTGCTCCTCGTTCATCGCCTCGAGCAGCGCCGACTGGGTGCGCGGCGAGGCGCGGTTGATCTCGTCGGCCAGGAGAACGTTGGTGAAGATCGGCCCTGGCTGGAACACCAGCGTGCCCTCCTTGGGGTGGAGGATGGGCGAGCCCAGCACGTCCGACGGGAGCAGGTCGGGGGTGAACTGGACCCGCGCGAAGTCGAGATCCAGGAGGCGCGCCACCGCCTTGGCGAGCGTGGTCTTGCCGACCCCGGGCACGTCCTCCAGGAGGACGTGCCCGCCACCGAATACGCCGATGAGCGTGGTGCGGATGGCCTCGCGCTTGCCGCGGATCACGGTCGCGAGCGCGTCCTCGACGGCGGCGAGCTTCTCGTGTCCCACGCGGAGCTCGGCAGCTTGGCACGCCTCCGGGCACGCCGTCGAGCGCTCGCCCGTGGTAGGTTGACCGCCTTCATGCAGCACCGAACCCGAGGCTCCCGCCTCGTCGTCGCGCTGGCCTCGACCCTGGCGGGCGGCGCGGCCCTCCTCGGGCGAGCGCTCGACGGCGTGCCCGGAGGCGTGCCAAGCTGATGAGCTCCGCGTGGGACACGAGAAGCTCGCCGCCG
>JBKJLX010000541.1:0-2544 GCA_046596645.1 Polyangiaceae bacterium
TTACCCGCAGAAGCAGTTCGACGCGCAGTACCTCTTCACCGCCTTCGAGAAGAGCGAGGAGCGGCTGGGCCGGTCACCGGTCGACGTGGTGCTCCTCCACAACCCCTCGTCGGCCACGCTGCGCAGGGACGAGGCGACGGGCAAGCTCCGCGAGCTGAAGGAGCAGGGCCGGGTCGCCGCCTGGGGGGTCGCCGCAGGCGATCTGGAGACGGCGCGCCTGGCGGTGGAGAAGGGCGCCGAGGTGCTGGAGCTGGCGGTGAACGCCTTCCACGCCGCCGACCTGCGCGCCCTCACCGGGCTCCTCCGCGAGACCGGCGTCGCCCTCCTCGCGCGGAGCGTGCTCGGCCATGGCCTGCTCGCCGGACAGTGGAGCCCCGAGCGCGAGTTCTGGCCCGGCGACCACCGCGCCGAGCGGTGGAACGCGTCCGAGCTCCGCCGCCGCGTGGCCCAGCTGGCAGCCCTGCGCGTCGCCTTTCACGGCCCGGTGCAGACGGTGCGCTCGGTCGCGCTGCGCTTCGTGCTCGAGCACGACCGCGTGACGAGCGCCGTCCTCGGACCGCGGTCGGTGGCGCAGCTCGATCAGCTGGTGCGCGAGGCCGGCCGGCAGCCGCCCTATTTGCCGAAGCACGCCATGCTGGCGCTGGAGCGCGCGCTGCGAACGCACGGCATCACACTGGAACCGGACGGAACGCCGCTGTGACCGACGCCACCGCCGAGGAGCTGGAGGTGATGCTGCGCGTCGCGCGCGAGGCCGCCCTCCGCGTGATGGAGGTTCGCAGCGGCGGCGACATCGGTCTCGAGAACAAGGGCCCCGACGACCCGGTGACCCGCGCCGACAAGCTGGCCAATGCGCTCATCGTCGGCGCGCTGGCGCAGGCGTTTCCACGGCACGGCATCGTGGCGGAGGAGAGCGTCCCCGCGGAGGACGAGCTGGCCGGGCTGGTCGCGCGCGAGCGCGTGTTCTTCGTCGACCCCGTCGATGGCACGCGCGAGTTCGCCAGCGGTCTCTCCGAGTTCGCGGTCATGATCGGCCTCGCCGTGCGCGGACGCGCGGCGGCCGGGGTCCTGGTGCTCCCGGCGGAGGGCTTCCTCCTCGCCGGCCGCGTCGGCGGAGAGGCCTTCCAGGTGCGGGACGAGGCGCCCGACGTCCGCGTGCCACTGCGGCCGACCGATCTCGCCGACGCGGCGGCGGCGCGGGTCGTCGTCTCGCGATCGCACCCGGCGAAGGAGCTGGCGCCGATCCTGGAGCGGCTGGGTCGCCCCACCGAGATCCTGTGCGGCTCGGTCGGCGTGAAGGTGGCCCGCGTCGCGGTCGGCGCTGCGGACCTCTACGTCCACCCCACCCGCGGCGCCAAGCTGTGGGACTCCTGCGCGCCGGAGGCGGTGATGCGCGCCGCCGGAGGCATGTTCACCGACGTGCTCGGTGACGCGATCGACTACGCGACCGCCGACCTGGTCCTGTCGCGCGGGATGTGCGCCTCCAACGGCCTCCTGCACCCGCAGGCGATCGCGGCGGCGCGCGCGGTGCTGGGGTCGACCTGGTCATGAGCGAGCTGCCCGCCCGCGCCGAGGTCGTCGTGATCGGGGCCGGCATCATGGGTCTCTCGATCGCGTACAACCTGGCCCGCCACTTCGGCACCACTGACGTGGTCGTCGTCGACCGGAGCTACCTCTGTGGCGGCGCCAGCGGCCGCAACGGCGGCGGGGTCCGGGCGCAGTTCTCCAGCGAGGGGAACATCCGCCTCATGCAGGAGAGCCTTCGCATCTGCCGCGATTTTGCGGCAGAGATGGGCATCAACGTGTGGTTCCGCCAGGGCGGCTACCTGTTCCTGGTCCGCAGCGAGGCCTCGCGCAAGATGCTGGAGAGCAGCGTCGCGGTGCAGAACTCGTGCGGCCACCCCACGCGCATGCTGACGCCGACCCAGGCGAAGAAGGTCGTGCCCCAGCTGGACCTCGACGGCGTCATCGCCGCCAGCTTCAACCCGGAGGACGCGGTCGTCTTTCCCTGGCCCTTCGTCTGGGGCTACGCGCAGGCGGCGGAGAAGCTGGGCGTCCGCATCTCCACGTACACCGAGGTGACCGACCTGCAGGCGGAGGGCGATCGCGTGTCGGCGGTCGTCACCTCGCGGGGGACCATCCGCACTTCGCGCGTGGTGAACGCCTGCGGCGCGTGGAGCCCCCAGATCGCGGCCATGCTCGGCGTCGAGCTGCCGAACCACCCCCACCGCCACGAGATCTGCTCGAGCGAGCCGCTCAAGCCCTGGCTGGGCCCGCTGGTCGCCGACCTGTCGAACGGGCTCTACTTCAGCCAGTCGACGCGCGGCGAGATCGTCGGCGGGATCGGCCAGTCGCGCGTGCCCGATGGCCTCAACCAGGACAGCTCCCACGCCTTCCTCGGCAAGTACGCGCGCGCGCTCTGCGCCGCCTGCCCGGTGCTGGGCAAGGTCAAGGTGCTCCGGCAGTGGGCCGGCTGCTACGACATCACCCCGGACGCGAACCCCATCGTGGGCGAGGTGGACGGCGTCGACGACTTCTTCCAGGCCT
>JBKJLX010000580.1:0-6722 GCA_046596645.1 Polyangiaceae bacterium
TGGGTGAACCACCCCGGCGGCTCGCTCTCGGTGTTCGTGCGGCGCACGCTCACCAACCCCAACCGGGTGAAGGGCGAGTTCTACGAGCGCGGCCGCCCGGTGCTCGACCCCGAGGGGATGCGCCTCTTCGTCGGCTCGGCCGACCACGGCTTCTACGCCGTGCACGCCCCCAACGGCGAGCCGATCTGGCGCTTCGAGACGATGGGCCCGGTGCAGTGCGAGCCCCTCTACGACCCCAAGGAGGACGTCGTCTACTTCGGGTCGACCGACGGCGCGCTCTACAAGGTGCGCGCGAAGGACGGGACGCTGATCTGGCGCTTTGCCAGCAACGCCGAGGTCAGTGAGCGACCGGTGCTCGATGGCGGGGTGATCTACGCGACCAACGCCAACGACACGCTGATGGCGATCGACGCCGCCACCGGCAAGATGAAGTGGTTCCAGCACCGTCAGCCGCAGTTCGGCATCGAGATCGGCGGCCACGCCGGCGCGGCGGTGGCGCACGGGCTGGTCTACACCGCGTTCTCCGACGGCACCGTCATGGCCTACGACGCCCAGGACGGGGCGGAGCGCTGGCCGCTGGTGGATCTCGCCGCCGACGCCGCCGAGGCGGCCGAGGGCGAGCCGCCGCAGTACCTCGACGTCGACACCACGCCGATCCCCGCCTCCCTGCGGAGCGGAAACGTCGTGCTCCTCGCCAGCTACGCGGGCGGCGTCGTCGCCCTCGACGCGATGACCGGCCGCCGCGCGTGGATCAACGAGCGCGCCAAGGGCGTCACCGAGCTCGCGCTGTGGGAGCAGCCCGGGCACCCGCCCATCGGGCAGGGCGCCCCCCAGCCCGGCACGCCGGACATCGAGCGGGCGGGCAGCGATCTCCCGCAGGTGCCTGCGCGGCGGGTGCTCCTCGCCTCCAGCGGGCAGACCGGCATGTGGGGCATCGACCCGGAGACCGGCGAGTCGCTGTGGCGGCGCGAGCTGCCGGAGGGCGGCGTGACCGCGCCGGCGCCCATCGCCGGCGCGTTCCTGGTCGGCACCACGCGCTATGGCCTTTTCCTCCTCTCGCCGCTCGACGGTGGTGTCATCGACGGCATCGAGCCCGGCAACGAGTTCGCGATGACGCCGGCGACCGCGGGCTTCCGCGCTTTCCTGCTCACCAACGGGGGCCAGCTCGTGGGAGTCCACGTGGCGCCGCCGCCTGGATGGGCGCCGCCGCTGAAGAAGAAGGACGGCTGATGTCACGGCCGAGGCGCTGCCTCGGCCGCGTCACGGCGCACGCCGCGCTCCTCGCGGCGGCGGCGTTCGCGCGTGACGCCGCGGCGCAGGTGGCCGCGGCCGCTGGGCCTCACGCCGCGCCTGCCCACGTGGCGGCGACGCCCCCCGATCGGCGCACCGCCTCGCTCGGGTGGGCCCGCCTCGCGGGGGCCCGCGACTGCTCGGGCGGCGCCGCCATGGCGCGCGGGATCGAGTCTATCCTCCGCCGCGAAGCGCTGGTCCCCGCCTCGCGCGCCGATCTGGTGATCGAGGCGCGGGTGGAGAAGGTTCCCGGCCGCCCGCGCTTCCGCGCGGTCATCGAGGTGGTGAGCCCCGAGGGCGCCGTCATCGGCTCGCGCACCATCGAGAGCACGACCGCCGACTGCCGTCGCCTCGACGAGCCGGCAGCCCTCGCCATCGCGCTCATGATCGACCCCGAGGCCATGACCCGGCCGGTCGCACCGCTGGCCCCACAGGTGCCGATGGTCGCGGTCGTCCGCGACGCGCTCTTCGTCCCGGTGCCGGTGATGGTGGAAGCGCCGCGCCCGCCGCCTCCGCCCGCACCGCAGGTCGACGAGGGACCGTGGCTCTCCCTTGCGGTCGGCCCCAGCGTCGCGTTCGGCGTGGTGCCTGGGGTCGCCCCCGGCGTGCGCGCTTCGGTCGAGATCGGCCCCCCGGCGGACCGCCGCGGCGCCCTCAGCTGGGGGCCCTCGTCGATCCGCGCCGGCATCGCGGCGCACGGGGGCGAGGAGGCGGTCCGCGGACCCAGCGCGGGGGACGAGGCGACGCTCAGCGTCGACGCGATCCTCCCCCGCCTCGAGCTCTGCCCGACCACCGCGTGGCTCAGGACCCGCGTCGCCATCAGCGCCTGCGCGGCGGTCGACGTCGGCGTCCTGCGCTGGACCGGGGCCGGCTTCGACTCGCCGGTCCTCGGAAGCACCGAGGCGTTCGTGGCGGTGGGGCCGACCCTGCATGGGCGCGTGGTCCTCACCGGCCCTCTGGCGATCGAGCTCGGCCTCGCCGCGATGGTGCCGCTGATCCGCGACCGGTTCGTCTTCGGGCAGGGCGGGGGACTCACCGATCTCGCGCACCGGCCCGCCGTGGTCGGCGGCACCGCCGACCTGGGGCTCCACCTGGGGTTCTAGGCGCGACCGCCGCCGGCCGGGGTGTGACGATTTTGTCGGAAACCGCGCCCATGCCGGCCATACGGTCGGCGTGGTGCTCCTCGCCGCGCTCGCCCGTCGCCTCGGCGACCCCGACCTCCTCGAGGACGGGGCGTTCCGGCGCCTGTTCGAGGATCACGCCCCGTACGCGTTTCGCTGCCTGCGCCGCCTGGGGGTCGCCTCGTCCGACGCCGACGACGTCCTGCAGGAGGTCTTCCTGGTGGTGCTCCGCAAGCACGCCGAGGTCGAGCCGGCGGCGATGCGCGCGTGGATCCATGGCGTCTGCATCCGCAAGGCGTCCGACCACCGGCGCGGCACGCGCCGTCGACGCGAGCGGATCGGCGCCGAGCCGGGGGAGGGCACGGTCGCCATCGAGACCGCCGCCGGCGGCGAAGATCCCGAGGCGGCCGCCGCGCGCCGCCAGGCCCTGGCGCGCCTCGACGCCGCCCTCGACACGCTCACGGGCGACGAGCGCGCGGCGTTCGTGCTCCACGAGATCGAGCAGCTCCCCCTGAGGGAAGTCGCGGCCGCCGTGGACGCTCCGATCTCGACCGTCCACGCGCGCGTGGAGCGCGCGCGCGAGCGCGTCGCCAGGGCGTTCCGCGCGAGCTCGATCGGCGCGCTCGACACGCCTCTCCCGCCGCACCAGAGGAGCCACCCATGAGGGCGAAGGGCGCGACCGACATGACGTCCCTGGTGGACGCGCTGCCTGCGGGCGATCCGCTGCGCGAGGCGCTGCTCGCCGCCCGCGCGGACACGCCGGATCGGCCGCGCCTCGACCGCGTCTACGGCGCGATCCTGGGCGCCGGCGGGCCCGGCGGCGGCAGCGCCGACGGGGGCGGGCAGGGGCCGGACCTGCCGCCGCCGATCGTGCTCCCGCCCTCGGCGCCGCTGCCGGTAGCTGCAGGCGGCGCCGTCGCGGCGACGTTCGGCGCCAAGACCTTCGGCGCCACCGCGCTGGGAAAGATCCTCGGCCTGGCGCTGGTCGGATCGGCTTCTATCGCGACGGCGGTGTGGATCGCTGGCTCGACGCTCTCGCGCGGCGAAGGACCTTCCTCACGGCCCGCGATCGCGACCGCGGCCGCACCCGCCGACGACGCTCCACAGCCCAGCGGTCCCTCGCCCACGCCGCGTGGCGACGCGAACGCTCTCCTCGATGCGCCGAGCGAGGCGACCACAGTCGCGCCCTCGTCGCGCGCACCGGCGACCGGTCCGGCTCCGACCGACGAGGCGGCGGGCGGCGACGTGGAGATGGCGCTGCTCCGCGAGGCGCAGGTCTCCGCGGCGAACGCTCCCGCGCGCGCGCTCGAGCTGCTCGACGACTCCGAGCGAAGGTTCCCGCGCAGCGCGCTCTCCCAGGAGCGCGTCGTCATCCGGGTGCAGGCGCTGCTCGCCGCCGGACGTCGCGACGAGGCGCTCGCGCGCGCCCGAGCGCTGCTCGACGCGAACCCCGGCACCGCGCATCGCCCGCGCCTCGAGCAGCTGCTCCCCGAGCTCGCGCGCTGAAGTCCTCCGTCGACGCCCACCGGCCGACGACGGATTCGTGCGACGCGTCGGAAGGATCGGCGCCGGCGGCCACGACACCGGCAGACTCCAAAACGAGAGGTCACTTCCATGTACTCCCATGCAGTTCGTCCGCAGGTTCGCTCGCTCGTCGTCTCTGCGCTCTCGCTCCTCGCCGCCGCCTGCGGCGGCGAGGTCTCGGTCGGTGACTTCGAGGACGGCTCCGGCGGCTCCGGCGGCAGCTCGTCGACCGCCGGTCCGGGCACCGGCCAGGGTGGCTCCAGCGTCGCGGCGACCACGGGGACCGGCGACTCTGCGGTGTCGACCGGCACCGGCCAGGGCGGCGGTACAAGCTCGGTCTCCAGCGGTCAGGGCGGCACAAGCTCGGTCTCCAGCGGCCAGGGCGGCACAAGCTCGGCGTCGACTGGCCAGGGCGGTGCGCCCGCGGCCTGCGGCGGCCTCGGCGGCTCGCCGTGCAACGAGGACGAGTACTGCGACTATCCGGACGACGCGTTCTGCGGCGGCGACGACTCCCAGGGCGTCTGCCAGCCGCGCCCGCAAGCCTGCAATTTCGAGGGTCCGCAGGTCTGTGCCTGCGACGGTCAGGTCTACACGAACGCCTGCTTCGCCAGCATGGCCGGCACGGACCTCACGACGCCGCCGCAGTGCGGTACGCCGTGCGGTGGCAAGAGCGGCCAGACCTGCGACGGCGACGAGTACTGCGAGTTCCTCGGCGACAGCTGCGGCCTCAACGACGAGCAAGGCATCTGCGTGCAGCGCCCGCCGACCGACGAGGACTGCCCGCTGAAGGAGTCGCCAGTCTGCGCGTGCGACGGCGAGAGCTACCCGAGCGCCTGCCACGCCGCGTTCGCCGGGTCCGATCTCTGGGGCGGCGAGGACTTTTGCTCGCCGGGCGGCTGAGCCACGCCACTTTGGGCGGCGCATCGGGCGGGCCTTTCACCGACCCTGTGGGGCGCGGTGAAAGGGCCGCCAACCATTCATGCGAATGTCGCATAAGGGAGATTATGTAAACTCGCCACCGAGGATCGGGTATCGCGCGGTCGCCGCCAGCCAGCTCCGTTGCGGGCTCCGCGGCGGAGCCATCCCGGTCAGCGCGGCTCGAGCAGCCGGGCCAGCGCCTCGGCGGTCGCGGCGTCGTGGGCAACGACGAGCGCGGGCACGGCGCCGGGCGGGACGGCGGCGTCGAGGCCGAGGGCCTCGATGCGCACGCCGCCGGCGTCGCGGCGGAGCGCCACCCGGAGCGCCATCCACTGTGCCGGCCTGGGGGCTTGAGCCGCCTCCGTCCGTCCGGCCGCGGGCGCGTCCGCCGACTGCGGGCGGATGCTCGGCGCGTAGAGCGGCTCGTCGGTGCGCGACGCGTCCGGCGTCGGGTCCGGCGTGGCGTCGGTCGGCGCGTGCGCCTCCGGAGCCTCGTCCTGCTGCCCCTCCTCGTGATGATCGATGGCGCGGTGCTCGTCGGTCGCGGCGGCGTTCTCGCCGGTCTCGCTCCCGTCGAAGTCGAGCTCAGCCTCCTCCCCGGTGAGCACGCTGGTCTGCTCGTCGAGGTCGTCCATCGTCGGCATCACGGTCTCGATGCGACGCGTGATCTGGCGCGACATCGATCGCGCGGCGCTTGCGGCGGCAGGGCTCGTCACCGAGGTCGTCTTCATTCCCGACGGGCGCGCCGAGGAGCCCGCGGAGAGGATGGTCCGCGTCTGCGTCGGGTACGCCGGAGTCGGCGCCGGCGCCGGCGGTGCGCCTGCCCCGGTCCGGGCCGACGTGGGACCCGCAGCGTCCCGCGCGGCGGCCCCTGCTGCGCCTGCAGCGGAGCGCGGGGCCGGCGCCTGGACGGGACCACGCGGTCCGGGCGACGGCGACGGCGCAGCTCCGGTCATCATCGGTACCGGTGACGTCGCCGCCATGGCGCTGGCGGCCGCCTCGTCGGTGACGACCCGCGCCAGCTCCCCCGGCTCGACCGGGCGCGGCTTGCGCAGCGACGCGACGTCGCGCTGCATCGTGACCTCGTCGTCGGGGAACTGGAACCGCTCGTCGAGCGTCGCCTTGCGATCGCTCCGACGCGCCGCGGTCGGCGGTGGGCCGCCGGCGCTGGAGCGCGGAGGCGGAGTGCCCGGAACGCTGCTCGCGGCGCCTGCGGCACCGCCCGCTCCGCCGCCGAGCGCGGCGTCGCGCGCGGTCTCGATGCCCTCCGAAGGCAGGGTCTGCTTCAGGGCCCCACGGCCCGCGGCGACCGGCGCGGGCATGCCGCGCGCACCAGGCGGACGCGGCGTCTGCGGCAGGCCCGAGGTCCGCTCCGGGGCCACCGTCGACGGCCCTGGCGTGTGTGGCGAGCGCGCCAGCGGCGGCGCCGTCCCTCCGGTGCGCGGCGGAGCCGGCGTCGACGACGTCCGCGTGGGGGCTGGCGTGGACGACGTCCGCGGGGGGGCTGGCGTGGACGACATCCGCGCGCCTCGGGGCATCGCGGGCGCAACGGCCGCCGCCATCGGCGGCGGCGGGGTCGCTGCTGCCTGGGCAGGAGGTGCCGAGGACGCTCGCACGTGAGCGAGGAAAGTGGTCGCGTCGGCGGCCGCCTTGAACAGCTCGAGCGATCGCTGATCCCGGTTCTGGTCCGACGCCGTCTCCGCGGCGCGACGCAGCCACTTCAGCGCCTCGCCGGTGTCGCCGCGCCCCCACAGCGCGCTCGACGTGGAGAGCGCCCAGTGCACGTCCTCGTCGTCGTCGGGTCGCGGCGGCGGGATCGGAGACGCTTCGGTCACGCGGCGATCCTCCGGGCCTTCCGTCGGGTTGGCA
>JBKJLX010000659.1:0-12386 GCA_046596645.1 Polyangiaceae bacterium
CCCCGAGCCCGCCCAGCCGCTCCGGCAGCTCGACCCGATTGCACCCCGCCTCCTGAAACGCCCGGATCGACTTCGCCAACCCCGGTGGGAGGGTGACGGCGCCGTTTGCCTTGTCGAATCCAAGGGGTACGCGATCGGACTCGACGAAGCTCGCGGCGAGCTCGGTCAAGCAGATCTTCTCGACGCCGCGCAGGACCTCGCGCGCCGTCTCCTCGTCGAGGCTCGACGAGAACGGTGCCTTGCCGAGCGATGTCTTCTGGACCTCGAGGTACTCGAAGAGGTTGAAGAAGGCGTCACGGAGGTTCGATTTGTAGTGAAGCGCGGTGGTCATCGGCGCTCGCAGTCTAGATCGGTTCGCTCGCACGCCGCGACGTGCGACGGCGCGACCCGATCCAACCTTTCGCCCGGAATTGGTGCGCTGGCGCGGCCGCAGTCGTCAACCGGTCAGTGGCGCACAGACGACGGCGTGCTCGACGCGCAGCTGGTAGGTGCCGAACGGGAACACGACGTCGCGCTCGCCCGCGCTCCACCGAAGGCGAGCTGCTGCATATGCGGCGCGGAAGCTGCGCAAGGCAGCGACCTCGAGCTCACGACGCTCGGCGCTGCCGCAGGCGACCTCGGGGACCCGTTCGCGGCGCGGCTCCGGGAGGGAAGCGACCTGGCGGTGTGACGCACGCATCAGTGCCTTGCGACCGACGACCCTCCGCCCCGCCGCGATCCTACGCTCGCGTGCGAGCGCTGCGCACTTCTCGACGCCGGCGCGGACTGCCGCGACCCACGCCGCCACGCCGCCCGGCCAGCCCTCGGGCGCCTCGACCCGCAGCACCACGCGCTGGGGCATCGGCCCGCCGCGGCGGAAGAACACGGAAGGACGATGCGCAGCGATCGTGCGCCCCGCGAGGAGTGGCGCCCAGGAAGAGGCGCCCGGCCAGTGGAAGAGATCGTCGTCGAGGTCGTCGGCCAACGGGTTGGCGAGCGCGTAGACGACCTTGTCGAGTTCGTCCTGCGGCTCGACGAGTCGGACCACGCTCGCGGCCCCGGAGGCCCAAAGGTTCTCGCGACGCCCCCAACGGGCGTTGAGGCAGAGGGCGACGAGTCGATGCAAGCGAGCGAGGAACGCCGGGAGCACGCCGCGCGGATCGTGGACGACCAGGTGGTAGTGGTTGCTCATCGTCGTCCAGCTAAGAACTCGCATTCCGTGCCGAACGACTGCCTCGGCCAGGCAGTAGGCGAAGATCGCCCGCGTCTCTTCGTCCGGTCGCAGCAGGAATTGCCGCTGCGTACAGCGCCGCGTGACGAGATAGGTGGCTCCAGGAACGACGCGTCGCGGTGTGGTCACGCGGCTGGCCTCACAAGCGTCGCGCCAGGTTCCACCCGCTCGTTCCTCCGCCCAATTGCTGCAAATGCCCCAAACCGGGTTGGGGGAGCGGGTGGCGGGGGGTGGCGGGGGGTGGCGGGCGTCAGCCGGCGAACTGCTCGATGGCTTCGGCGAGGACGTGGAGCAGGGTCTGAGGATCGACGGGCTTCGAAAGGTGGACGTCGAAGCCGGCGTCGATGGCGTTGCGGCGATCCTCGTCGCGGCCGAGAGCGGTGACGGCGACGGCGACGACGCCGCCACCTCTCGTGGCCGGGAGGTCGCGGACGGCGCGCAAGAGGGCGTAGCCATCCTGGCCGGGTAGGCCGACGTCGGAGACGAGCACGTGGGGCTGCTCGGCGGAGAGGGCCGCCAGCGCCTCCGGCACGCTGCCGACGCTGGTCACGACCATGCCGGAGTCCTCGAGCACGAAGTGCAGGAGCTCGCGTGCGTCCACCTCGTCCTCGACGATGAGCGCGCGAAGCCCTTTGAGGCTCGCCAGGTTGCCGCCAGGTGGCGTGGGCCGATCGTCGCCGAGGGTGCTCATCGTCACTCGATCGCGTAGACGTTCGCGCGCTGGTCGCGGACCACCGCCTCGAAGCCGACGCTGGCAAGCTGGTCGCGGGTCGTCGTCGAAATGACGTCGTCGGCGGCGCCGTCACCGTCGAGGAGCAGGCGGACCTCAACGTCCGCGCCGAGGCCGACCGCGTCCGCCAGATCGGCGGGGATGCGAACGGGACCGCGCTGCTCCCCCCCGCCGCCGAGGTTGGCCGCCACGACCACGAGCCGACGGCCTCCCGCAGCGAACCGGGCGAACGTGAAGAGGGCGTCGTTGGCATCCCCATTGGCGCCGGGGTTGTTCACGTAGCGAAGACCCCAGTACCTCGCACCGCGCACGCTGGGGTCCTGGCAGAGGTGGAGTAGGTCGGAATACCAACCCCGGAGGGCGCGCTGGTCGTCGGAAAGGCCGCCGCCGTCGTAGGCGTGGCCGTTGACCCAATGGGTCATGGCGGGCATCGACCAGTAGTCGAAGATGGTCGTGCGGCCGTCCTCGCCCCCGAACCCCTCCGCGCCTGCCCCCTCCTCGCCGAGCTCCTGGCCGGCGTAGAGCAGCACCGGGCCCTGCGACCACAGGTAGAGCATCGGCGCGAGGTGACGGCCCGCGTCGGCGCTGCCGAAGCCGGAGGAGTCCTCGCTGGCACCAGCGTCGATGGGGGACGCGACGCGGCGCTCGTCGTGGTTCTCGAGGTAGTGCAGGTAGCGACCGCGCGCCGTGTCGTCGAAGCTGGCGAAGTGTGTGTCCAGGTCGGCGGCCCCGGCGCGGCCCTGGTAGACGCGCTTCAGCAGGTCGTAGGCTGGGTCGTTGTAGACGGCGTCGAAGCCGGCGCCGAGCAGGCCCCCCAGGTTCTCGTACGCCTCGGCGAAGACATACGACGCGGGGTCGCGCTCCTTCACGCGCCCCAGTAGCCACTGCCACGCATCGGTAGGGACGAAGTGCGCGAAATCAGCGCGGAAGCCGTCGACGCCGCGCGCTTGCCAGTAGGCGAGGATCGCGTCGACCTTGTCCCAGACCGGCGGGCGCGGGTCGTACGCGCTGGTCCCGTCGGCGAAGTTCAGCCCCCAGTTCAGCTTGACGGTCTCGTACCAGTCCGTCGCCCCCGGCTGGGTCGACGTGACGTTGTTCCCCGTCGCTTTCGGCGTCCTCCCCTCGGCCCCATCCTCCCGCCCGTAGACACCGTCGAAATCAACCCCGGTGGGATTCCAGCCGGCTGGTTTCGCTAGGTTGAGCGCCTGGCCGGGCGGGTCGGCCAGGTAGTAAAAATCGTTCTGCGGAGAGAAGAAGACGGAAGTGTCGTCGTCCCGGCCGAAGTCGGTCTCGGGCTTCACGGCGGAACCGTAGCCCCGGGCAACGTGATTGGGGACGAGGTCGATGACCACCTTCAAGCCAGCGGCGTGGGCCCGCACGACGAGGGCGTCGAACTCCTCCAGCCTGGACTCGACGTCGTACGCGTAGTCGGGTGAGACGTCATAGTAGTCCCGCACGGCGTAGAACGACCCCGCGCGTCCTTTGACGACGTCCGGGTCGTCGGCCGGCAGCCCGTCGTGCTCGGTGAGCGTCGCCTGGCGGAGCACCCCGGTGAGCCAAACGTGGGTCACACCCAGGTCCTTGATCGCTCCCAGGGCGACCTCGTCGATGTCTCCGAATTTCCCGCAGCCGTTCTGATCGATCGTCCCGTCCTGGACGCGAGTCTCGTTCGTGTTGGAGAACGTACGCACCGCCAGCTGGTAGATGACAATCTTCGAATCGACCCCGTCGTGAGATGCCATGCCGCCATCGCCGGCGCCGGCGCCGCCCTGCCCTGGCCCCACGGAGGTGTCCCCCACCTGACCGGCGCCTCCCTGCGACGTGTCCCCGCCTCCTGCCCCGCTCGCACTCCCCGTGGGCAGATCGTCATCTCCCTCGGCGCATCCGCCAACCCCAGTGCTCGCCAGAACGAAGGCCAAGGCGCCGGCAACGGCGGTAGGGCGGATCGAGCGGCGCGGCGACGGCATGACGACGCAAGGCGATGCCACACCCTGGCGCCGGGGGCGAGGCAGATCCGCCCCGGTCACCGAGGTTGGTTTTGGGGCTCGTTTTCAGGCTCGTCGGGTAGGCCAGCGGGGCTGTTTCGGGCTGGTTGCGAGGCACGGGGACCGCGGCTAATGGGCGGGCATGCAGCAGTACCTCGACCTCCTGGACCGGATTCTCACCCAGGGTCGCCCGCGGGAGGACCGCACCGGCACCGGGACGCTGGGCATCTTCGGCCACCAGATGCGGTTCGATCTGCGGCAGAGCTTCCCGCTCCTGACGACCAAGAAGCTCCACACGAAGTCGATCGTCCACGAGCTCGTCTGGTTCCTGTCCGGCTCGACGAGCGTCGCGCCCCTGCAGGAGGCGGGCGTCCGCATCTGGAATGCGTGGGCGACCGCGGAGCAGACCGCGCGCTTCGGCCGCGCGGAGGGCGATTTGGGGCCCGTCTACGGGCACCAGTGGCGCAACTTCGGGGCAAGCCGCGTGCCCGACGGCTCCTACGCCCGCGACGGCATCGACCAGATCACCGGCGTGCTCGAGCAGATCCGCACCAGCCCCTGGAGCCGCCGCCTGCTGGTCACGGGCTGGAACCCGGCCGAGGCGTCGGCGGTGGCGCTCCCGCCCTGCCACACCCTCTTCCAGTTTCACGTCCAGGACGGCGAGCTGAGCTGCCAGCTCTACCAGCGGAGCGGCGACGCCTTCCTCGGCGTCCCCTTCAACATCGCGAGCTACGCCCTACTGACTGCGATGGTCGCGCAGGTCAGCGGGCTCGTTCCGGGCGACTTCATCCACACCCTGGGCGACGCGCACCTCTACCGGAACCACCTGGAGCAGGCGCGCATCCAGCTCTCCCGCACCGCGCGCCCGGGCCCGCAGCTGGTTCTCGATGCCTCGGTGCGGGATCTCTTCGCCTTCCGCGCCGAGCACATTCGCTTCGAGGGCTACGACCCGCACCCGCACATTTCGGCCGAGGTTGCCGTTTGAACGGCGGTCGACCGCCGCTCGGGATGGTCGTCGCGGTCGGCCACCGCAGCGTGATCGGCAGGGGCGGCGCGCTCCCCTGGCACCTGCCGGAGGACCTGCGCCATTTCAAGGCGACCACCACCGGCCACGCCATGATCATGGGGCGCCTCACCTGGGCTTCGATCGGCCGCGCCCTCCCCGGCCGCACCAGCATCGTCGTGAGCCGCCGCGAGCTCGACCTGCCTCCGGGGGTGCTCCTGGCCTGCGAGATCCACGTCGCGCTCAGCCTGGCGCGCGCCGTCGATCCCGAGCCCTTCGTGATCGGCGGTGGATCCATCTACCTCGCTGCGATGCCCCACGCGACGCGGCTCTCCGTCACCGAGGTCGACCTGGACGTGCCCGGCGGCGACGCCTTCTTCCCCGCCATCCCCGACGACTTCCGTGAGGTCTCGCGACGCGCCGGGACGACGCCGGGCGTCGCCTTCGTCGAGTACGTGCGGTGAGCGCAGCGGCAGATGCTTCGCGCGCGCGCGTGAAGTAGCGTCGCGGCCATGAAGACCGTCCTTCCCTTGTGGCTGCTCCTCCCCATCGCCTGTGCGGTCGTCGCCTGCGGTGACGACGAGAATGACGGCTCCGGTGGCAGCAGCAGCGCCGACACGTCGAGCACCACCTCCAGCGGCGCCACGACGATGGCCAGCTCGGCCGTCACCTCGACCGCGACCACCTCGACCGGCGACGGCGGCTCGACCGGCGACGGCGGCAGCTCCGCCTCCGGCTTCGGCGGCTCGCAGGGCAGCGGCGGCTTCGGGTTCGGCGACCCCATCGTCGCGCCGGAGGACGAGTGGACGTTCGTCGATTTCCCCGACTCGCGCTGCATGAACGACACGCCGACGGGCATCGGCATCAACCCGAGCTCGACCAACGACACCGATCTCGTGATCTTCCTCATGGGCGGCAACGCCTGCTTCAACGCCACATCCTGCGCCGTCACCGCCAACGCCAACGGCTACGACGCGACGGACTTCGCCGGCGAGGAAGCGCTGGGCGCCGAGCTCTTCTCCCGCCAGGGACCGCCCGGCCCTATCAGTGACTGGAGCTTCGCCTTCATCCCCTACTGCACCGGCGACCTTCACTTCGGCGACCGCGCCAGCATCGAGGTCGGCGGCAAGGAGCGGACGTTCCGCGGCGGAGTGAACATGCACGAGTACCTGGAGCGCCTCGTGCCGTCGTTCCCCAGCGTGACGCGCGTGCTGCTCACCGGCGTCAGCGCCGGCGGCCTCGGCGCGACGCTCAACTACGACCAGGTGAAGAAGGCGTTCGGTGACGGCGTCGACGTCTACCTCGTCGACGACTCCGGACCGGCGATGGGTGCCGAATACATCGCGCCGTGCCTCCAGCGGCATTTCAGCGACACCTGGGGCTTCGAGAACACGATGCCGGCCGAGTGCGACGACTGCTTCGGCGACGCGTTCGCAGAGGGCCTGGTCGACTACCTGACCTCGACCTACGCCGACCAGCGCCTCAGCCTGATCTCGAGCACCGAGGACGCGACGATCCGGCAGTTTCTCGGCTTCGGCAACGACGAGTGCGCGGACCTCGATGCCGTCGCTCCCCCGGCCTACCCGGGCGCGATGTACGAGGAAGGTCTCATCGACCTGCGCGACACGTACATCGGCGAGAACTTCAACGTCTTCTACCCGGAGGGCGAGCGCCACGTCTGGCTCGACGACGAGGAGGGCCTGGACACGACCATCGGCGCGTCGCCCACCCTCCTCGAGTGGGTCGAGCAGCAGCTCACCGACGACCCCGAGTGGCAGAGCTGGCCCAGCCCCTGAGCAGTTCGACCGCCCCCGCCAGCTTCCGAAGAGCCCTCGCCCCGGCGGGGCTCTTATCGTTTGGTCCCCACTTGACTGGCCCCACATATTAGACACACATTGGACACATGATGAACATAACATCGACATGGGCCACCGTGGTTGGTGTTTTGGGTGGAATTTCGGGGGTGGTCGGCGGAGCGGGGGCGGTGCCTGCTGTCGGGAACGCGGCACCGGCGGACGCGCGGGTGGAGGACGTCGATGGGCGGTCCCTCACCGTGGCGAGCCTGGCGGGCCGCCCCGCGGTGGTCGTCTACGAGGATAAGGACTCGCGCGCCGCCAACGCGGCGCGGAAGGCGGAGCTGACGCGCATCCGGAAGGAAGAGCCAGCCCTCGCCAGAGTCCAAGTGGTGGCGGTGGCCGACGTGAGCGCCTACGACTTCTGGCCGGCCAAGAGCGCCGCCAGGGACGCCATCCGCGAGGAGCAGAAGAAGGCCGGCTTCACCATCTGGCTCGACTGGACGGCGCGCTTCCGCGACAAGCTCGACCTCACCAAGGGCGCCAGCAACGTCGTCCTCCTCGACCGCAAGGGCCGCGTCGCCTTCGCGGCGGCCGGCCCGCTGGGCACGACCTCGCGCCAGGTCCTGCACGCGGCCATGCGCGCCGTCGTGCAATGAGCTCGCCCGACAAGCGACCCCACGCGGTCGTCGTCGGCAGCGGGTTCGGCGGCCTCGCCGCCGCCGTGCGCCTGGGCGCGCGTGGCTGGCGTGTCACCGTGGTCGAGAAGCTCGACGCACCTGGCGGCCGCGCCTACGTACACCGGCAGGACGGCTTCACCTTCGACGCCGGCCCCACCGTCATCACCGCACCCTTCCTCCTGGAGGAGCTGTGGGGGCTCGCCGGCCGCGACTTCGCGAGCGAGATCGACCTGCGGCCGGTGACCCCGTTCTACAGGATTCGCTTCCACGACGACTCGAGCTTCGACTACACGGGCGACCCCGAGCAGATGCGCGCCGAGGTCCGCCGCCTCGCCCCCGGCGATGTCGACGGCTACGAGGCCTTCGTCCGCCAGAGCGAGCGCGTCTTCCGCGTGGGCTTCGACGAGCTGGCCCACAAGCCCTTCAGTCGCTGGACCGACATGGCGCGCATCCTTCCCCAGATGATGCGCCTGGAGAGCTTCCGCACCGTTCACGGAATGGTGGCCAAGTACGTGCGCGACGAGCGGCTTCGCCAGGTGCTCAGCTTCCACCCGCTCCTCGTGGGGGGGAACCCGTTCGCCACCACCTCGATCTACACGCTGATCGCCTTCCTGGAGCGGCGCTGGGGCGTGCACTTCCCCATCGGGGGCACCGGCGCGCTGGTGAAGGGTCTGGTCTCGCTGATCGAGGGACAGGGCGGCACCGTGCGCTGCGGCGCCGAGGTCCGCCGCATCGACGTCGCGCAGGGCGCGGCCACCGGCATCACGCTCGCGTCGGGCGAGCGCATCCCCTCGTCGATCGTCGTCTCCAACGGCGACAGCGCCTGGACCTACCGCCATCTCGTCGACGCGGCGCACCGACGCGTGTGGACCGATCGCCGCATCGAGCGCTCGCGCTCGTCGATGAGCCTCTTCGTCTGGTACTTCGGGACGCGCCGGACCTACCCCGACGTCGCGCACCACACCATCCTCCTCGGACCGCGCTACCGCGAGCTGTTGACCGACATCTTCGACCGCCATGTGCTGGCCGAGGACTTCAGCCTCTACCTGCATCGACCCACGGCGACCGATCCATCGCTGGCCCCGCCCGGTTGCGACGCCTTCTACGTCCTGTCGCCGGTCCCGCATCTGGCGAGCGGCACCGACTGGCCGCGCGAGGCCGAGAGCTACCGCGCGAAGATCGCCGCGCACCTGGAAAAAACGCTCCTGCCCGGGCTCGGCGAACACCTCGCGTCCTCGCTCGTCACCACCCCGCTCGACTTCCAGGACCGACTCCTCAGCTTCCGCGGCGCCGCCTTCGGCATGGAGCCGGTGCTGACGCAGAGCGCGTTCTTCCGCCCCCACAACCAGAGCGAGGACGTGAAGAACCTGTTCCTCGTGGGCGCCGGAACCCACCCTGGCGCCGGCCTCCCGGGCGTGCTCAGTTCCGCCCGCGTGCTCGACGCGCTCATCCCCGATGCTCGAATACATTCGTCGCAATAGTCCGCGCGAGGCCACACCGGAGCGCGATCTCGCGTTCTGCCGATCGCTCCTTCGCCGTGGCAGCCGAAGCTTCTACGCGGCGAGCCTCGCCTTGCCCTCGCGGGTGCGCGAGCCGGCGACGGCCGTCTACGCCTTCTGTCGCGTGCTGGACGACGTCGTCGATCGCCCCGGGGCCACCGCCGCCGTGGTCCGCGCGCTCGAGGAGCGGCTGGCGCGCGCCTACGCCGGGCGCCCGGAGGAGCACCCGGTCGATCGCGCCTTCTCCGCGGTCGTCCTCGCGCGCGGCGTGCCCAGACCGCTCTTCGACGCGATGCTCGAGGGCTTCGCGTGGGACCTCGCGGGTCGTCGCTACGCGACCTACGACGCGCTCCTCGGCTACTGCGCGCGGGTCGCGGCGACGGTCGGGGCCTGCATGACGGTTCTCATGGACCGTCGCTCGCCCGAGGTGGTGGCGCGCGCTTGCGATCTCGGCGTCGCGATGCAGCTGACCAACGTCGCTCGCGACGTGGGAGAGGACGCGCGCAACGGGCGGCTCTACCTCCCGCTGGAGTGGATGGAGGAGGCTCGGGTCGACGTCGACCGCTTCATCATGAGCCCGACGCCGACGCGCGGCGTGCGCGAAGTCGTCATGCGCCTCCTGCGCTCGGCAGAGCCGCTCTACGCCCGGAGCGAGGAGGGCATCGGCGCCCTGCCCGCCGACTGCCGCCCCGCCATCCGTGGCGCGCGCCTGGTATACGCCGCCATCGGCGACGAGGTGCGCAAGAACGCGCACGACGCCGTCACCCGCCGCGCGGTGGTCGGTCCGCTCGACAAGGCTCGCCTCTTCGCGCGCGCGCTGCGCCCCCTGCCAGGCGAGGAGCGGGGGGGGCCGGTGCGCCCCCCGCTGGAGTCGACGCGCGCCCTCGTCGACGCCGTCGTCGGCGAGGACGTGTGAGCGGCGTCGAGCGCGCACGATCCATCGCCGGCGGCAGCCTCTCCCTCCTCCACGCGCCCCTTCTCGCGGCCCCGAGGCCTGCGAGCGGGCGCCCGGCGTGTTCGGCGATGTCCTCGCGCGGCTCGGTGGGCGCCGCACCGCACGGTGGACGGCGCAGGCCCTCGCCACCGTGGCCATCGGGCGCGTGAAAGCTACCGCGCCAGTCGCATGCGATAGGGCAAGAGGCGCTGCACCCAGGGGGAGATGAAGCGGTCGAGATCCAGCCGCTCGTGCGTCCCGACGGCGCGCCCGCCCTGCGCCACCGCCACCTCGACCAGCGACCGAGCGTAGAAGGGTCCGTCGTGGAGCGTGCGCAGGACGCGAGCGTCCGCGGGGCGCCGCGCGCGGGCCGTCCGCTGCAGCCCGAAGCCGGTGCGCGGCAAGGGCACCGCGACGAGCTCCGGGGCATCGCCGGTGGCCCCGTGGCGCCCGAACGTGAGGGCGGCATGACGGGGCGCGCCGACTCGCGGCTCGACGTCCCACGCGACGACGGTCGCGATGTCGCCGGTCACGCGCGACCAGGTCCAGGCGCGGAAGGCCGCCTCCAGCGGCTCGTCGCCGATGTTCGCGTCGTGATAGGCGTGCCCTGCGAAGCGAACGCTCGGCTCGTCGAGGAGCACTTCGGCGCGCGCCACCGGCGCCAGGGGCCACCAGCGGTGGCGGCCCTCTCCGTCGATCGCGAGCGGCGTCGGCGCGCCTCCTTCGTGGTGCAAGACGACGCGGCCCCGAAGCGGCTCGCCCCAGGGCGCGGTGCGCTCGTCGATGCGCGCGATGACGCGCCCGGGCTCCACCGCCAGCGAGCTGGTCCCGATGGCCAGCGACGTCGCGTCACGCGCGACGGCGCGCCGCCCGCGCTCGGTCAGCGCGAAGCGGCTCCCGCGGCGGCCCTCGAGCGCCGCGTGGAACGTCGAGAAGGCCAGCGGATCGGTGGGCCCTTCCCGGCGCGCCGCGGCGTACCAGGGCGAGAAGGGTGAACCGAGCATGGCGATGACGGTGAGGCTGAGCTCACCGTCGTCGCTCACGACGTCGAGGTACCACCAGCCGTAGCCTCCCGGGGCGAGCGCCGCGTCGAGCCGAGCTCCGTCGTCACGCTCGCCGCGGCCAGCCTGACCCTCATCGAAACCATCGGGACCGCCGACAGTGCGTTCCGCACCCTGCGTTCGCATCGATCGATGTCCTCCGGTCCGAAGTCGCCCACGTCCCGGCGCCGGCGCGTTGACGAGCGCCAGCAGGCGCTCGGCGCCGGCGGCGCCGAGCGCCGTCGGCGTCGCGGTCGGTCGCGACGGTGAGGCCGCCGACCCGGCTCCCACGACCATCACGACCTCCCCCTGCACCCCTCGACCATGACCCGGTCTAGTGCGCTTGTCCAACTTTTGTCTAGGACTATACTGCGGACATGAGCGTCGTCGCGTCGCGCCTGTCGAGCCTGGTAGAAACCACTTCCTTGTCCGCGTCGCCGCAGCTGGAGGACGCGCTGAGGCACGCCGTGCGGCGGCTTGCCGCGCCGCCCTGCGCGCCGCGGCTCGCCTCGGCGCTCGGCCACGCGGTCTTCCCTGGCGGAGCCCGGGTGCGGCCCCGGCTCTGCCTGGCGGTGGCGGAGGCCTTCGCCGACCCGGCAGCGGGTCTGGCCCCGGCGGTCGCGGTGGAGCTCTTTCACTGCGCCTCGCTCGTGCACGACGACCTTCCTTGCTTCGACGACGCGCTCACCCGGCGGGGGCGACCGAGCGTGCACGCGAAGTATGGGTCGGCGACCGCAGTCCTCGTCGGCGATGCGCTCCTCGTGGGCGGCTTCGAGGTCCTGGCGCGCGATGGAGCGGCGGCCCGCGAGGGTGTCGACCGCGGCGCGCTGGTCGGCGTCTTCGCCGGGGCGCTCGGATCGGTGCGCGGACTCATCGGCGGCCAGGCCTGGGAGGCCGAGGCGGCGGTCGACATCGGCCATTACCACCGCGCCAAGACCGGAGCGCTGTTCGAGGCCGCCTGCGTCGCTGGCGCGCTGGCCGCCGGCGCCGACGGCGAGCGGCTCCGCCCCGTCGGCGCCGCCCTCGGGTGCGCGTACCAGATCCTGGACGACCTCCTCGACGCGACGCCAGCGGCGCGTGGCGTCGGCAAGCCCACCGGCGTCGACGCCGCGCGCGGCAGGCCGAACGCGGTGCACGCCGCCGGCGCCGCCGCAGCCGCGCGGCAGGCCGCGGCGCTGGTGGACGAGGCGTGCGCGAGGGTTCCCCCCGATGTCCCGGGACGCGCCGGGCTGGTGGCCCTGGTCCGCGCCATCGCCGACGGCGCGTGGGGCCGCGCCGGCATCGCGATGTGACGATGCGGCAGGTGCGCCACGGGCGTGCGATCGGGCCTGGCCCCGTGGTGAGGAGACGCTCCGGGGAGGAGCCTGATGGCCCATCGCCGACGGCTGGCCCGCTCGACCCTTTGACAAGATGAAGCGCTACTGCCTCCGCCGCGGCGGACTCGCGCTCAATCCGCGGTGCTGACGACCGCGGTGCTCTTTCCGTTGCCGTCGCCGGGGCGGATCGCGTTCC
>JBKJLX010000745.1:0-9689 GCA_046596645.1 Polyangiaceae bacterium
GACTCGAGCGGTGGCCCGGCCGTCTCGGCGCCCGTGTTGCCCGCCGTGTTGCCCTAGATTTCAGGAGCGATCGATGCCGCGTAAACCCGATGTCTTCGTGGGTGGGACCGAGATCGAGGCGCCGTCGTCGCCGGGGCGGGGCCCGGTCACTGCGCGCGCCGCTGCGGTCGGCATGCGCGGCGGCCCACCCGTGGGCTCGCCGTGCCGCGTCCAGCTGAAGCTCAAGGACGACCACCCCAACATCCACCTCAAGACCAAGGCGCACTGGATCCTCGGCTGGGTGCCCCCGCCCGCGAAGAAGGGCCAGCGCCGCGTGTTCCAGGCGGCGTACCGCTGGAGCCACAACGGCTTCATCCGCTACTGGGGGTTCGTCACGTTTCACGGCAAGCGCCACTACGGGTGGATCGACGGCCTGCACTTCACCACCGTGCGCAACGAGCGCACGCAGAAGCCGAAGCCGTACGGCGACTACCGGGCCCAGGTGCACGATCTCATGCGGGCTGCGTGGCGCTACCGCAAGCGCACCCGCAAGGACGACTCGAACAAGATCCCGGTGCGCATGTTCTACGAGACGCGCGCCGACGAGATCACGCTCTACAAGAACCGCGACGACACCCGCGCCGAGAACGTCGCCATGACGCTCACGCGGAAGAAGAAGGCCGCCGGCATCCAGGTGTTCGTGCGCTGGGCCAGCAAGGGCTGGGTGCTCATCAAGGCGCCCGGCGACGGCCACGAGTGGTATTTCATGAAGGCCTCGTACAAGGACCTGGTGCTGAGGGCGCCGACCGACGACCTCGGCAAGCGGGTCACGCAGAGGCTGAGGCCGCCGCCCGCCTGGGCATGACCGCGGCACGGCACCGCGTGGCCCGGTGTCGTACCATCCACCACCCATGCGGATCGTCGCCGGCGTCTCCCTCCTCACGCTCGTCCTCGCAGCCTGTGGAGACGACGATCCCGCCACCCCCACCGGCACCGGGGGCGGGAACCCCACCGCCTCCGGCTCCACCAGCACCGGAGACGACTGCACGGTGGAGCACCGCGCGGAGGACGCCGCCGCGCCTCCGCCGATCCACACGCCGCGCTGGGCACTGCGCCCGTGGATCTCCAAGGACATCAGCGACGGCCCCGACACCTACGCCTTCGTCGACGGCTTCCTCGAGCGCGACATCCCGGTGGCGGCCGTCGTCCTCGATAGCCCGTGGGAGACGTCCTACAACACCTTCACTCCGAACCCCGATCGCTACCCCGAGTTCGGGCAGATGGTGGCGGACCTGCGCCAGCGCGGCGTGCGCGTCGTCCTGTGGACGACGCAGATGCTCAACTTCAACAGCTTCGACGTCGAGCAGGGCGGCGACCTCTACGTCGGGCCTGCCGCCGGCTACGAGCAGGCCGACGCCTGCGGGTGGTTCGTCAACGACGGGCAGCTCAACCCGTGGTGGAAGGGTCGCGGCGGCGCCATCGACTTCTTCGACCCCGACGCGGCGGCGTTCTTCCACCGCATGCAGGACCAGGTGATCGACCTCGGCATCGCCGGGTGGAAGCTCGACTTCGGCGAGCAGTACATCGAGCCCGCCCCGATGACGACCGACGGCGGCGAGAAGTCACGCCAGGAGTACTCCGAGGCCTACTACGAGGACTTCTACGCCTACGGCGCGGCTCGCCTGGGGACGGACGAGTTCGTGACCATGGTCCGGCCCTACGACAGGAGCTACGAGTTCGAGGGCCGCTTCTTCGCGCGACCCGAGCACGCGCCGGTGGGCTGGGTGGGGGACAACCGGCGCGACGACGTCGGCCTCGCCGACGCGCTCGATCACATCTTTCGCTCCGCGAACGGCGGCTACGCGGTGGTGGGGTCCGACATCGGCGGCTACCTGAACCTCGACGACGAGGACCTCCTCGGTGGCGAGGACATCCCCGCCGACCCCAGCAACTTCCAGCGCTGGACCGCGGTCGCGACCTTCCACCCCTTCTTCCAGCTGCACGGTCGAGCCAACCTCGCGCCGTGGACCTTCCCCGACGCGGAGGAGGAGGTGACCGCGAGCTACCGCGAGGACGCGCTGCTCCACGACGCGCTGGTACCGTTCTTCGACGCGCTGGTGCGCGCCGCCTACTCCGGCGGGGCCATGCCCCTCGGCCCCATCGGCGGAGAGGCCGACTGGGCCGGCGACTATCGCTTCACCCTGGGCGACTCGATCCTCATCGCACCCGCCCTCGACGGCAGCGGCAGCCGCCAGGTGACGCTGCCTGCTGGCCGCACCTACCTCGATCTGTGGGACCTCGACGCGCCCGCGGTCGAGGGCGGGGTGACCCTCGACGTCGACACGAGCGAACTCGCGCACGCGCCGGCGTGGCTGATGGATGGAGCCATCGTCCCGGCGCTCGCCCACCGCGACGCGCCGGTCTTCGGCGACCCAGCGCTGGAGGGGCTGGTGCAGCTCCTGATCGTTCCCGGCCGCGACGCCGACCTCGGCCTCTACGCGGAGGATGGCACACCGTCCTCGGTCGACCTGGTCGACGGAGACGACGTCGCGGTGACCCTCTCGCGCGTCACCGAGCCCACCGTGCTCCGCATCCGGATGACCGCGACCGGTGCCGACGTCGAGACCGACGCCGGCCTCGACGAGCTCGCCGCGCGCGGGGATCTGACCGACGGCGAGGGCTTCTTCGTCGACCAGGAGGCGGGCGAGGTCCTGGTTCGCCTCGCGCAGCGCGCGGACCCGGTGACGGTGCGCATCGCCCGCTGAGGAACGGCTATCGTGGGCGGATGCTCCGCTCCGCACCCGCGTTTCTCCCCGTTCCTTCGCTGGTCGTCCCGCCGACGCTGCTCGCTCCTCTCGTGGCCGCCCTGCTCGCAGGCGGCTGCGGCGGCACCGTCGTCTTCGAGGAGGACGGCGGGGAGGGCGGCCAGGGCCCGACCACGTCGATCACCTCCAGCACCGGCAACGCGACCGCCAACGGGGGCAGCGGCCCCGTCTCCTCCTCCAGCGGCCCGACCTCGGGCGTCGTGACGTCCACCACCCAGGCCGTCAGCGTCTCCAGCGGCGGCAGCGGCGGGATCTGTGGAAGCGGCGTGACGCTCTTCTCCGGGACCGAGGACGCCTGCCTCGGCGACGCCTGCTGCTTCGAGGCCAGCTCGTGCGAGAGCACCTTCGGCGCTGACGTCTGCCAGGCCTGCCTCGACGCCGGGGACGGCTTCGAGTGCATCGAGATCCTGAAGTGCGCGCGCGAGTCCGGCTGCTGGAGCGGCTTCGAAGAGTGCCAGTCCGGCATCCGCACCGGCGACCCCGAGCTCGACGAGTGCCTGGTCGAGGAGTGCTGCTTCGACATGCTGGTCTGCACCCAGTCGGGCGCCGACGTGGAGGCGTGCTTCGCCTGCTTCGAGCAGGGCGGAGGCCCCCGCTGCGACGGCGCGATGCGCTGCGTCCAGGACAACTGCAACGGCGGCCGGCCCCCACCCGACGAGGGCATCTGCGACACCGGCCTCTCCACCGGCGACGGCGGGGTCGATCAGTGCCTCGGCGACTTCTGCTGCGGCGAGCTCCACGGGTGCCTCGATGGAGGCGAGGAAGCGTGCATCGAGTGCCTCAACAGCGGCGGTGGCCCCCTCTGCGACGAGACCATCTCCTGCTTCGACCTCAACTGCGGCTTCGACCCCGACGAGGGTTGAGGCGCCGTCCGCGGGTCAGAACGAGCCGCTCAGCGACCCGCCCGTCGGGCCCACGCGCAGCCCGACCACCGTCCCGTTCGAGGGCGTGCTGGTCAGGTCGACCACGCCCCAGGTGACGCCGGCCGCGGCGATGACTCCGCCCGCGATGAAGAGGACGGTGGAGACGGTCGCTAGCGACTCCGCCGACTCTTGCTGGTCGACCGCGTCCACCTGGGACGCGTCGCCGTCGGGGGCCTCGCCGAGCGCCAGGACGCCGACGACGGCGCCGGCGCCGATCACCAGCACGCCGCCGCTGGCGATCACCCACGGAATCAGGTTCGGCGGCGAGAAGGGGATCTCGCCGGTGGGCCTGCGCGCGTCGCGCTCGCGCGCGTCGCGCTCGCGCGCGTCGCGCGCCGCCTGGTCCGCGGCGGCGGCCTCGCCGCGCCGCGTCTCCTCCACCCGCGCGCGCAGCGCGGCGACCTTCCCCTCGATCTGCGGCCGATCGGGCACGGCGGCGGTCGCCAGGTAACGGTCGTACTCCGCGATCGCCTTGTCGAGGTCGCCCTTGCCCTCGTGCGCGCGGGCGATGTTGTAGAGGAGCACAGGCTCCGCCTTGATCGCGTACGCCTCCTTCAGGAGGAGCGCGGCGTCGTCGAAGCGGCCCTCCTTGTAGGCGAGCCGTCCGCGCTCCACGAGCACCAAAGCCCGCTGCGAGGCCTCGTCCCGAGGCTGGGCGAGCGCCGCGGCGGGCGCGACGACGTGGAGCGCGAGCGCGAGCCCGCAGGCGAGCACGACACGCGGGAAGATCTCGGTCATCCGCGGCCAGGCTACCCGGCCTCGGGCCTCAATCGAAGCGGGTGAACCCGCCGCCCGTCGGAGGCGGCCGGGGCGGCGGTCGCCGCGACGGGCCCCACCCGGCACCGGGCGCGGCGGCCGCGGAGGAGGAGGCGCTGACCGGGGCCAAGGGCGTCGCCGCCTCGGTCGGGGGCGCCGGCGCGCTCGCCGCCGGGGCGGGGATGCTGGCGAGCACCACCGTGATGCGCTGATCGCGATCGGGCACCACCTGCTCCGTCGCGACGACGAAGCCCTCCTTGCGCAGACCCACCTCGATCACGTCGCCACCCCGTGGCAGCTCGAGGCGCATCGGCGTCATGCCCCGCACGGCCCCTCCGACCGACACCTCCGCGCCCATCGGGTTCGACGTCACGTCGATGACCGCCGACGTGGGCGCTGGCGGCGCGCTCCCCTCGGGAGGCGTCGCGGGCGCGTGCCGCAGGACGCCGGTCGCGCCCAGCGCGACCGCGGCCAGGGCAGCGGCGCCGGCGAGGCCAGCGAAGAACATCCACGCCGAGCGCTTGCTGGCGAATGTCCCCGGCGACGCCACCGCGCCCGACCTTCGCACCATGGCGGCCGGCGTGCCGGCGCCCGATCCAGACTCGAGCGCCGGCCGCTGCTCGACGCCGCTGATCTTGCCCTGGCCCCCGCCGCTGGAACCGGGCTCGGCCGCCGGCACGTGGGCGACCACGCCGCCGCGCTCGATGGTGCGCAGCGTCGCCTGCTTCTCGCGGACGCGGTCGGCGAAGACGCGCGACATGATGCCTGCGAGCTCCTCCTCCGGCGACTCGTGGTTGGTGAGGGCGCGCAGCACCGCGAGGAGATCGCGCCGGAGCGCGGCCGCGGACGCATAGCGCTTGTCGCGACCGCGCGACAGCGCGCTCATCACGATGGTCTCCAGCTCCTTCGGGTACCTCCCGACGAACTCGCGCGGCGAGGGGATGTCGTCCTCGCAGATGGCGTGGAACACCAGGAGGTCGTTGTCGCGCTCGAAGAGTCGGCGACCTGTGGTGAGCTCGAAGAGCACCACGCCGAGCGCGAACACGTCGGCGCGGCGGTCCAGCTTCTCCGCCTTGCACTGCTCCGGCGCCATGTAGGCGAACTTGCCCTTCAGCTGGCCGGTCTGGGTGACGATGCTCGAGGTGTTGCCCTTGGCTATGCCGAAATCGATCACCTTCACCTGCCCGTCGTACTGGACGAACAGGTTGTGGGGGGTGACGTCGCGGTGGACGATCTCCAGCGGGCTCCCGTCGGGCCCGGTCAGCTCGTGCGCCGCGTGCAGGCCGGCGCAGGCCTCGACCACCACGTGGAGGGCGACGCGCAGCGGCAGCGGCTGCCCGGTGCGCTTCAGCTCGCGGAGCACCGAGGAGAGGCTCTCGCCCTCCAGGTACTCCATGACCAGGAAGAGCTCGTCGCCCTCCTCACCGAGCTCGTGCACCGCGACCACGTTTCGGTGGCGGATGTTGGCGACGATGCGCGCCTCGTCGAGGAACATGTTGCGGAACTCGGCGGTCGCGCTGAGGTGCGGGAGGATCCGCTTCAGCACCACCGGCCGCTCGAACCCGCTCGGTCCGCGCACGCGCGCGAGGAGGATCTCGGCCATCCCGCCCATGGCGAGCGGTCCGATGATCTCGTAGCGCCCGAGGGACGCTGGATGGGTGGCGCGGGACACCACCGACCGATGCTACCGGTGCCGCCCACCGGGGCCAAACCCGGCGGGACACGCGCCGCGCGCGCGCGGCCTACCCGACGCGCTCAGGGCGGGGCGCCGAAGTCGTCGAAGGTGCTCTCGACCTCGGCCACCGAGCCGGCGTAACGCAGCATGACGAGGCGGGCGGTGACGCCGACGAGGGAGTCCACCACCTGGTGATGCTCCATCCAGCACTGACCCTCGGAGGAGGTGCCGAAGTGAAGGTTGACGCCGTCAGCGCGGATGCGGAGCCACCGCATGCTCGCCTCGTCATAGGGCAGGGTGGCGATGGGCAGGTCGGCGTCGAGGATCGTCAGGTCGGTCCCGAGGGGACCGATGCTGTAGCGGGAGGCCTCCCCGGGGGCCCCCACCGAGAGGCGCGTCATCACCCCTGCGTCGTCACTCACCCGGACGAGGCGCGTCCAGATGGCGCAGTCGGCGAAGTCGAGCTCGGGCTCGCTGAAAGCGAACGCAGGTCCATCGTTGATGAGGCGGATGGTGAACGTCCCGCCGGCGACGATGAAGCTGGTCGTCGGCGCGCCGCTGGTGTTCCAGTCCGCCCCGAACATCGCCTGCGAGTCGAACGTGGAGACGAAGCCTCCGCAGGCCGGGACCGAGGGGAGGAGGTCGCCGCAGGGACTGCCGCCGCCCTCGCCGGTGCTGGCGCTCGACGAGGCGGTCCCGCCGCCGCCGGTGGAGCCGCCGCCGTCGCCGGTGGAGCCGCCGCCGCCCGGCCCCGACGGACCCGCACCCTCACCGGTCGAATGCGATGCGGTGGTGGTCGCGGTCGTCGTCACGCCCGAGGTCGGCCCGCTGGCGGTCGAGGTGCTGGCGCTGGTGTCGCTAGCGACGCAGGTGTCGGTGGCGGCGTCGCAGGTATAGCCCTCGGCGCAGGGGCACGGCCGCCGCTCGAGGTCGAGCCCAGGCACCGCGCACGACCACGCCAGCGCCAGCGGCGCCGCGACCCGCACGGCTGCGCGCCACCGCGGGAGAGTCGTCACGCGCGCACCGAAGCTCACTCGAACGCCTCGACGCGCAGGCGGTAGTTGCCCGAAGCTACGTCGTAGCCGTCGACCACGATGAGGACCTCCTGCCCCGCGTCGAGGAGGACCTCGGCGTAGGAGGCGATGCCGAAGGTGTCGTCGTTGCAGGCGAGCTCGCCGCAGCTCACCGGATCCATCAACGAGAGCACGGTGTCGAAGTCCGACCCTTCGGTGTCGATGCCGAAGAGGGATGCGAAGGGCGCGCGGAAGCTGTGCACCACCTCGGGTGCGCTGGACCCGACGCAGGAGGGCGTGCGCTCGTCGGCGTGGCCCGCGGTGCTGCCCTCGAAGACCTGCGGCGCGCGTGCGGTGAGGATGACGATGTCGCTGCAGACGCCGCAGACCGCGTCGTCACATCCGCGGCAGTCGGGCCCGGTGCACTGGCAGCGGAAGTCGACGCACCGCTCGTTCCCCTCGCAGGGGAAGAAGCAGCCGCCGCAGTGGGAAGGGTCGAAGCGGGTGTCCACACACACGCCTTCGCACTCGGTGAGGCTGGGATCGCAGCCCACCTCGCGCGGGCTCCAGCTCAGCTGGTAGGGGCCGGCGTCGTCGGTCCCGTAGCCGTCGACGGTGACGAGCACCTCCTGCCCCGCGGCGAGGGCGACCTCGAGGCGCGACGTCGTGAGACCGTCCACGTCGTCGCTGCAGCCCATCTCCTGGCAGTCGACACGGGCGACGAGCGTCGTGTCGAACGACGAGCCCCGCGTGTCGAAGGTCCAGCTGCCGGCCGAAGGCGCGCGGAAGCGGTGCGTCAGGTCCGGCGCCCCGGTCGACGAGCACTGCGAGCTCGACTGGCTCGACAGCGAGGCGGTGGAGCCCGACACCGAGCCGCTGGCTTCACCGGTCAGCTCCACGACGTCGCAGAGATCGCAGGTGCAGCCGAGGTCGACGCACGCCCCGCCCAGGCAGTCCTGGTCGTCTCCGCACTGCTGGAAGCAGCCTCCGCAGTGCGAGGGGTGCGCCTGCGGGTCGACGCAGGACGAACCGCAATCGATCTGCGCTGGGGTGCACGACAAGGCGGCGGGCGGGTCATCGCACGAGCCGTCCTCGCAGGCTCCGTCGCAGGTGGCGCCGCACTCGCCGCAGTTCGCGCGGTCGCCGTCGAGATCCACGCAGACGCCGTCGCAGGCGGTCAGACCCTCCTCGCAGCTTCCGTCGACCACGAAGGTGCGGGCGCCGCAGGCGGCCGTCGCGAGCGCGATCGTGGCGGCGAGGGTGGCGAATCGCGCGGCGGCGCCGCCGCGCACCCGAGGCCAGCGAGGATGAGCGAGCATGCGCGGAGCCTACCCGCCCCGGTGGGCCACCGGGCAAAGGTCGCAGGTCTCCGTCGCTCCTGCGGCCGGGCGACGTGCAGGCCGTCCTCGTCGGACCCGCCCACGAACGCAGTCTATTCGCCAGCGAGATGACCCGGCAGGGCTGGCACGAATCGAGCCGGGGCGGGGTGCCTCGCCCGGTGCGCCGTCGCAGGTCGGATCGCCCCGCCGAACGCGCGCCGATTCCCGATGTAAGCAGCGGTGCGCTCGGCCTGATTGTGCTTTCCGTGGGGTATCAGGAGGTCCCGCGATCACGAGAGCAGCCGTCTTCCACCATCCGAAGAAGTTGTCCGTCGACACCGCCCCCGACCAACTGCGTGAAGGTCGTCCTCAAGCCCGGGCTCGCGGCGTAGCGACCGCGCGCGCCGGCGCGTTGCCTCGGGGGTCTGGAGCTTCAGCCCTCGAGGCGCTCGAGCACGTCGGCGATGGCCGCCTCAGGGCCATCGCCGTACGTCGTCTCGAAGACGATCTCCATGCTGGAGAGGTCGATGACGTAGGTGTGGTCGCGGCCCTCGAGCTGCTCCAGCACGCCGTCCGCCGGGTGCACGGTGGTGATGGCGAGGCTGAATGCGTCGACCCAGTCCTCCAGGTGCTCCCGCGTGGCGGGCTCACCGCCGTCGCCCTGCTCGACGACCTCGATCGCGATGCCACCGTTCTGCACGATGGTGTCTGCGCTCTCGCCCAGGACCTGGGCGGCCTCACGGCAGGCGCCTCAGAAGACCGCGCCGAAGTGGAGCAGCGCCCAGCGCGCCCCGCTGGTCCGCGCGTCGTCCAGGCTGTAGTCGCCGTAGGTCGCGTCCGTCGCGCGGCCGGCGCCGTCGTCCTCCACGAAGCCGCGCCACACCAGGTTGGGGAGGGTCTCACCGACGTCCGCCCCATAGGGGCCCGCGGGGTAGCCCTCGGGCGTCGCGGTACCGCTGGACCCGGTCACGGCGTCGGTCTCCTCGACCACGCCGCCGCCGTCGGAGCATGCCGGAAAGGCGAGGCTCGAGGCGGTGAGCGCGAGAGCAGCGATCCAGGGTGTCGTCGGCGGCGGGTCCATGGCGGCGCTGATGGTACGTCCCGGGCCCGTCCGCGGTTTCGCCTCGTCTCTTTGACGCGTCTCCGGGTGGACGGTACCCCTCGCCCATGAGCGAGCGTGCCCGCATCGACGACGTTCT
>JBKJLX010000861.1:0-14251 GCA_046596645.1 Polyangiaceae bacterium
TGTGCGCGGGCGTGGTTGATCGGCTCCTTCGCGTGGGGGGCGCCGTGCGAGCGGAGCGACGTCGACCTGGTGGTGGAGCGGTGCGATGACCCCTTCCGGCTGGCGAGCCGCGTCGGCGACGCCTGTGCCCGCGAGGTCCAGGTGATCGAGCTGGAGACCGCGCCGGACTCGCTCCGCGAGCGCGCGTTGCGCGAGGGGCGCCCGCTGTGAGCCCCGCGGACGCGCGCGTCCTCGCGCTGGCGGCGGACGCCGAGCGCGACTGGGAGCTCGTCGTACTCAACCTGAACCAGGCCCGGACCGTTGCGCCTGCTGCGGGGGCACCCGAATCGGCGCTGGTCGCCCTGGCCCTCGCTCACGCGTACGCGGCGTTCGAGACGATGCTGGTCCGGATCGAGCGGGCGTCGGGGTTGCCGGAGCGCACGGGCCCTTCATGGCATCGGACGCTGCTGGCGGACGCGTCGCGTCCGATCGTGGGGCTGCGCCCGGAGCTCGTGCCACCCGCAGCAGAGAGCGACTGGGCGGATCTCCTGTCCTTCCGCCACTTCCTGCACCATGCGTATGCCGTCGGCCTCGACGCGGAGAAGCTGCAGCGCCTCGTCACCCGGCTGGAGCGGACCGTCGCCGCGACCGGACCGGTCGTGGCCGAGGCGCTGCGCGCGATCCGGACCGGCTGAGCGGCCCGCTACTCGGCCGCAGCGACAGCCCCGGCCGCGCGCTCGACCCGCACCGCCACGCCGTTCAGCACGGCGACCCCCGACACGGCGTCGACCTCGCGCTCGTCGGTGAGATCGTTTGCGCTGACGCCCGGCGTGAGCGCGGCGACGCCCAGCTTCGCCCCCTCGCCCCGGTGTCCCCAGCCGTGAGGGAGCGAGACCACGCCCGGCATGACGGCGTCGGTCACCTCGACCTCCGCCTCCACCTCGCCGACCCGCGAGCAAATGCGCGCGCGCTCGCCGCCGGCGATGCCGCGCGCCGCCGCGTCGACCGGGTGGACCAGCAGCGTGCAGCGGTTCCGCCCGCGCATCAGGCGCGGCGCGTTGTGCATCCACGAGTTGTTGCTGCGCAGATCGCGGCGGCCGATGAGCAGGAGCTCGCCTCCCCCGGCGCGCTCCGCCGACGCAGCGGCGAGGTCGCGCATGCGCTCGGCCAGCCGCGGAAGGTCGTCGGTCATCGGCCGCGGCACCAGATCGACCTTGCCGTCGGGCGTGCGCACCACCGCCGCCAGGCGCGGCTCCAGCGGCCCCAGATCGACGCCGTGCACTTGCCGCTCCAGCTCCGCCACCGACAGCGAGCGCTCGCCGCGAAGCCGCGCCCGCACCCCGCGCGGCCCTGCTGCAAGGAGCAGGTCGAGAATGCCCCGCGGTCCAAGCCTTCCCACCGTCGCCTCCAGCGCCGCCGCGTGGGCGCGCCCGGCGAGCCCGCGCGCGCGAAGCACCGCGGTGGTGAGCCCGAGGAGGATCTTCCAGTCGTGCTTGCTCCCGGGGGCGCTGGCTACGACCGCCTTGGCGTAGCGCGCGGTGTTCCGCACCGCGAGGGCGTGGAACACGACCGGGTAGTGATCGTGCTCGAGGCCGAAGGTCGGGGGGAGCAGCCAGTGCGCGAGCCGGGTCGTCTCGTTGCGGTAGATGTCGATCGACACCAGCAGCTCCAGCGACCCCAGCGCGGACTCGATGCGCCGCCCGTTGGGCAGTGACAGCACCGGGTTGCCAGCGTGGGTGATCATCGCGCGCAGCTGGCCCGGGCCGGGCGTCTCGATCTCGTCGGCGAGCGTCGCCGCCGGGAGCTCGCCGTTGAACTCGGGGAGGTTGCGCACCCGCGAGCGCCAGCGGTCGAAGTGACCGGTCTGCCCGACGCGCGCCGCCAGATCGCCGAGGTCGACCGCCGGCGTGGTGAACATGGCGCCCCCGGGCCGATCGAGGTTGCCGGTCACCGCGTTCAGCACGTCCACCAGCCACGACGCGACGGTGCCGAAGGTCTGCGCGCTGGTGCCCATGCGGCCGTAGGCCACGGCGGTCGGCGCCCGCGCGAAATCGCGAGCCAGGCCGCGGATGGCCTCGGCGCTCATCCCGGTGGCGGCGGCGACCGCCTCCGGCGCGAAGGGGGCCATCAGGGTGGGCAGCCGCTCCAGGCCCTTCAGCTTCCCGGCGATGCGCCCCGGCGCGGCGAGCTTCTCCTCCAGCACCGTGCGCACCAGCGCCGCCAGCAGCAGCGCGTCGGTGCCCGGGCGGATGAAATGGTGGGCGTCCGCCAGCTCCGCCGTCTCGGTGCGCCGCGGGTCGACCAGCACCACCTTGCCGCCGCGCGCGCGGATGGCCTTGAGGCGCCGGCGCGCGTCGGGCGCGGTCATGATGCTGCCGTTGGAGACGGCGGGGTTGGCGCCCAGCACCAGGAGGAAATCGGTGCGGTCGAGATCGGCGATCGGCAGCACCGCCTGCGACCCGTAAAGCAGCAGCGACGTGAGGAGCCGCGGCAGCCCGTCGACCGAGTTCGCGGAGAACACGTTCCGCGTCCCCAGCGTCTGGTTGAGGAGAATCCCGAAGAGCGACGCGCCGTAGCTGTGAATGGTCGGGTTGCCGACGTAGACGCCCACCGCGCTCTTCCCGTGAGCGGCCTGGATCGCGGCGAGCTTCGCTCCCACCTCGCCCAGCGCCTCGTCCCACGGGACCTCGACCCAGCGCTCGCCGACCCGCTTTTGCGGGAGCTTCTGCCGGTCGGGATCGTGGTGCAGGTCCTCCAGCGCGGCGGCCTTGGGGCACAGGTAGCCGCGGCTCAGCGGGTCCTCCGGGTCACCTCGCACGCCGAGGATCTTCCCGTCCTCGTGCTCGACGGCGATGCCGCAGATCGCCTCGCACAGCGGGCACGTCGCGAAGCTCGTCACCTTGGCCATGCGTCGGATCCTAGCCCCGGGATTGCCGCCTCGGCCGCTGCGGTCTATCGACAGGGAATGAAGCGCTTTTCCCCCTCGACCCTCATCGGCGGCTCGTTCGTCGTCCTCGCTGTCGTTGCCTGTGGCGACGACTCGTCGGAGACCACCGCGGCGACGACGTCGAGCAGCACGACGACCACCGGCACCTCGTTCCCCACCAGCGGACCGGGCGGCCAGGGCGGGAACGGGGACGGCGGCGAGTCGTCGTCGAGCACCGGCGGCGAGGGGCCCGGCCCGACAACCACCGGCACCGGCGGCGCGACCGGCACCGGCGGGGGCGCCAGCGACTGCGACCTCACGGCCGTCCTCCCCGGCGAGTACGACTGCACCTGCCCCGAGGGCGCGGTCGGCAACCTGGTCGCAGAGCCCTTCGTCACCGTCAGCGGCAACCCGTTGCAGCTGAGGCAGGCGCCGGGCGACACCGACCGCTTCTTCGTCGTCACCAAGGCCGGCGTCATCCTGGTGGTGAAGAACGGCGTCGTCTCCGACGCGCCGTTCCTCGACATCAGCGACCGCGTGGAGGACGACGGGGAGCAGGGCCTGCTCGGCCTCGCCTTTCACGCGGACTACGAGACCAACGGCCGATTCTTCGTGAACTTCACCAGCCCGGAGACGTACGTCGCCGAGTTCGAGGTCTCCGTCGACGATCCGGACGTGGCGAACCCGACCGAGGTCGGCCGCGTCATCCAGGAGCAGGCGTTCCAGAGCAACCACAACGGCGGCGCCGTCGAGTTCGGGCCCGACGGGTTCCTCTACGTCTCGGTCGGCGACGGCGGCGAACAGGGCGATCCGAACTGCCGCGCCCAGGACCTGACGCTGCGCGCGGGGAAGATCCTGCGAGCCGACATCGCCACGCCGGGCACCTACTCCGGCGCGGCCGGCAACTTCCCAGGCGCCGATGAGTACGTCTACGACATCGGCCTCCGCAACCCGTGGCGCATGAGCTTCGACGCCTGCACCGGTCACCTGTGGATCGGCGACGTCGGTCAGGGCGCGCACGAGGAGGTGACCGTCCACCCCGCCGGCGGCGATCCGCTGAACCACGGCTGGAACACTCGCGAAGGCGCGAACGACTATCCCAGCGATTGCGACCTCGCGACCAACGACCTCACCGAGCCGGTGCTCGACTACCCGCACGACTCGCCAGACGGAGGCAACTCGATCACCGGCGGCTACGTCTACCGCGGCTCCGCGATCCCGGGCCTCCGCGGCGCGTACCTCTTCGGCGACTTCCAGTCGGGACGCGTGTGGTCGACCCGCTGGGAAGCGGGCGAGGCCATCCCCTCTTCGAAGACCGAGCACCTCGGCCTCGCCCAGCCCGGCAACACCCTGGCGGCGCTGGGCCAGGACAACCAGGGCGAGATCTACCTGCTGCAGATCGGCGGAGAGATCCTGAAGGTCGTCGAGCAGTGAAGCGGTAGGTCAGCGCGCCAGGCGCAGGCCACTCCTACCCACGTCGACGACGAACCCTGCGTAGGCGAGCCGGTAGAATCCGGCTGAACAGCACGAGCGAGATGGGTAACAAGATCAATCACCCCGCCCTCCGGGCATTGATCATGAAGTGGACCCAATAAGCAAAGCGCGCTGACGTGGTGCGCATAGCCGGCACGCAGGAACCTATGACGACCCGGGAAAACGTCATATTGCGAGTTCGATACATTCACTGTGTCGCTGCGGCGGGCGCAATCCACTACGGGATGCCTTGCACGACCTCGGACCTGACTGGAACGCTCGTGGAAGGGTCGTACTGGTTCGGCGATGGCAGTGGCGGAAACTGCTGGATCGCCTGGGATGAATCAGGAGTTATTGCAGCGGAGGGCGGCGTCGAACAGCGACTGTCGGAGTTCAGACTGGCTCCTTGCGATGGTCGCATCTTCGGCAGGAATCACGAGTCTCTCAGCAACCTCGTAAATACACTGAATATGATGATTGGCCGGAGCAGTGGTCGGGAGCAAGCGGCCCGATGGATCGTTGGCGATACCGAGGGCGGGTCGGCGGGCTTCAGGCAGGAACGACTTCTGGAGACATTCTTCGTTGAGGACCCCTACGACCCGGACGCGTCGTCCGAATCATGCGGGATTCGTCTGGAGCAGAAGTACGAGCTCGATCGCGACCAGTTTTCACTCGTTGCAGGTCTTGCCCGCGCCTCGCTCCTTGCTCCGGTCACATTGAGTCCTGCGGACGTCGACACCCTGCTGCTGGAGAGGTGCATCGCGTTGCAGAACCGTGCTGCTGCCCAGGACGTCCGACTTGCGGCCGAGATGTTCCTTTCTGCCGGCATCCGCTGGGAGGGAGTCCTCACGGATCCGCAGGAAGCCGAGCGCATTGCGGAGAGGCTTTCGTCAACAAGAGTGTGGTAACCAGCGGCAAATTGGGCCCGCTCGAACTCACCCGGAACACCCAGGCGATCCCGGGCATCCGCGGGTGATCGCTGGGGAGCTCAGCGCGCCAGCCGCAGGCGGGCGAGGTGCCGGAAGTAGTCGACGTACACCCGCCAGGTGACCTTGCTCTCCCCCTCGGCCCGCTCGCGGAACACGTAGCCGATCTCGCGGATGCGCTCGAAGTCGCCCCGGCCGAGCACCTCGATCAGGATCTTGTAGCCGAGCGGGCTCATCGTCCTGCCCGCGATGGCGGCGCGCCTCAGCATGAAGTAGCCGCTCATCGGATCGGAGACGCGGCCGACGACCGAGGGCAGCAGGGCCAGGCCGAGGGCCTGCGCGCCGCGGGAGAGAGCGCGGCGGTGCATCGACCAGTCGCTGACCCCGCCCCCGGCGACGTGGCGGCTGCCCACCGCCATGTCGGCGCCGCGCTCGATCTCCTCCCATAGCCCCACCATCACCTCGGGCGGGTGCTGGAGGTCGCCGTCGATCACGGCGAGGACGTCGCCCCGGGCAAGCTGCCAGCCACGGATCACCGCGGTGGACAGGCCGCGCTCGCCCTGCCGGCGCACCGCGCGCAGCTCGGGGAAGTCGGACATCGCCTGCGCGGCGACCTCCCACGTGCGGTCGCGGCTGTCGTCGTCGACGATGATGATCTCGAACTCGCCCTTCAGCGGCTCCGCCAGGAGGCGCGTCAGGGTGCTGACCAGGGGCCGAACGTTGTCGGCCTCGTTGTAGGTCGGGATGATCACCGACAGGCGGACAGGCCGATCACCCGCCTGCGCTCGCGTCGCGATGGTGAGCTCGCCGCGCGGGGCCTCCTCGTTCGAATCTGGCCTGTGCTCCCTGCTGTGCACCCTGCTGTGCACCCTGCTGTGCACCTTGCTGATCACCTTGGTGCTCATCGCATCGGTGCGGCCCTCGTAGTCGCGCCGCCCACGCTCCGCAACCGGCCATCCTGCCGGGCAAAACCCCGCCGGTCGCTCTGCTTGCATGGCCTTTCCGCGATGCGTGCGGCCGACTAGGGTCACCCTCGAAGACGATGGGAGACGACGCCCAGCCCAGCGACGCCGTGGCGGCGCTGCCTGCTCTCGCCCCGGCGGCCTTGGCGGCGCCCAGCCAGCTGTCCGCCGCGGAGAGCGCGGCCCTGGGGATGGCGCGCGGCGCGGCCAGCCTCGCCGACCACGTTCTCTTCAGCTCGGACCCGGTGCAGGACCTCGGCCGCACGATGGACCGCGCGCAGGGTCGGGTTCACGCGTTCGCTCTGCGGCGCGAGGCGTGCCTCTGGGTCCTCGGCGCGATGGCGTCGCGGCCCGACCACGAGGACATGAAGGCCGCGCTGGAGTCCGCTCCGCGCCCGCGCCTGGCCGCCGCCGCCGGCGGGGAGGACGCCCTGGCGAGGATCGAGGCCTCGCTCCTCGGCGGCGTGGCCCGCTTCGCGGCGCTGGAGACGGCGGCACAGCGCCGCGCGCTCGACGAGCTCCAGCGCTTCGTGCGCGCCCTCGTGACGTCGCTCGAGCCGGTCGATTCCATCTTCCTGGCCCGCCGCCGCCGTCGCCGCCTGGGGTTCGCCGCCGCCGCGACGGTGCTGGTGCTGGCCTTCGTGGGCCTGGTCGTGGCCCCACCGCTGCGCCACCCCGATCTGGCGAAGACCGCCTCGTGGGAGACGAGCAGCGCCGTGTCGAACACCGCCCAGAAGGGCCATGAGCAGAAGCTCATCCGCCGCCTGGGGATGCTGTTCTTCCACACCAAGGAGGAGGACAAGCCCTGGATCGTCTTCGAGCTGGAGGCGCCCCGCACCATCTCCCGCGTCGACGTGCGCAACCGCTCCGACTGCTGCGCCGAGCGCGCCCTCCCCCTCGTCGTCGAGACCAGCACCGACGGGAAGATCTACGAGGAGGTCGCGCGGAACACCGAGATGTTCGTCGAGTGGAGCGCCACCTTCGAGCCGCGGAGCGCGAGCCACGTCCGGCTGCGCGCGGGGAAGAAGAAGACCTCGCTCCACCTCGAGCAGGTGGAGATTCATTGAACGCCCGCCAGGCGCCAGCGGGATGGTTGGCCGCGGCGCGGCGCCGGCTCGGCTGGGGGACGGCCGTCTTCGTCGTCAGCTCAGCGTGGCTGCTCGCGCTGGAGGCGGCGTTCCGGCGCCTGACCAGGGACGGCGTCCACTTCCAGGACTGGACGTCGGAGCACATGATGCAAACCCTCCCCGCGAGGGTGCTGCAGGACTCGCCGCTGCAGGCGTTCTGGTACCTGCACATCCAGCCGCCGATGTTCGACGTGGTGCGTGCGCTGCTGGTGCAGCCCTTCCCGCGCGACCACTTGATCGCCAACCTCGACCGAGCCCTGCAGCTCGTCCACGTCGGCTGCTACGCCGTCGTCGCCACCCGCATCTTCCTGTGGGTGCGGCGCCTCGCCAGCGTGAAGGTGGCGCTCGCCTGCTGCCTGGTGTGGCTCGTCTACCCGGGCCCGATCTTCGTCGCGACCCTGCTCGACGGGACGATGCTGAGCGCGACCCTCGTCTTCCTCTTCTTCTACGAGCTGTGGCGGCTGCGGCGGCCCGACGGGTCGATCTACTACCTCACCGCCTGCGCGCTGGGGCTCTTCTTCACCCGCACCGTCTTCCAGTGGTACACGTTCCCGATCGTCGCCGTGCTGCTGTTCGTGCAGCACGCGGGGTGGCGCCGCATCGCGACCTTCCTCGCCGTCAGCGCGCTCTTCGTGGTGCCGTACCTGACGAAGCAGCGGAGCCTGTTCGGCACCATTTCGACCACCACCTTCTCCGGCCGTCACCTCGCCGGTCTGGTCTGGTACCGGCCAGGCAAGGAGGAGGTCGAGGAGGTGAAGTCGAAGCTCGAGTATCGCTACCCGGAGGCGGCCAAGGCCTACGAGGGCGGCAAGCTGCACAACACCGAGAGCGTCGCGATCGAGAACCTGGTCTACGGCAAGCTCGCCGGCGGGTTCATCAAGCGCCACCCCGACGAGGCGATGGCCGGCCTGCGCCGATCCCTTGTCCAGAACACCGCCTCGTTCTGGAAGGCGACCGCGACCTACACGCCGCACGTGATCACCGACCGGCTGCGCTGGGCGAAGCCGATGAATCGCGTCTTCAGCGGGCCTCGCTACGGCGCCATCGTGGGGGTCACCATCCTGGCGTGGGCCATCCAGTGGGTGGGCAAGGCGCGCCGCCTGCGCCGCGTGTCGTGGGCGGCGCTGGTGGAGCAGGCCGGCTTCGAGCTCTCGCTCGTCACCTTCGCGCTCTTCATCTTCAGCACCTGCGTGATGGCGAACATCTACAGTTGGGTCGAGGCCGAGCGCCTGAAGTTCTTCCTGGAGCCGATCTTCTTCGTCTTCGCAGCGACCCAGCTCCACGCCCTGGGGAGGCGCCTGTGCTGCCTATTCACAAGACGCTGAAATCCGCGTTCGACTACGACGACATCCCCGCTGGTTACTACTACCAGGCGATGCTGGAGGGGCCGCCGGTGCAGCGGTTCTGGCACCGCCGCAAGTTCGAGGCGGTGGCGGAGCGGGTCCCCGCTGGCGCGTCGCTCGTCGACTTCGGCTGCAGCGCCGGCAGCTTTCTCCACGTCCTGGGCGAGGTGAAGCCGAGGGTGCGCGCGGTGGGCGTGGACATCGGATCGCGCCAGATCGAGTTCGCGCGCGAGCATGTGGCACCGCGCTTCCCCGACGGCCGGATCTCGTTCCGGCTGCTGGGCGACACCTCGGGCGTCCTCCCCTTCGAGGAAGGCTCGGTCGACGTGGTCACCAGCATCGAGGTGGTCGAGCACCTCCACCCCGCGATCGTGCACCGCTTCTTCGCCGAGGCGCGGCGCGTCCTCCGCCCGTCGGGGCGCCTGCTGGTGACGACGCCCAACTATCGCAGCCTGTGGCCGCTCATCGAGATGGCGGTGGAGCGGATGAGCCCCGTCCGCTACGCGCACCAGCACATCAACAAGTTCACGCCGAACTCCCTCACCAAGGTGGTGGAGAGCGCCGGCTTCGAGGTGACCGAGGCGTCGACGCTCTTCGTGGTGGCCCCCTTCCTCGCCGGGGCATCGGCGGCGGCGGCGAGCGCCGTCCACGCGCTCGAGAGCGCGTCCGGGCTTCGCATGGGGAGCCTCCTCCTCCTCGAGGCGCGCCCGATGAGCGACGCCGAGCTCGGCGTGGGGTGAGCGCCGACCCGGCGAGCTACTTCGACGCCTCGGAGTTCGCCATCCGCGGCGAGCTCGAGTCGACGCACTACTGGCACCTCCACCGGCGCGAGGTGATCCGGCGCGAGCTGGAGGCGGTGCTGCCGCCGCACGGGCCGGAGCAACTGGTCGAGGTCGGCTGCGGCCTGGGCACCGTCGCCACCCACCTCAACGACGCGGGGTACCGCGTCGACTACGTCGA
Source organism: Polyangiaceae bacterium (assembly GCA_046596645.1). Lineage (GTDB taxonomy): Bacteria > Myxococcota_A > Polyangia > Polyangiales > Polyangiaceae > JBKJLX01. The sequence continues at coordinate 9,697 of JBKJLX010000861.1, forward strand.
CGTGTTCGAGGTGGCGCTGCAGCTCGCGGAGCGCCGCGCGCGCGAGCGGTTGGGACGTCGCGCCGACGGGCTGCGGTTCATGCGCGCCGATGTGACCCGCGAGCTGCCGGTGAGCGACGTCGACGGCGTGCTCCTCCTCGACGTCATCGAGCACCTCCCGGACGACGTGGGGGCGCTGGCCGTCGCCCGCCGCGCCCTCCGCCCCGGGGGCCTGGTCCTGGTCACCGTGCCCGCGTTCCCGTTCCTGTGGTCGCCGTGGGACGACATGGAGCACCACAAGCGGCGCTACACGCGGCGCACCCTGGCCGTGGCGCTCGACGCCGCCGGCCTGGCGCCGGTGCGCACGACCTATTTCTTCCTGCCGCTCTTCTTCGCGGCGCTCGGCGTGAAGGGGCTGCGCGCGGCGTCCACCGCGCTGCGCCCGCGGGTCGCGGCGGGGCCGCGCGACATCCGCGGCATGACGGAGGCCGCGAACCACCCCTGGCTGAACCGGCTGGTGCTCGCGGTGACCGCGCCCGAGCGCTCGTGGCTGCCGAGCGGCCGGCTGCCCCTGGGGACCTCGCTGCTCGCCATCGCCCGCCCACGTTGAGCCGAGCGTGCTGCTCATCGCGCCCGTCTGCCGTCCGCAGGCCTCGGATGTCGGCTGCAGCTGCGCCGCGTCTGGCCGCCCCCACGCACCCACTCCGGCGTAGCCTCGCGAGACGGTCATGGAGACGCCCGTCGAGCTCAGCGTCATCGTCCCCTGCCTCGACGAGCAGCTGAACGTCCCCGAGCTCGTCACGCGCATCCTCCGCGTGTTCGACGCCGGCGGCATCGCCGGCGAGGTCATCCTGGTGGACGACGGGTCCGCCGACCGTACCTGGCGCGTCATCCGCGCACACGAGGCCGAGCACCCCGGGCGGGTGGTCGGGATCACCCACGGGACCAACCGCGGCATCTCCGCGGCCTGGCGGAGCGGCGCCGAGCGCGCGCGCGGCCAGGTGGTGACGGTGCTCGACGCCGACCTCCAGTACCAGCCGGAGGACGTGCTGCGCCTCTACCGGGTCTGGCTCGATCGCAGCGTCGACATCGTCCAGGGCTGGCGCAGCCCGGTGGGGCGCGAGCGCGACAAGCGCTACCACCTGTCGCGCGGGTTCAACTCGCTGCTCAACGTCGCCTTTGGCATGGACCTGCGGGACAACAAGTCCGGCTTCGTGATGTGCGCGAAGGAGGTGCTGCTCGACCTCCTCACGTACACCGGCAGCTACCGCTACTGGCAGTCCTTCATCATGGTGGCGGCACACGCCAAGGGGTACACCTACCGCGAGGTCGAGACCCTCTTCGACAAGCGCCGCCAGGGCGAGTCGTTCCTCGACCGCCAGGCCTATCTGGCGAGCCTGCGCAGCCTCGCCGACCTGGGCAAGGCGGTCTGGGAGTATCGCCTGAACGCCGAGCCGACCGACGTGTCGCGGCAGTTCCTGACGGCGAAGCAGGTCCCGCTGGCGGAGCCGCCCTCGCGCAAGGCGCGGCCGGCGCTGTGGCGCGCCTACATGGGGAGCTTCGATCGAACCCACTGGATGATCACGCGCAACGTCGAGCGCTACGTGGAGACGCTCGACGCCACGCAGTGGCTGCCGCCCGCCGATCTGCGCGAGCTGCAGGACGAGAAGCTGCGGCGGCTCGTCCGCCATGCGTACCGCAGCGTGCCCTACTACCGCGCGCGGATGCAGGAGCTGAAGCTGCGACCGGAGGACATCCGCGGGCAGCGCGATCTCCACAAGCTGCCGCTCCTGGGGAAGGACGACGTGCGGCGGCACCTGCACTTCGACATCCTGCAGGAGGGCGCGTCGCACGCCGACATGCTGAAGATCTCCACCTCGGGGAGCACCGGCGAGCCCTTCGTCTGCTACGCCGATCGCGCGCAGCTCGAGTTCCGCTGGGCGGCGACTCTGCGCTCCCAGGAGTGGACGGGCTACCGCTTCGGCGACCCGACGGTGCGCCTCTGGCACCAGACGCTGGGCATGACCCCCGCCAAGATCCTGAGGGAGCGTGCCGACGCGCTCTTCGCCAACCGCAGCTTCATCCCGGTGTTCTCGCTCAAGGCCGATCTGGAGCCGGTGATCCGCGCCATCGAGCAGAAGAATCCGGTGTTCCTCGACGGCTACGCCGAGGCGCTCGACCTCCTCGCGACGTACGTGGAGGCGCGCGGGGGCATGAAGCTGCCGCGCCTCAAGGGCGTCATGTCGAGCGCGCAGACGCTGTCGACGAAGAGCCGGGAGAGCATCGAGCGCGCCTTCGGCTGCAAGGTCTTCGACAAGTACGGGAGCCGCGAGTTCTCGGGCATCGCCTACGAGAGCGACGCCCACGACGGTCACCTGGTGGTGGGCGAGGGCTACATCGTCGAGCTCCTGGTGGACGGTCGCCCGGCGCGCCCCGGCGAGGTCGGCGAGGTGGTCGTCACCGACCTCAACAACATGTGCCTGCCCTTCATCCGCTACCGCCTGGGCGACCTGGCGGAGGCGCTGGAGGACCGGCCCTCGCGCTGCGGGCGCGGTATGCCGCGCGTCGGCGACGTCCAGGGTCGGGTGCAGTCGATCATCCAGGGGCCGGACGGGCAGGTCGTCCCCGGTGCGTTCTTCGGCCATGCGCTCAAGGAGTACGACTACGCCTTCCAGCGCTTCCAGGTGGTGCAGGACGAGCCGGGCGCCATCACGCTCAAGATCGTCAAGGCGCAGCGCTACTCGGACGAGACGCTGGAGGAGGTGAAGGCCCTCATCCGCGGCACGCTGGGCGAGAGGCTGCGCATCGACGTCGAGATCGCGACGGACATCGACCTGGTCCGCACCGGCAAGCGCATCGTGGCGCTCTCCCGGATCCCGATCGATCTGCAGCGCGACGGGCTGCGCATTCCGCCGTCGACCGGCACGCGCTCGTGACCCCGCGCCGCGTCGTCGTCCCCGGCTCGCAGGGCTTCGTCGGCAGGCATCTGCGGGCCGCGCTGACCCTGCGCGGCGTGGAGACGATCGGCATCGGTCGCCCCGGCTCGGGGGCGGAGATCGAGGTCGACCTCGGCGCGCGAGATCTCGACGTGCCTGGGCTGGTGGCCTCGATCGGGCCGGTCGACGGCGTCGTTTACATGGCGGCCACCATCGCGCGCGGATCCAGCGTCGGGCGTGAGGCCCGCGAGAATCTCGAGGTCGTTGCCACGCGCGCGGTGGAGTGGCTGGAGGCGACGCAGGCCGTCTCCCCTGGCGCGCACACCGTCTACTGCTCGAGCCTCAAGATGTACGGGGCGGCGACCGCGCAGCCGATCGACCCCGAACGGCCACCGCAGGAGCCGGACGCGTGGTCCTACGGCTGCGCCAAGGCCCTCGCCGAACGGCTGCTGGCGGTGGCCGCTGCGCGCACAGGCGCGCGCTGGTGCACGGTGCGGCCGACCTACGTGTTCGGCCCCGGGCAGCACCTCCACAACGCCATCCCGATGTTCCTGAAGAGCGCCTGGGCCGGCGAACGGCCGGTGGTGTTCGGGGAGGGGAGGGAGGTGCGCGACGACGTCTACGCGCCCGATCTCGCGTACACGCTGGCCGAGGCGTGCCTGCGGCGCGTCACTGGCGCTTTTCACGGCGGGTCGGGCGTTGGGATGACGCTGACTCAGGTGGCCGAGGCGTGCTGTCGCGCGGTGGAGGCGGAGGGCGGGCCCGACGGTCTCGCGCCGCGGCACGACGCCTCGAGGCCGGCCAAGTGGTGGCTCGATCGCACCTTCGACATCGAGCGGAGCAGGGATCTGCTGGGCCTCGAACCGACACCCCACGCGGAAGCGCTTCGTCGCGAGGCGCTGTGGGTCCGCGACGGGGGCCGCGCCGAGGATGCGCTCGCCGCGGCGCCTCCCATCGCGCCCGCGGGTGCACACGCGACGGGGGCACGAGCCCGATGAGGGTCCTGGTCACCGGCGCGACGTCGCCGCTCGGCGCCCGCGTCGTGGCGCTCTTGCGCGCCGAGGGGCACCAGGTCGCCGCGCCGGGGCGCGCCGAGGCCGAGCTAGGGGACGACGCGGTGGTGGCGACGCTGGTGACCCGGCTGGGCCCCGACGTCGCGCTCGCGCACCTCGCAGCCCTGCACCCCATCGACCCGGCGGTCACCACCGCCGCGGAGCGCCGCGAGCTCCTCGACGTGAACGTGCACGGCACCCTGCGCGTCTTCGAGGCCTGTCGCGACGCGCGGGTGAGCAGGATCGTGTTCGCGTCGACCACCGAGGTGGTGGGCGCAACCGAGGGCGAGGCGGCGGACGAGACCTCGCGCACGGCGCCCCTCTCCGATTTCGCGGCGATGAAGCTCACCTGCGAGGACCACCTGCGCGTCCTCCACGAGGAGGCCGGCATCCCCTTCCTGGCGCTGCGCCTCGCCGCGCTCTACGGGCCCGGCGCCCGACCGCGCGCCGGCGTCGCCTCGATGATCGAGGACGCGGCGCGCGGCGGTCCTCCACGGCTCGCCGGCCGCGCCGACGACGCCATGGACGTCATCTTCCTCGACGACGCTGCACGCGCGGTGGTCCTCGCGCTCACGGCGACCCTCGTGG
>JBKJLX010000395.1:0-5171 GCA_046596645.1 Polyangiaceae bacterium
ACCTTGTCGTCGAGGATGATGGCGAAGCGGCGCTTGATGTTGTTGCCGGTCACGTCCTCGAAGCGATCGCCGCCGAGGGTGGTGAACTCCATGCTGACCACCCAGCGACCGAACGAGCCCTCGCTCTGATCGGGGCGCGCCTGGGCGTCGCGGATCATGTCGCCGGTGATCTCGGCCTTGGAGAACAGGTAGTACGTCCTCCAGCCGACCTCCTCGACCAGCTCCTCGTCCTCGTCGTACTCGTAGTGCTTGCCGAAGCCGACCTGGTACGTGTCCGGCATGCCGTAGCGGACCGAGATCTCCTCCGCCCAGGTGCGGAACTCCGCCAGGGCCGCCTTCATCTCCTGCCCCTCGGGCTTGATGAAGTAGGCGACGGTGACCGGCTTGGTCTTGCTGGGACCGAGCGGCGCGTTCTCCAGCTGCAAACGCACCTGGGGGGGCAGCGTCTCCGTCCCCTTCTGGACGGCCTCGGCGAGCGGCGCGAAGAAGTCGACCTCGTCGGCGACCATCTTGAACTCGAGGCGCGCCGTCTGGCTGATGATCTCGCGGATCTCGGCGAACTGCAGCTCGTCGCTACCGGGGACCTCGATGATGATGTCCTCGTCGCGCGAGGAGACGCTCGCCTCCTTCAGCCCGAGCCCGTCGATGCGGCGGAGGACGGTGTCCTTCGCCTGCGCCACCGCCGACTCGCGGATGGTCGTCTCCACGTCGCTGTGGATGAAGAAGTCGACGCGCTTCTTGGCTGCGTCGCGCAGGACGCCCATCTCGCCCAGGAAGCGCTGCAGGAACTCGTCGTTCACCTTGGCGACGTCGGCGCCGTCGACGAACGTCACCGTGAACTTCTGCACGTCGGTCTTCGATTTTTCGACCGTCACCTTCTCGCGCAGCTTCTCCAGGTCGGCGACCTTGGGCTGCTGGTCGGCGGGGACGATGCCGTAGGCGCGGGCGAGCTGCGAGCGCACCTCGTCGAAGTAGCGATCGCGCTTGTCCTTGATCGCCTCCTCCACGTCGACCGTGTAGACGAGGCGGAGGCCGCCCTTCAGGTCGAGGCCGCGGACCAGGCGGAAGGGGATGTTGGACCGGATCCACCGGCCCGCGCCGCGCTCGCCGCGCCGCGCCGCAGTGTCCTCCGCCGCGCGGGTCACCGAGTCCATCGAGGCGGTGAGGCGCGCGTCGGGGCGGTCCCACTTCTCGTCCATGTACGTCGGGTAGATGCACAGCGCACAGGCGCCGGCGACGAAGAGGACGAGGCCGACCTTCCAGCGCCAGGCGAGGTCGATCCAGTCGCCGAGGCAGACCAGCGCCCACGGGATCATCAGGGTGAAGACGGCGACCGCCCAGAAGGCCTCGTAGCGGGCGCCGACGGCGGCGAAGGCCGCGCTCGTCGCCCCCCAGACGAGGACCCCGCGCTTGCCACGGACCAGGACCGCCGACACGAGGAGGATCGCGGCGAGGCCGAAGAGACCGAACTGAAGGTAGGTGTAGAGCATGAGCGTCGATGCAGGAGCCGAGTGGGTGGACGAGCGCCCCGCCTAGGAAGCGGAGGGCGCCCCGGTCATTCCCGGTGGGGGCTCACTTGTCCTTCTTGGGCTCGTCCTTCGCCTTGGCGTCCTTGTCCTTCGCGTCCTTGTCGTCCTTCTTGGGGTCCTTCGCGTCGTCCTTCTTGACCGAGGTGGGGTCGGTGCCCTGGATGGCGGTCTTGATGAAGGTGACGTGGACGCCGGGAGCGACCTCCAGGCGGATGGTGCGCTCGCCGACCTCGGTGATCTTCCCGACGATGCCGGAGGTGGTGAGCACCCGCTCGCCGACCTTGAGCCCCGACTCCAGGTCCTTCTGCTTCTTCTGCTGGTTCCGCGAGGACCACAGCATGTAGCCGACGAGCAGGAGCAGCGGGAGGAACATCGTCATGCCCCCGCCTCCGAACAGCCCAGCGTCCGGGGGGTGGCCTGCGGGAGGCCCCGAAGCCTGACCCTCGCCGGCCGGACCCGCCGGTGCCGTCCCGGGAACCGGGCTCGCCACCGGAGAGCTCGGCGGGCCACCTTCGCGTCCGGGCGCGTTGCTGGGCTGGAAGAGGAAGAGGCTCACGTGGTCTGGAAGCTCCGTCTCCGAGGGCCTGCGCGGACGGACACGTCGACACAGGCTCGGACGCGCGCTCGTAGTCCGTTTCCAGTGGATCCGCAAGCGACGCCGGCGCGCGGCGTTGACACGTCCGAGGTCGCCTGTTAGGAAGCCGGACGTCGTCGAGCTGAACGGCGCAGCGGGCTCTCCCCTCTGCGGCGCGCGGCACGAGCGGCGAAATCTCTCCGGCAGGCAGCTCCCGGAGGGGCACAGGCGCGTAGCTCAGCGGTAGAGCACTACCTTGACACGGTAGGGGTCGTTGGTTCGAACCCAATCGCGCCTACAACAGATTGCACGGCCAGGGTGCTGAGGCCGGTCCTGGTCTGACCTGGGCCGAGAGTCTTCCGGCGCGCGCACGCCGCGCCCTCGCGACCCCAGCGTCGCGACGAGGGCGCGGCATGCGCGTGTGTCGATGGGCTTCATGCGTCAGCAGGCTTCGTCCGCCTCCCCTGCTTCTGTTGAGGCGGGGCGCCTCGTTAGTGTCTTTCTGCCCCATACGTCTCGGTCTGGCGGCGGGAAATCGTTCAGGTCGACGCATCCGCCTCACACGAGCGGGCGTAACGACTCTGCCCATGACGGACCCCTCTACCCTGCCGACTCACAGCTCGGGCCTGGCCGCTCGCGACCGCTGCTCCGGCGAACGATGGCTGGTCGCTGGCGCGCTCATCGGCGGATACGAGCTGATCCGCGAGCTCGGGCGGGGCGCGGGCGGTGCGGTTTGGCGGGCTCGACACGTGCTGCTCCGCAGCGAGGTCGCGCTGAAGGTGCTGGCACCCGACGGCGCGCTGGGAGCCTTCTCCACCATCACCGAAGGGTCGCTGCGCCTGCGCTTCGCGCGCGAGGCGCACGTTGGCGCGGTGCTGGGTGCGGCGACCGACCGGGTGGTGCGCGCGGTGGACGCCGGAGAGCACGACGGCGTGCCCTACCTGGTGATGCAGCTCTGCGAGGGGCCGAACCTCGACGAAGTGATCGCCAGCCGCCGCCAGCTGTCCGCACGAGACGTCGCCGCCATCGCGCAGCAGCTCGCCGAGGCGCTCGACGTCCTGCACGGCGCGGGGTTCGTCCACCGCGACGTGAAGCCGGGCAACGTGCTCTGCGCGTCGACCGGGCCCTTCGACGTGAGGCTCACCGACTTCGGCGTGGTGAAGGCGATCGGCCAGGGGCCGAGCGCGCTCCCCACGTTCGAGACGCGAACCACCGTCGTGGGGACCATCGTCGGGTCGCCCTCCTACATGAGCCCGGAGCAGGTGCGCGGCGAGGAGGTAGGGCCGGCGTCGGACCACTGGAGCCTGGCGGTGACCCTCTACGAGTGCCTGACCGGCGAGATGCCCTTCGACGGAGATAGCCTGTCCAAGATCGCGACTGCCATCCTCTCCGCGAGCGCGCCCCCCCCGTCGACGCGGATGGCGGAGGGCACACCCGCCCTCGACGCATTCTTCGCGCGGGCGTTCGCGCGCGACCCGCTGGCGCGCTTCGAGTCCGCGCGCGCGCTCGCAGCGGCGTTCGAGGCCGCGCTCCAGCGGCCGGGCGCACCCGCGCCGCAGCGCGGGCGGCGCGTTCGCGCGCGCGTCGCCGGAGGCGCCGCCGTCGCGCTGGCGATGGCCACCGCCGTCTGGTGGACCGCCGGCCCCGCCGCCTCCGCGTCGCGCATCGCGTGCGTCGCCAGCGAGCCGCTGACGACGGTCGAGTCGGTCTCCAGCGTGGGTGAGACGCCCCAGCTCGAGCGAGACCGGGCCGCGAATCGCCCCACCGTGGCGCCGCCGCCCCGCGCCGAAGCTTCAACCGCGGCCCCGCGCGCTCCGGCGAAGCGGCGCACGGCATCGACCCCGCCGCGTGCAGAGCCGCGACCGCTCGCCGAGCCACGACCGCCCGAGGCGCCGGCCGGACCGCGAGACCCCAGCTCGGTCTTCTAGCTAGGCGTCGCGTCGACCGCCGAGGTAGCGCGCCACCAGCGGCCCGAGGCGCTCCACCGTCTCCGGCGCGATCCGGTCACGGCGTGACCACAGGCCGAGCTCGAGCGCCGACTGGCAGCCACAGGCGGGCAGAGGCCTCGACGCGACGTCCTCCACGAAGGCGCGGAGCAAGGTGATGGCGTTGGAGGTGGCGGCTGTCAGGTGGCCGATGATCTCGGTGAGCAGCGCCTCCTTCGAGGTGCCCGCGGGGTGCGGCCGCCAGCAGTCGTAGTCGGTGGAGAAGGCCACGATCGCGCAGCACATCTCGGCCTCGCGCGCGAGGCGCGCCTCCGGCATCGCCGTCATCCCGATGACGTCGCCGCCCCACGCCCGGTGCATGTTCGCCTCGGCCCGCGTGGAGAACGCCGGCCCCTCCATGCAGACGTACGTGCCCTTCTCGTGGAGTGTGGCCCCGGTCGTCGCCATCACACCGCGGCCGCGCGCGACGGAGCCCAGCCGCGCACGGATCGTCGGACAGTACGGGTCGGCGAGCTCGACGTGCGCGGCCAGGCCCTCGTCGAAGAAGGAGCCGGCTCGGCGGGTCGTCTTGTCGATCACCTGATCACAGAGGATCAGATCGCGCGGCCGGACCTCCTCGCGAAGCGAGCCCACGGCGCCGCTGGTGAGGAGGTGCGTGACCCCGAGCTTCTTCAGGGCGAACACGTTGGCCCGGTAGGGCACCGCGGTGGGCGGGTGGACGTGCCCTTCGCCGTGGCGGGAGATCACGGCCACGTCCACCCCGCTCCAGCGGAGGACACGCACCGGGCTGCTCGGCGCGCCGAACGGCGTCTCGACTCGTTGCTCCTCTCCGGCGTCCCCGAAGAGCGCCTCGCCCAGACCCGTCCCGCCGATCAGCCCCAGCATGGCCACCCCTGCATGGCCCCTGGTCTAGCACGCGCGCGCGCGGCCATGCGGTCGCGGGTCAGAACAGGCAGCAGACGGTGACCGGGTCGATCGCGAAGGCGGTCCCGGAGGGGGCCCCACCCGACGCGGTGCAGCTCCCGCCCGACGACACCAGGTTGGTGTCGATCGATCGGATGTCGTTTCCCCCGTCGCACGAGCCGTCGTGCGGGAGGACCGCGCTCTGGCCAGTGCAATTCT
>JBKJLX010000470.1:0-4129 GCA_046596645.1 Polyangiaceae bacterium
GTCGGCCACCTGCGCCAGCGCCGCCGCCACCCGATCGGCGCGGGGCGCGCGCACCGCGCGGCGGTGCCAGGCAGCGACGGGCGCGAGCGGGCCGCGCAGCAGCTCGCCCGCGACGCACGCGATCACGGCGCGCTCGGCTCGCCCGCCGCGCGCACCTGGGGGAGGTGGCCGAGCTCCTTGCCGCCGTGCGCCAGCGCCGCCAGCGCGTGCTGGACGTAGTCGATGCGGATGGTCGGCTCCCCGTAGTGCTCGGAGAATGCGCCGGGGATGGGGATGGTCTCGCTGCAACCGAAGCACGTCTCCTCGGTCCACTGCTGCTGCATCAGGTAGCCGAGCACCTCGCGCATGCGCGACGCATCGCCCGCAGTGTCGGCGCCCCGCGCCCGCGCCACCGCCATCGCTGCCGCCAGGGCCTCACCGAACCCGGCGGTCGCCGTGTTGTGGGGCGGGAACACGGTGCCGAATCCGTAGGCCCCGACCAGCCCGGCGTCGCCGCCCGAGGCGCGATCGTGCACCAGGCGCGCCTTCATCGTCACGTAGTCGAGGCAGAAGCGCTCGTAGTCCTCGCGCCGGTGCGTCGCGAGCGCGGCGCGCGCGGCGAGGCAGTGCCAGTTCTCCTCGAAGAAGAAGAAATCCCGGATCACGAGATCCCAGTACGGCCCGGCGAAGTGCGCCATCGCGCGGTCGATCGCCTCGCGCAGGGCGGCCGGTGCCGGTGACTCCGGCTCCTCCTCGGGGCGGGCGCCCGCATCGAGCATCGCCTCCCAAAGGACGAGCGCCATGACCACCTGGCCCTCGGCGTACATCGGGTCTCCCGCACCCCTCTGACCGGCGGCGGGGTCGAACGAGGGCGCGAAGCTCCCGCTCGGCCGCTGCATCGCCAGCAGCAGGCGCCCCATGCGGTGGATCCGCGCGTCGTGCTCGCCACCGACGCGCTCGCGGCAGGCCAGGAACGCGATCATCGACAGCGCGGTGTTGCCCAGCGGCATCGGCTTGGTCGAGCCCTTCGGCCACACGATGCCGCCGCGCAGCCCATCGCGCCGCTCGAGACCGGCCAGCATCTGGAGCGACTTCTTCGCGGCGGCGGTTGCGCGCCCGTCGAGCCCGGCGGTCTCGCACAGGACGAGCGTCGTCCCCGCCTGGCGAGGGACGGAGAAGTTCGCGAACGACGCGGTGCCGGCGTGCGGGTCGACCAGATATCGGAACCGGCCGTCCTTCTCCTGCGCGGCGACGATGAACCCGAGCGCGGCGCGTGCGCGCTCCTCCAGCGTGCTCCCGTCGACCGGGGGCGGGGAGGGGAGCCGCCCCCGCTCCAGCGCGACGAGCTCGCCGGTGCGGAGGAGCAGCTGGGTCGAGCCGAAGCGATCGAGCCCGTCGAAGCTGTCGCTGGCGGGCGCACCGAGCGCCGCGCGCAGCGCCACGGCGGTGGCGCCGAGCTCCAGCTGGACGCTGGGGAACGACGCCATCGTCGTGAACTGCTGCCGCGCCACCGCGAGCCAGGGCGTCAAGCAGCGCCGCTCGGCGCAGACGCCGTCGAGCCCGGGGCGCAGGGCGACCGCACCCAGCAGCGGGCCGCGATCGGGCAGCGGAGCGATCTCGCGCACGACGTCGATGGCCGCGATGATGGCGTCGAGATCGCCCAGGTCGGCGAGCTCGGTGGCCAGCGTCCTCGACGCCTCCTCCAGGGTCGCGCCCTGAGCGCACAAGGGGACCGGCTTGCCGCCCGCGATGCGCGCGACGGCGAGGATGGTCACCGGTGAGGTCCTGGGGGCGACGTCGCACGCGATCGGCTGATCGGTGAACAGGCTCATCGCCCGCTTCTTGCCGGGCTTGCGCGCCGGCCGCGCGTCACGGGCGGTCGCCTCGGCGCGGAGCGCCGCCTCCACCACCGCGCGCGCGTCGCCCGGCGTGCGCTCGCGGCCCCGCGCCGCCGACGCCTTCCACGCGAGGAGGGACGCCGCGACGACGATCGCGAGGGCGACGGGCACCGCCGCCACGCGTCCGCGGCGCCGGATCCCGAGACCCCCTGTGGCCGCAATACCCCAGGAGCCGATGGGCAGGGTGAAGAGGGCGATCACGCACCATGCCGCGGCGGCCGCGCCTGCGAGCCCGGCGCCGACGCCGCCGTAGAGCGCCACCAGGTAGGCACCGGTCGAGGCGAGCGACCACGTCGCCCACACCAGGAAGGCGAGGGCGATCGACGCCGCTGCCCGGAACGCGACCCGGAGCCGCGAGGGCACGAGGGCCGCGCACACCGCGAGCCCGAGGAAGGCGGCGGCGACGATGCCGCCGATCACGGTGAAGGCGCTGGCGAGCGTCCAGGGGAGGGCGATGGCCGCGCCCCCGAACACGCCGGCGTGCAGCAGGCCCAGCGCCGCCAGGGTGCCTCTCGGCAGGCTCCTCGGGGCGGGACCCTCGACGGCAGGCATCACGCCGCTCGTCTAGCCGATGCGCGCGGGCCTTGCGAGCCCTCGCGCGCCGGCAGCGGTGTAGGGTGCCGTGGTGGCCACCGGCCGAGGCCCCCTCGCGCGACGGATCCTGGCCGTCCTCGCTGCCGCCATCGTGCCGGCGGTCGCCGCCCTGGAGCTGGTCGGCGAGGCCGCGGTGGCCACGCGCGCCGTCTCCGCCGCCGAGTGGGACCGGGTGGCGATCGCCACGACGACCCTCTCCCGGGGCGGCGCGCTGGTCGTCGTCGTGCCGCGGTGGGCCGAGCCCCACCTCCGGCAGCGGCTGGGCGACGACGTGATGCCCATCGCGCACCTGGCGCGGTCTGACACCGCTCGATTTCCTTTCGCGGTCGAGGTCGGGCTCCACGGGGAGCACGCGGCCGATCTCGCCCGCTTCGACCCGGTGGAAGAGACCGTCGTCGGCCCCTTCGTGGTGCGCCGCCTCGCGAACCGCACGTCGGAGCGGGTGCTCTTCGACTTCGTCGACGGCCTCCGCCCACCCGACGCCTCGGTGCGGGGGACCGATCCCGAGGTGCACTGCGCGTGGAGCGCGCGATCGCGCGTGATCGCCGGCGGGCTCGGCGGCCGCCCAGCGCTCCCCCGCGAGCGATTCGAGTGCCCCGGCCCGCCCTGGGCCGCGGTCGCCGTCACCGTGGTCGCCGACCAGAGCATGCTCCCGCGCCGGTGCATCTGGGCCCAGCCCTTCGACGATGGCGACAAGGTCCTGCGCTTCGAGCGCGTCCCCCTCGCCGGCGCGCGGCGGCTGGTGGGCCACCACGGGATGGAGTGGCTCATGGAGCGCGACGGCGCCGGCGCGGCGGTCACCCTCGAGGCGCGGATGGACGGCGCCTCGCTCGGTCGCGCCGTCCACCGCGAGGGCGACGGGTGGTCGAGCTTCGCCTTCGATCTGCCGGCGAAGGCGGCGGAAGGCGGCGATGACCGGACCGCGACCTTCGAGCTCGCGGTCTCCGGGGGGCCGTCCACCTCGCGTCACCTGTGCGTGGAGGCGACGCTGCGATGAGCACCCGTCGCCTCGCGCGGGTCGACGCCGCCCTCGCCGCCGCCGGCGGTGTCGGCACCGCGGCCCTCCTGGTCGCGACCGCGCCCGCCATCGGCTACGCCCGCGACGAGGGCTTCTATTTCCAAGCCGCCCGCGTTTACGGGCGCTGGCTCCGCATCCTCGCCGCCGATCCGGCGCGCGCGATCTCGGCGCCGGTCGTGGACGCGCACTGGGGCGTGAACCACGAGCACCCGCCGCTCCTGAAGGCGCTCTTCGCGCTGTCGCATGAGGTGCTCGACCGACAATTGCACCTGTTTTCGGTGGAGGGCACGAGCTTCCGCTTCCCGGCCATGGTGGCGACGGGCCTCCTGGTCGCGCTGGTCTATCTCTGGGGAACGCGCGTCGCAGGGCGCGCCGCGGGGATGGTGGCGGCGGCGTCGCTGCTGGCGATGCCGCGCGTGTTCTTCCACGCACACCTCGCGTGCTTCGACGTGCCGGTGACGGCGCTCTTCACCGCGACCGCGATGGCCTGGTGGCGCGCGCTGGGGACCACCGGCTGGCGGTGGCCGGCAGCGACCGCGCTCCTCTTCGGAGCGACGCTCGCCGCCAAGCACAACGCGTGGTTTCTACCGATCCTCTTCGCCGCGCACATGGTGACCCTCGCCGCGGCGGCGGCGCTCGG
>JBKJLX010000495.1:0-6251 GCA_046596645.1 Polyangiaceae bacterium
GTGTACTCACCGGCCATCACCGACTTCATCTTGATGGTCGAAGGCACGAGCTACATGTTCATCACCGGCCCCGAGGTCATCAAGACGGTGACCAACGAGGACGTGACGAAGGAGGACCTCGGCGGCGCCTCCGCCCACGCGGCCAAGAGCGGCGTCTGCCACCTCACCGCGCCCGACGATCGCGCCGCGATCGCGCGCGCCCGCGAGCTCCTCTCGTATCTCCCCTCGAACAACGCCGAGGACCCGCCGCACAAGCCCACCAACGACCCGGTCGACCGCGAGGTCCCCGAGCTCGACGCGATGGTGCCGGTGGAGCCGACCAAGCCCTACGACATCAAGAAGGTCATCCGCGCCTGCGTGGACGACGGCGTCCTCTTCGAGATCCACGAGCGCTACGCGCAGAACATCGTGGTCGGCTTCAGCCGCATCGGCGGTCGGGTGGTGGGCATCGTCGCCAACCAGCCGCAGGTGCTCGCCGGCTGCCTCGACATCAAGGCCAGCGTCAAGGCCGCGCGCTTCGTGCGCTTCTGCGACGCCTTCAACATCCCGCTGGTCACCTTCGTCGACGTGCCCGGCTTCCTCCCGGGGACGGATCAGGAGTACGGCGGCATCATCGTCCACGGCGCCAAGCTGCTCTACGCCTTTGCCGAGGCGACCGTCCCCAAGATCACGGTCATCACCCGCAAGGCTTACGGCGGTGCGTACGACGTGATGGCGTCCAAGCACATCCGCGCCGACTACAACCTAGCCTTTCCCACCGCCGAGATCGCGGTCATGGGGCCCGACGGCGCGGTCAACATCATCCACAAGCGGTCGATCGACAGCGCGGAAGACCCCTCGGCGGCCCGGGCCAAGTTCGTCGGCGACTACAAGAACAAGTTCGCCAACCCCTACAAGGCGGCCGAGCTCGGCTTCATCGACGAGGTGGTCTACCCGCGCGAGCTGCGGCGCCGCCTGGCGCACGGCCTCGAGCACCTGGCGACCAAGCGCGCCGAGGTCCCCAAGCGCAAGCACGGCAACATTCCGCTCTGAACGACCGAGCCCTGCTCGGTTCTTGTCCGCGGCGCGACTCCCGGCGACGATCCAGCGGTGAGGGAGACTCCCATGAAGACGGTCGGACTGTTGGCTGGGGCGCTCGGTGTGCTCGTCGGTGTCGGTTGCGGGGGGACCGTCATCTTCGAGGAGGACGGTGGCCAGGGCGGCGAGGGCGCGGGGAGCTCCACGCTGAACGGGCCGACGACGTCGGTGGCCAACGGCGGCAACGGCCCGACGACGAGCATCGGCACCACCGCCCCCGCCACGGTCGGACCGGGACCCGGCCCGACGGCGTCCACCGGCCCCGGGGGCTGCGGGACGCTCTTCGAGGAGTTCGGCTTCGGCGCCGAATGCAACGCCTGCATGGACGCGGCGTGCTGCGACGAGCTGCTGGCGTGTGACGTCGGCACCGAGTGCTACACCTGCATCTTCGAGGGCACCTGCACCGACGCCGCCAACGTCGCGCTGAACACCCTCTTCGGCGATTGCTACCCGCAGAACTGCCAGTCGATCTGCGAGGAACAGCCCTTCTGCAACAAGGAGGATTTTTTCTGCAACGACGGAGCGTGCATCTCGCAGTTCCAGGTCTGCGACGGCGTCTTCGACTGCTTCGAGGGCGAGGACGAGTTCTGCGAGGACAACGGCATCTGCGGGTCGGGGGCGACGACCTTCGACTTCGAGCTCGACCAGTGCCTCGGTGATTTCTGCTGCGACGCCTTCCAGGAGTGCACCGACTTCGGCAACGACCCCGACGGCTGCAACCAGTGCCTCGAGAACCAGGGCGGCCCGCAGTGTGACGCGGCGATCGGCTGCGCCTTCGAGTCGCCGTGCTTCGGCGACCAGGAGTTCTTCCCCATCTGCGGTGACCTGTCGGTGCAGGGCCAGGAGCTGGCCGACTGCGTCAACCAGAACTGCTGCCCCGAGTTCGAGGCATGCTCCGGTGGCCCGGACGGGCCCGACGGCTGCGCCCAGTGCTTCGAGAACGGCGGCGGCCCGCTGTGCGACGCCGCGGCGGAGTGCTTCTTCGGCGTGTGCCTCGACGAGGCCCCGCCCGCCGAGGACGGCGGCGGCGGCTTCTGAGCGAGCGAAGGTCGTGACCCCCTGGTGCGTAAGAAGGGGGTCGCCGTCCCCCGCCGGGGTGGGGGATCGGTGATGCGGCGAGACGGATCTCCCGCACCCCATGACATGAACGGCAGAGTGGGCTTCCCCGGGGGTCCCTCGCGATGAACGACCGGCGAAGGTGTTGCGACACGCGAACGGCGCGTGTAAGAGCGGCCGGCGCGTGAAGCGCGCGCTCCTCGAGGGAGCGGAAACCCGAGGGCCCACGCGTGGTACGCGTCGTGCTTGAGGGGCCCCCGGTGCCCTCGTCGACGGCGGTAGCAGTATCCCTGCGACCGCCAGCGTCGAGCCGACCCGGTCGGGCGTCACGACGCTTCGATGCGATGCGGATGGGCCGAGGGTCGGCCCGGACGTCTGATGGTTGATTAGGAGGCTGGACATGAAGGCTTTTGCTCTTGGTACGATGCTTGTTCTCTGCGGCGCCCTCGCGGCGTGTTCCAGCTCGTCGTCCGACGGCTCCGGCGGCAGCACAAGCACCGGTGACGGCGGCGGCGACGAGGGCGGCGGGTCGGGCGACGGAGGGTCGACCTCCACCCCCACCGCCACCAGCGCCACCACCACCACCACCACCACCGGCTCGCCGACGACGACGACGACGACCGGCGGCGGCTGCTCGGTCGGCGAGTTCTTCGCCGAGCCCGTCTGCGACGGCTGCCTCAACGCTCAGTGCTGCAGCCAGGCCGAGGCCTGCATCGCCGACTTCCAGGCGGGCGGCACCGACTGCGTCGACGCGGAGGGCGCGTTCACCGACGGCCCCATCGCCGAGGCGCTCTTCGCCTGCCTCGACAGCAACTGCGCCGAGGAGTGCGGCGGCGGCGCCGGCATCTGCGAGACGGGCCTGGCCAGCGAGAACCCCGAGGCCGACGCGTGCATCGACGCCAGCTGCTGCCCCGAGTTCATCACCTGCTACGGCGCCGACGGCTCGAACCTCGAGGCTTGCAACGCCTGCCTCGAGGCCGGTGGTGGCCCCGAGTGCGACGACTACCTCGCCTGCACCGAGACGGCCGGCTGCTTCAGCGACATCTGCGACACGGGCCTGAGCTTCGGCAGCGCCGAGGCCGACGCCTGCTTCGAGACCGGAGACTGCTGCGCGGACCTCGACACCTGCCTCGCCGCTGGCGACGCTGAGTGCGTCGACTGCATCAACGCGTTCCTCGAGGGTGGCGCGGCCGAGCCGACCTGCGCCGACTTCGTCGCTTGCGGCGAGGCCGGCGGCTGCTTCGCCGCGGAGTGAGACCGGACCACCCGCACGCGCGAGCGCGCGAGTGACCGAGTGACCGAGTGGAGGGCGTGCGGCGCGAGCCGCGCGCCCTCCGCGTTTTGTGGAGCGCCGGCGATCCGCGGCTCCGCTGGAGGACACGATGGCGCCGAACCGACGTACCCCGCTCGCGACGCTGCTCGCATCCCTGCTCGCGCTCGCCGCCTGTGGCGACGACGGCACGACCACCGCCGCCACCGGCGGCGACGGTGGGAGCGGCGGCCAGCGGGGCACGACCACCGAAGCCAGCACCGGCGAGGGACCGTCGTCGTCGACCGGGCTGGGCTCGAGCACCATCGTCAGCAACGCCACCGGCACCGGCGGCTCGCAGGGCGACGGCGGCGCGTTCGGCACCGGAGGCGACGCGGCGAGCAACGGCACCGGCGGCGGAGCCGGCACCGACGGAACCGGCACCGGCGGCGGAACCGGCACCGGCGGCGGAACGGGCGCCGGTGGCACCGGCGGCGGCATCGGCACCGGCACCGGCGGCGCAGCCGGCACCGGCGGTGGACCGGTCGGCTGCGGCGTCGACTCCTTCTTCGCCGACGACGTCTGCGACGCGTGCGCGATCGGCGCCTGCTGCGCCGAGGTCGAGGCCTGTGCCGAGGACGTCGGCGACTGCCTCGATCAGGACGGCGTCCTCGATCCCGACTCCACACTCGGCGCGCCCCTCCTCGTCTGCCTCGGCGCGAGCTGCGGCAACGAGTGCGGCGTCGGCAGCGAGACCGAGATCTGCGACAGCAACGTCGGCTACCTCGACGAGAGCGGCGCGCCCGACCTCGAGCTCAACGCCTGCGTCGAGGTGGAGTGCTGCGCCGCCTACCAGGCCTGCACCAGCGCCGGCACCGACGCAGCCGCCTGCGTCGACTGCCTGGAGGCAGAGGGCGGCCCCCTCTGCGACGAGGCGATAGACTGCCTCGCCGCGTCCGGGTGCCGGGGCGGCATCTGCGGCAGCGGCCTCGACAGCAACCCGCCCGATCCGGCGTACGAGGCGTGCATCGAGACGAGCTGCTGCGTCCCGTTCGACGCCTGTTACGGCAGCGCCACCTCGGCGGAGGTGGCCGCGTGCAACGCGTGCCTCGAGGCAGGGAGCGGCGCGCTCTGCGACGCGCTCATCGCCTGCATCGTCGGCAACGATTGCTAGCGCGATAACGCGGGCGCGACCGTGCTCTCCGGCGATGCACCCACCTTTCGGCTTGGTGCGTGCTGCGGACTCGGGTAGAGCAAATAGGTTCGGGGGCGCTCTCGCCTCCACCTCGGATGTCACGGAGGATTGCGATGCGTAGCGGGCTCAACTTGCTTCAGGGTTTCGTGGGCTTGACCACGATCATGGCTCTCACGGCGTGCGGGGATGACGGCGCCGGCACCGGCGGCGGCGGCGGCAGCACCAGCGGCGCCGACGCCGGCAGCGGCGGCGGCACGAGCGTGGTCGGCCCGGTCACCAGCTCGGTCTCGACCGGAGGCCCGGCGCAGCAGTCGTCGAGCTCGGGTGGCCAGTGCACCGCCGACGTGTTCCAGGACCCGACGGTCAACGCCTGCGGTGAGGACAACTGCTGCGACGAGATGCAGGCCTGCGCGGCCGACTTCACCCTCTGCTTCGATCCCGAGGCGGGCACGCTCGACGAGTCTCTCCCCGACGGCGCGGCCCTCGCGGACTGCATGACCGCGGCGGACTGCTTCGGCGAGCCTGGCAACTTCGCCATCTTCTGTGACACCGGCATCGGCTACGACCTCGACGCGATCGAGGATCCGGCGGTCGCCGAGGAGCTCGAGACCTACGTCACCTGCATCAACGACAACTGCTGCGAGTTCTTCGACATCTGCGTCGACGGCGAGAACGCTGACGTCGATGGCTGCCTCGCCTGCCTCAACTCGGAGGACGGCAGCGACACCGATTACTCGCGCTGCATCGAGGCCGACCAGTGCGCCCGCGAGTTCTGCGACGACGGCCTGATCATCGTCCCCATCGCCAACGACACCTGCGACTCCGGCCTGGTCACCGGCAACATCAACCAGGGCGGCTGCATCGCCGACAACTGCTGCGAGCCCTATGAGGTCTGCACCGACAGCGGTGCCGACGTCGATGCTTGCATCGACTGCCTCACCGCCGGCGGCGGCGAGCTCTGCGACGCCGCGATCGAGTGCGAGGAGACGATCTGCCCCATCAACATCTGCACCTCGGGCGTCGTCATCGACAACGTCGAGCTGTCGATGTGCCTCAGCGAGTCGTGCTGCACTGAGTACAACGCCTGCACCAAGGGACCGTACACCGACGCGGACTTCGAGGACGAGACGGTCCTCGCCGACATCCAGGCGTGCCTCGACTGCTTCGGCGCAGCTGGCGAGGGTGGAGGCGAGCCCGGCTCGCTCTGCGCGGCCGCGATCGCCTGCGAGGAGACCAACTGCGCTGGCGGCCAGGGTGGCGGCGGCGGCGGCCCGGGCGCCGGCGGCGGCGGCGGAGCCGGCGGCGGCGGAATCTGATCCCTGCCTCGCTGACGAGCTGGGCCCCCCCAGGGCCCGGCATCGAGCGGTGATGTGACGAGCCGGCAGGGCGACCTGCCGGCTCGACGCATTTTGTCGGTCGACGACGCCCTGTGCGCCTCGTCGAGGGCGGCCCGCCCTCATGCTGGCGCCATGGCGCCAGGCGTCCCAGCGGCGCGCCGCACCCCTGCAAGCCCCGTTTCGCTGCCCCGGTTCACCGCTCGCCAACGGGACTGCGCAGCGAACCGGAGCACGCGCAGGCGACAGGGCTGGATGCGGATTGTATCTACCCCACCAGGGTCGTTCAGGGCTAACTGGTCCGGATCAACCCCCGCCGGGAGAGGGTCGCCGCATAGCG
>JBKJLX010000723.1:0-11569 GCA_046596645.1 Polyangiaceae bacterium
TCGGCG
Organism: Polyangiaceae bacterium; assembly: GCA_046596645.1. Lineage (GTDB taxonomy): Bacteria > Myxococcota_A > Polyangia > Polyangiales > Polyangiaceae > JBKJLX01. Next base: position 7 of record JBKJLX010000723.1, read on the forward strand.
CGCTCCAGCACCAGCGTCGCCGGGCCGAGCGGCGTGAACCCCGGCCGCGTCAGCGCGTCCTCGAGCGACACCTCCTCGCCGGCGACGAAGGTCGAGCGCGAGAGGACGAGCTCCTCGCCCGCGCGCTCCACGGTGACCTCGTGGGTCAGCCGGTCCTCGGCGATCCCTGCGGCCGAGGTGACCACCTCGACCGTGCCGCGGCCGGGACCGACCGCACGCGCGGGGACGCGCAGCGTCGTCGTCCCCTGGCGCGGGACCTTCACGCGCGTCGCGGGGCCGGCGCCGTCGGCCCCGAGGGCTCCGCCGAGCCGCACCGCCACCGAGGCGTCGACCTCGGCCTCTGTGCGGTTCTTCAGCGTCAGCGCGATGCCCAGCCGGTCGCCCTCGATCCAGCGCGCGCCGGCGTCGACGGTCGCCGACAGCGGCAGCACCGACGCCACCTCGACGCTGGAGAACGCGGGCCGCGCCCGATCCGGCACCGCGACCAGGCCGATGCTCCACGTCGTCTCTACGTCACCCAGGGGGACCTCGATGCGCAGCACGCCCTGGGCGTCGGTGCGCCGGGGTCCCGACCAGTAGGCGATGCCGGTGGGCAGCGACGAGGTGCCGCGCCCCTTGCTGGCACCACCGAGACGCCCCGAGCCGGAGCCGAACCCGCTGCCGCCGCCGCCCGTTCCGCTGCCGGAGAGCTCGAGCCCGCCCAGCGTGGTGCCGGTCAGCTCCTCGAGCATCGAGCGCCAGCTCTCGACCGTCGCGTCCGCAACCCGCATGTCGAGCCGCGCGTCGACCAGGCGGTCCTCGTCGACCGCCTTGGCGTAGGCGCTGCCGCTGTCGAGCACGCGCTCGAACGGATCGCGCACGTCGTCACCGTTGCCGATGCGCCCGTCGGGGCCCGGTGAGCGCAGCTCCCAGCCGGGCGCAGGCCGCAGGAAGGGCAGGCCGTCGTTGCCGGTCGCCTTGACCGCCACGATGCGCCCGCCCCACGGGTCGGAGAGCATCTCCTCGGTGACCCCGCCCGCGCGCACCAGGCGGCGCAGCATCGCGCCAGCATCGCGCATCGCCGGCTCGTCCGGATCGAGCAGGCCCTCGGCGCGCCGGTGCTCGTGCACCGCCTGCAGCACCCGGTAGATCTTCAGCCGCGTCACCCGCCGGGCGACGTGATCGAAGGTGACCTGTCGATCCACGGCGATGAGATCCGCGATGGTGATCGGCTCGCCGCCCGGTGTCGTGGGGGGCGGGTCCATCGCCGCGGTGGCCAGCGTGAGCAGCTCGGGGTTGAAGCCCCAGCGCGCGCCCTCGCGGCGACGCACGTCGGTCAGCCGCGCCGGCTCGTTCGACGCCTCGTAGATCGCGCCCTCCAGCGATTGAACGACCGCGCGGAACGTCTTCTGCGCCTCGTCGATCACTGCCGCGCCTGGATCGCGCGCTGGCTCGCCCGGCTCGCGGCGGACCGCGGCCAGCCGCTCGCGCGCCATCAGCCCGGAAGGTCCGTCGAGCAGCTCGCCGCACCGCTCCCAGTCGACCGCCACGTCGCGGCAGAGCGAGGTGCGGGTGTCCAGGTTGCCGAGGCCACCGAAGCTGCCACCGCCGTGGCGGTCGATGACCACCACCGCGACCGTCCCCGGGAGGCCTGCGCCCTTGCCGTCGCGGACGCGGGCCTCGACCAGCACCTTGCCAGCGGGCTTCGCCGTGCCCCCCACGATCCTCCCCTCCACCTGCGGCAGCACCTTCGGCACGACCAGCACCGAGCCGCTGGCGACCAAGGCCCGCTGCTCGCGCCGCGGCACGGCGACGTCGACGCGGACGATGCCGCTCGCGCCCTCGGGCATCGCGATCTCGACGCCGCCCTCGGCGTCCGGCGCCCAGGCGGCGACGCTGCGGCCGCCGTCGTCGGTGGAGGCGATCACGCTGGCGCCGCGTTCCTTCGCGCCTCGCACCGAGACCCGCACCTTGTCACCGGCGCGGGCCACCGGCGGCTCGACGCGAACCAGGATCTCGGCGTCGCGATCGACGGGCACGCAGAGCGGGAGATCGTCCCACCCGGCGAGCTTGGCGCCGGCGACGCTCGTCCTGGCGGCCTCGTCGACCGCGTCGATGCGCACTGCCGCCGCGACGCCGCCCGAGCACGGGCCGACGCCGCGGTAGCCGCCGATGCCCGGCGGCGTCTTCCAGCTCACCTCGGCCTCGCCGTGCGCGTCGAGCACCGCGGTCACGTCGAGGCCGTCGCCGCGCAGGCGGAAGCTGCCGGCAAACGGGCGATCGTCCTCGCCCCGCAGCTCGAGGAACATGCGCTGATCGACCCCCGGCACCAGGCGCTCGCGCTCGGGGGAGAGCGAGACCGAGGCTCGCTCCCGCCCCGCGTGGACCGTCCCCTCGTCCTTCACCTCGACGCCGCCGATCCTCGACCGCGCGACCAGCTTCCAGTCGCTGCCGCCGGGCGGGACGACCGTCGGGAGCGGCAGGGATCCGCGCACCTCGCCGTCGAGCGAGCTGAAGCGCGCCACCGAGGCCTTGCGCCAAGCCTCGTCGTCGGTCGGGGGCTTCGCGCCGCTGGGGCCGGTCCACACCCGCACCTCGGTGCGGGCCACGGGCGCGTCGGCGGCGTCGCGCAGGCGGACCCGCCAGGCGGCGGCGGCCCCGGGGCGCACCGAGGGAATGTCGAAGTCCGCCTGGATCCGCGGCTTGCCCGGCGTCTCCTCCCGGGCCTTGAGCGTCACCGATGCGCTCGGAGCCTTGTCGGGATCGGCGGATGCGACGCGCGCCTCCAGCAGCCAGCTGATGGCGGGCTCGCGCGATGCGGGGATGGGCACGCGGAACGCGGCAGTCCCGCCGGCGTCGGTGAGAGCCTCGGCCTGGTGACGCTCGGCGGCGCCCTCGAGGAGACGCAGCTCCACCCGGACGCCGGCGCGCGGCGCGCCGGTGGCGAGATCGCGCACCAGCGCCCACGCGGTGGTGACCCCGCCGGGCACCACCGCGGCGTCGCCGAGCAGGAGGTCGACGGTGTCGCGCCGCATCCGCTCCACCGGGAGGCGCTGCACCCGCTCGCGCGCGCCGTCCCGCACCGCGACCAGGAGGGTGAGCGTCCGCGGGTCGCCCTCCGGCACGGGGATCGCGAGCACCGCGCGCCCGCGCGCGTCGGCCCTGGCCGAGACCGAGGGCGGCGGGGCGTCGCCCGTTCGTTCGAGGTCCAACGAATCAGGATCCCAGCTCGCCTCCACGGTCGCGCCCTCCAGCGGCGCGGTGGTGGCCAGGGTGGGGAAGCCGATCGCGACCGCCGTCACCGGCAGCGTGGAGCCCGGCGCTGCGCGGCCGGGGGCGTGGAGGAAGACGTCGAGACCCCGCGCCGACAGCTCGGCCGGCGCGGTCGCCGCGGAGCGCGGGCGGCCCAGGAGCAGCGCCAGCCCCACCACCAGCGTCAGCGCCAGGGCGCGTGCGAACCGTCGCCAGGAGGTCACGGTGGTCATCGTCATTCCGTCGACACGGTATCCGCCTCGCGAGTTCCGGGTGTCTCGCCGGCTTCCGTAGCGCGAACGATCTTGCGCACCACAAGTTGTCAGACTAATACGTCCGACATGGCTCTCGCCGGAGAAGTTCGCCGGGTCGCCGGCGTGGTGCTCGAGCGCATCGTCGCCGGCGCTTATCCGGCGGGCCTGCGCCTCCCGGCCGAGGTCGAGATCGCCACGGAGCTGGGCTGCGGTCGGAGCACCGTCCGCGAGGCGCTCCGTCACCTCGCCGATCTCGGGGTCGTCGCCAGCCGTCGGGGCTCGGGCGCGCGCGTCCTCGACTTCCGCCGGGAGGGGACCCCTTCGCTCCTCCCACCGTATCTCGCCGCCGGGCGCTTCGATCTCCCGCCGGCGGTGCTGGCCCGCGAGCTCCTCCATGTGCGCGCCATGCTGGCAGGCGAGGCGGTCCGGCTCGCAGCGCTCTATGCGCCTCCGGGCTCGCTCCGCCGTGCGCGCGAGCTCCTCGACGGGCCGCCGATCACCGAGCCGGTCGCGCAGGCGATGCGGGAGCTCGAGCTGTTCCGCGAGCTGGTCTGCGCCAGCGGCGTGTGGCCGGCGGTGTGGCTGGCCAACGCCTACTGGGCGCCGCTGCGCGAGCTGCACCACCTCTTCGCGCCTGCGGTGGGCGGCGCTCCCCCCGACTTCGTCCCCGCGATGCGAGCGCTCCTCGATCAGGTGGAGAGCCGCGACGAGCCCGGGGCGACCGCCCACGTCAAGACGTGGCTGGAGGGTGTCGACCGCGGCCTCCTCGCCGCGCTGGAGCCCCTGCTGGAGACCGCGCGGAGCACGAAGGTGCCCGCAGGAGGTGAGAGCCGATGACGTCCTCCGCGCTATCCGTCCCTCCTGGTCGCCTTGCGGCGGCGATGGCCACCCTGCGCGGCCTCTTTCGCGGAGAACCGGCGGCGCGCGACGCGCCGTTCCTCACGCGGAGGGAGCGGATCATCGTCGCCTCGCTCGCCGACGCGTTCTTCCCCCCCGCCGGGCCGATCCCGCTGTCGGGCACCGAGGCGGGGCTGGTCGAGTACATGGATAGCTACTGCAAGCGCCTGCCGGTGGGGCAGGGGAGGCTGGTCCACTTGCTGTTCGTGTTCCTCGAGCACGCGCCGTGGATCTTCGGCCCGCGCCGCCAGCGCTTCTCCACCCTGACGCTCGACGACCGCTGCGGCGTCCTCGAGCGCATGCGCCAGAGCCCCATCTACTTCCGCCGGATCGCGTTCCTCTCGATGCGCACCATGCTGACGATGGGCTACCTCTCCAACCCCGACGTCGCCCGGTGCATCGGCGTGACGCCGAACAACGACCCCTACGGCCTCGGCGCGCGGAGGGCGGCGTCGTGAGCCGGCGCACGCTCCCCGCCGCGCGCGACGTGGCCCAGCGCACGTGGGCCGACCCGCACGCCGGCGTTCGCGCCGCCTACGAGCAGGCGGGCGACGTCGAGATCTGCGCCGACGTGGTGGTCGTCGGCTCCGGCCCCGCCGGCGCGCTCGTCGCCAAGGAGCTCGCCGAGGCCGGTCGCGACGTCGTCCTCCTCGAGGAGGGGCGCGCCATCGGGGTCAAGGACATGGTGACCGAGGCCGGCTCTGCGATGCACCGTCTCTTCCGCGAGAGCGGGACCCGCGTCGCCATGGGCTCCATGTACGTGCCGACGATGCAGGCGATCGCCCTCGGCGGCGGCTCCCTCATCAATTCCGCGATCTGCGCGCGCGCGCCCGACTGGGTCTTCGAGAAGTGGAACCGGGCGACCGGCGTCGAGATCCCCTACGACGCGATGGTCGGCCACTACGAGCGGGTGGAGAAGTTCCTCTTCGTCGCGCCCACACCGATGGAAGTGCAGGGCGAGCGCAACCTCCGCTTCAAGCGCGGCTGCGACGCCATCGGCATCTCCAGCGAGCCCACCTGGCGCAACGTCGCCGGGTGCCTGGGCAGCGGCGAGTGCTTCACCGGCTGCCGCAACTCCGCCAAGAAGTCTGCTGACGTCACCTACGTGCCCGCCGCCATCGCCGCCGGCGCCCGCGTCCTCACCGGCGCCCGCGTGCAGCGCGTCCTGCGCGAGGGGAAGAAGGCGGTGGGCGTCGTCGGCCGCATCGTGGACCCGGAGACGCGCCGGGAGCTGGGCAACCTGAAGGTGTGGGCGGACACCGTCGTCCTCGCCGCCGGCTGCATGCAGACTCCGCTCCTCCTCCAGCGCAGCGAGATGGGCGGGAAGTGGGTGGGCCGTGAGCTGCAGCTCCACCCCGGGCTCGCGATCATGGCGGTCTACCCCGACCCCATCGATCCCTGGAAGGGCGCGACGCAGGGCTTCCATTCGCTCGAGTATCTCCGCGAGGGGATCAAGCTCGAGGTGCTGTGGTCGCCACCCGCGGTGCTCGCGGCGCGCCTGCCCGGCCTCGGCCACGCTTACCAGCGCGCGCTCGCCTCCTACGATCGCATGGCGCCGTTCGACGTGATCATCGCCGCCGATCGCTCGCGCGGCACCGTGCGCGCGAAGCGCACCAGCGACGAGCCCGACATCCGCTTCGAGTTCGACAAGCGCGACGTGCGCCTCATCCAGCGCGGGCTGGGCGTCCTCTCCGACATCTGCTGGGCGTCGGGCGCCGACTCCATCCTGCCCGGGCTCCACGGCGTCCCCGAGGTGCTCGAGAGCCGCGAGGAGAGCGAGGTCCTCCGCACCGCCGACCTCGAGGGGTCGCACACCATCACCGCGGCCAACCACGCCTTCGGCACCGCCCGCATGGCGCAGCGCCCGGAGGACGGCGTGGTCGACACCTGGGGCCGCGTGTTCGACACCGAGAACCTCTTCGTCGCCGACACCAGCATCTTCGCGGGTAGCCCGGCGGTGAATCCCATGCTGACCTGCATGGCGCTGGCGGATCGGATCGCCCTCGGCATCGTCCAGGAGGGCGCCTGATCGACCCGGTGCCTCGGCCTACCGAGGGTGAGGCGCGATGCCTCGTTCATCCCGACCCCCTTGAACCTCCCACCGCGATTGAGCCTCTCCACGTCGGGGGCGACACTGCTGGGACCGTGGGGGTCGGTCTTTCGCTGGTAGCTCCCGTGCGCAAGCGGGAGGATGAAGGCGTGTTGCCCGAGGACGGTGAGCTGGAGACGGAGATCCGGGCGCCGGACTTCGGACCGTTCGGCGAGCCACTGGAGTCCGGTGCCCCGCCGCCGATGACCCCCGCCGCCGCGCCGGAGTCGAGGGACCTCCTGGTCGTCGGCGCCGGCTACGTGTTCGCCGGCCGCTACCGCATCCGCAAGAAGCTCGCCCGCGGGGGCATGAGCACCATCTGGGAGGCGATCGACGAGCGCATCGACCGCCCGGTCGCGCTCAAGCTCATGTCGCCCCACCTGGCGGACGAGCCCGACTACTGCGCCCGCTTCGAGCAGGAGGCCAAGGCTGCGGCGCGGCTCGCCTCGCCGAACGTCGTCGCGCTCCACGACTACGGCATCCACGAGGGTCTGCCGTTCATGGTGCTCGAGCTGCTGGCCGGCGAGGACCTGTTCCGCCGCACCCGGCGCGTCGGCGCCATCGGCCTCGAGGCGACCGTCCCCATCATCGAGCAGGCGGCGTCGGCCCTGCACGCTGCCCACCGCGCAGGCATCGTCCACCGCGACGTGAAGCCCCACAACCTGTTCCTCGCCAAGGTCGACGACAACGAGGTGGTGAAGCTGCTCGACTTCGGCGTCGCCAAGCATGCTGGCACGGTCGCCCTGCGGACGCGCACCGGCCTCATGGTGGGCTCGCCGTACTTCATGAGCCCGGAGCAGGTGCAGGGCGCCCGCGACATCGATCTGCGCAGCGACCTCTTCTCGCTCGCTGCCTGCGCTTATCTCTGCCTCACCGGGCGCACCCCGTTCGTGGGGGCAATGCCCGCGGTGTTCCTCGCCATCCTCGATGGCAGACCGACGCCTCCCAGCGAGCTCCGGCCCGAGCTGCCGCCCGCGGTCGATCGCTTCTTCGCCCGCGCGCTCGCCCTCGACCCCGCCGATCGCTTCGAGACTGCGATCGAGCTGGCGCAGGCGCTGCGCGGGGCGTCGGGGGGCGTCGCTCCGGCGGCCGCGGTGAAGGCCCCCGCGGCGGAGGCCGCCGCAAGGGCACGGCCCCCCGCCCGGCGCGAACCGTCACCGGTGCGCGCCCGCATCGTGGTCGAGGACGACGAGCCGCCCCGTCCCAGCGAGTACCCGACCGCGATCGCCGAGGTGCCCGACGAGGCGCTGCGGCGCGGGTGGGCGCTCACGCTGCCCCCGCCGGCGCGGCTGCACGCGGCGCTGTTCCCCGAAGCGGACGACCCGCGGCCCGGGTCGTCGGCCCGGAAGTCGGAGCGGATGGAGGCGGCGAGCGCGCTCGCCCCCAGCGGGGCGATGCCCGTGCCCGCCCTGGAGCAGACCGTGATCCTCGACGAGGCCGCGGTGGCGCCGCGCCTGCCCGACGCGAGGCCGGCCATCGCGGTGGCGCCGGTGCCGGCGGTCGACGCGCCGAACTTCTCCATCGCACGCTCCTACCAGCGGTCGATCTGGGCCTCCCCGGTGCGCGAGCGCGCGCCGCGCCGATCGCGCAACCGCCTCGCCGTCTCGCTGATCCTGGCGTCGATGGTCGGCTTCGTCTTCGCCGTCGCGGTGCTGATCACGGTCTGGGCGATCCTCGGCTGATGGCGCCGCCGTCTGCCGCCGCGCGGCTGGCGCGGTGTAGGCTCCCGCCGCCACGACCGCCTCCGGCAGAGCTTCCGCCGCCCGCCCCCCCGAGCCTCCGGAGGCGCAGGGCCTCGCCTCGCTCGACGCGCTCGCGCGCCGTCGCCGCATCGCGCCCTGGGTGCTCGCGATCGCGCTGCTGGCCGCCCTGGTGCTCGGCGCCTCGGTCGGGCCGGTGCGACTGTCGCCGGGCGACGTCGTCCGCGGCGCCCTCGGCGCCCTAGGCCTCGTCGACGCGCAACCCATGCTGGTCTCGGTGGTGGGATCGATCCGCGCGCCGCGCGTGGTGCTGGGCGCGCTGGTCGGCGCCGCTCTGGCCTCGGCGGGGGTCGCCATGCAGGCCCTCTTCCGCAACCCACTGGCGGACGCGGGGCTGCTCGGCGTCTCCAGCGGGGGCGCGCTCGGCTCCGCGCTTGTCATCGTCGTCCTAGGCGACGTCCTCGCCCACGTGCCCGGCCCGCTCGCGGCGGCCGCGCGTCCCCTCGCGGCGTTCCTCGGCGGCCTGGTGTCGACGGTCGTCATCCTCCGCGTCGGCCGTGGCGAGAGCGGCGCCGACGTCCCCATGATGCTCCTGGTCGGCATCGCCCTGAACGCGATGGCGGGGTCGGTGCTCGGCCTCCTCAGCCACGTCGCGGGCGACGCCGAGCTGCGCGACGTAACCTTCTGGACGCTCGGGAACCTCGGCGCCGCAAGCTGGTCGACGACGCTCGCCACGGCGCTCCCGATGCTCGCCTGCCCGCTGGCGCTCCCGCTGCTCGCGCGCCGGCTGGACGCCTACCAGCTGGGCGAGACGGAGGCGGGCCACCTCGGCGTGCGGACGACCGCGCTGGTGCGCACGCTGGTCGTCCTCACCGCGCTCGCGGTCGGCGCATCGGTCGCCGCGGCCGGGCTGCTCGGGTTCGTGGGGCTGGTCGTCCCGCACCTGGTCCGCCTCGCGCTGGGCGCATCGAACCGCGCGCTCACTGTCTGCGCGCCGCTCGGGGGCGCGCTGCTCCTGGTGCTGGCCGACGCCGGGGCGCGCCTGATCGCGCAGCCGGCGGAGCTTCCGGTCGGCGTCGTCACCGCGGCGCTGGGCGCGCCCTTCTTCCTGGCGCTGGTGATGCGCGAGCGCCGCGTCCGCGGTGCATCGTGATCGCGGCACGCGCGCTCGAGCTGCGCCGCGGCGCGCGCGACGTCGTGCGCGGCGTCGACCTCGACGTGGCCGAGGGGGAGCTGGTCGCGCTCACCGGCCCCAACGGCGCCGGGAAGTCGACGCTGCTCGCCGCGATCGCCGGTGACGTCGTGCCGCACGCAGGGACCATCACGCTCGACGGGGCGCCCCTCGCGTCGCGCGACCGCGCGGCGACCGCGCGCCTGCGCGCCGTTGTCCGCCAGGGGTCGGCGGTGGCCGCGGAGCTCTCGGTACTCGACGTGGTGCTCCTGGGGCGGACCCCGCACGGCGACGCCGATCAGCCCTCCGGCCGCGAGGCAGCCCTGCGCGCGGTGCGCGCATTCGGGCTCGGCGGGCTGGTGGCGCGCGCCGTCCCCAGGCTCTCCGGCGGCGAGGCGCAGCGCGTCCACCTGGCGCGCGCGGTCGCGCAGGTCGGGTCGGAGGCGCTTGCCGGCCGGCGCGAGCGGGGCGCGCTGCTCCTCGACGAGCCGGTCGCGGCGCTCGACCTCGCCCGGAGACTCCAGGCACTGGATCAGCTCCGTGCGCTGGCCGCCGGAGGCCTCGCGGTCCTGGTCGTCCTGCACGACCTCGATCTGGCGGCGCGCGTCGCCGACCGCGTGGTGGTCCTCGACCGGGGTTGCGTCGCGGCGGTGGGGCCACCGGGCGCGGTGCTGACGGCGGCCCTCCTCGAACGGGTCTTCTCGGTGCGAGCCACCGTCGTCGACGCCCCGTGGGCGCCAGGCCGCCCTTGGATCGGCGTCGAGGGGGTGACCGAGGCGTCCACAGACGGACCGGATAAACCCTAGCGGCTCTCATCGTCGCGCCTCGGTCAGCACCTCTGCGCGCCTCGCCCGTCTCACCGCCAGGTGCGGCGACCCCACGATCTGGGGTTGCGCCGCTGACCATTTTCACCACCGTGAGGTGCTGAAACGAAGTGACAATTGGGCGAGGTCCGCTCGCGTGCTGTACACTTCCGCGGCTCCCCGCACCCCGGCCACCGGCACGCTCCCCTTCCTGGAAGAACTCGAACGACCATGAAACTCACCTGCCACTCGTGCGGCGCCAAGTACACGGTCTCCGACGACAAGATCCAGGGCAAGACCGTCAAGATGAAGTGCCGCAAGTGCGGCTCGACCATCGTCGTCGGCGGAGCGCAGGACGCTGGCGCGCACGGCGACGCCGGCGTTGCCGACGCGGCCTCGCCGCCGGCCGGCAGCTTCCTCGTCAACGTCGCCGATGGCGACCAGCGCACGATGTCGCTCGCCGAGATCGTCGATGCCCACCGCGCCGGCGTCGTCACCGACGACACGTACGTCTGGGCCGACGGCATGACCGACTGGCAGGCGATCGCCGAGCACGCGGAGGTCGCGGGTGCCATTGGCGGCGGCGGCGGCGGTGGCGTCCAGCCGTCGATGCACTCGCTCCCCGAGATGGACTTCGGCGGCTCTGCGCCGGGGATGGGCATGGGCGCGGTCCCCGCGGCGGCGGCCTCGTCGTCCGGCTTCGACGCGCCTCGTGCGGCGGCGAAGAAGGAGGGCAAGGCCTCGCGCGACCTCTTCGGGCAGGACGGTCCGTCGACCGGCGGCGGCCTGTTCGGTTCATCGTCGTCCAGCAGCTCTTCCGGTGGCTCGCTGATGACCAGCGGCGCCGGGGTCGGCACCGGCAAGCGCGACGAGAACTCGGTCCTCTTCAGCCTCTCCGCGCTGACGTCGGCGGAGCCGGCAGCCGCCGGCAAGACGACGGCGAAGAAGGACGACTCCGGACTCATCGACCTCAAGGCGCTGTCCGCCAGCGCGGCGACGGCCCCATCGGCGCCGGTGTCGATCGACAGCGGCCTCGGCCTGGGAATGATGCCCGACACCGCGGGGATCTTCCCGCTGGGCATGCCCATCATGGCGCCGCCCCCGGTCGCGGCACCGGCCGTCGACCTCGGGCCCCCGCCGGCGAAGAGCAAGCTGCCGCTGCTCGTCGGCGGCGCGGTCGCCATCGTCGCCATGGTGCTGGTGTTCTTCCTGGTGAAGGGCGATCCGCCGCCGCCACCGGTGCCGACGCCCGCGGTCACCGCTGCGGCGCCGCCCCCGACCCCGGAGCCGACGGTCGCGCCGCCGCCCGAGCCGACGGCGGCGCCGAGCGCCTCGGCGAGCGCGGTCGCGGCTGCGCCCAAGGGTGGCGGCAAGTGGCCGCCGCCGGGCGCCGGGCTGGCGCCGCCGGGCCTGGCCGG
>JBKJLX010000766.1:0-2656 GCA_046596645.1 Polyangiaceae bacterium
CACCCGCGCGACGCTGCGCTCCAGCCCGAGACGCGAGGTGTCCACCACGTTCTCGGCGCGCTCGTAGAGCGCGCGGCGCGCGCGGAGAATGGCGCGTAGCTCATCCATCGCCCGATCCCGGTTCTGCATCGGGCGCATGTCTCCCTGCTCGACGACGCGGCGAAAGTGGTCCTCGGCACGGGCGCGCAGCCAGATGGTGGTCGAGCCGGCAAGCGTCGCCTCCAGCGCGGCGTGGTCGGTGACCAGCCCCCCGGTGGTCGCGACGATCGCGTCCGGTCCCTCGCGCAGCACCCGGTCCAGCGCCTCGCGCTCCAGGCGTCGGTAGTAGGCGGCTCCGTGCAGCTCGAAGAGCTCGCCGGTGGCCAGGCCGGCGTCGCGCTGGACCACCTCGTCGAGCTCGACGAAGGCGACCCCCAGCCGGGCCGCCGCCGCCGCCCCGATCGCCGTCTTGCCCGCCCCGCGGAGGCCCAGGAGGGCGACGATGCGCGGCGGCCTCGCCGCCGCGCGGGCGCCGCGCGGCGCGCGCTCTCCCTCCAGTAGCCCGGCGACGTCGACGCGCAGCGCGCGCGCCAGCGCCGTCAGCGACAGCAGGCTGGGGTTGCCGCGGCCCCCCTCGATCGTCGCGATGAAGCGCTCGGAGAGACCGGCCATCGTCGCCAGCTCGACCACGGTGCGCCCCTGGGCCCGACGCAGGCTGCGCACGCGCTCGCCCAGCGCGGCGAGGACGCGCTCGTCGTCGCCAGTCGCGTGGAGAGGAGCCACGGAGGTCACCACGTGCAGCACTATACTGCATCTTACGTGGGCGACGCTGCAGTATGATGCTTGACCGGGTCGGGGTGCGGTGAGAGGGTTCCTGCATGGCCGAGCACGCGAACGCGGCGCACCCCCCGGTGCGGTTCGAGACCCACCCCAGCCGCTACAAGCACCTTTCGCTGAGCTTCGATGGCGCCATCGCGCGGCTCTCCCTCGACGTGGTCGAGGACCAGGGGCTGCGACCGGGCTACCAGCTGAAGCAGAACAGCTACGACCTCGGCGTCGACATCGAGCTGGCCGACGCGGTCGCGCGACTTCGCTTCGAGCACCCCGAGGTCAAGGCGGTGGTCGTCGCCAGCAAGGACCCGAAGGTCTTCTGCGCCGGCGCCAACATCTACATGCTCGGCAGCTCCACCCACGGCTTCAAGGTGAACTTCTGCAAGTTCACCAACGAGACGCGCATCCACCTGGAGGAGGCGTGCAGCGAGAGCGGCCAGCACTACCTGGCCGCGCTGAACGGCACCGCCGCCGGCGGCGGCTACGAGCTCGCCCTCGCCTGCGCGGAGATCATCCTCTGCGACGATGGCTCGAGCGCGGTCTCCTTCCCGGAGACGCCGCTGCTCGCGGTGCTCCCCGGCACCGGGGGGCTCACCCGCCTGGTCGACAAGCGCAAGGTGCGCCGCGATCTGGCGGACGTGTTCTGCACCCTGGCCGAGGGCGTGCGCGGCAAGCGCGCCAAGGAGTGGGGCCTGGTCGACCACGTCGTCCCCAAGAGCAAGTTCGACGAGACGGTGCTCGCCCGCGCCAAGGCCCTCTGCGAGTCGACGCCCGACAAGCAGGGTGCCGGCCTCCCCCTGGAGCCGCTGGAGGCGAACCGCTGGGGAGAAGGCCTGTCCCAGGGCACCGACTACCGCTTCGTCGCCCTCAAGATCGACGGCGAGGCGCGCGTCGCCGAGGTCACGATGCTCGCCCCCGACGACGAGCCGGCGGAGGACGCGGCGACCCTCCGCCGCCAGGGCTGCGATGGGTGGATGCTGCGTGCCTTCCGCGAGCTCGACGCGGTCCTCCTCGAACTCCGCTTCAACCACCCCGAGGTCGGTCTCATCGTCCTCAAGACGCGGGGGGACGCGGCGCTGGTGCGCAAGCACGACGAGGCCATGCTCCGGCTGGCTGGCGCCGACTGGCTCGCCAAGGAGATCGTGCTCCACGCGCGCCGCGTCCTGCGCCGCCTCGACCTCACCGCGAAGAGCCTGTTCGCCATCGTCGACGCGGCCTCGGCGTTCGCCGGCTCCCTCTACGAGCTCGCGCTGGCGGCCGACCGCGCCTACATGTTCGACGGCGGCGGGGACGAGGGCGCCGCCGCGTTCGTCGCCCTGTCACCGATGAACTTCGGGCCGCTGCGCACCTCGAACGGCCTCACTCGACTCGAGTCGCGCTTCCTCGGTCAGCCGCAGAAGGTGGAGGAGCTGCGCGCGCAGACGGACTTCGCCGACGCGCCCACCGCGGCCAAGCTCGGCCTGGTCACCTTCACTCCCGACGCCATCGACTGGGAAGACGAGGTGCGCCTCGCCATCGAGGAGCGGGCCAGCCTCTCCCCCGACGCCCTCACCGGCATGGAGGCGAGCCTGCGCTTCGCCGGCCCGGAGACGATGGATACCAAGATCTTCGGCCGCCTCTCCGCCTGGCAGAACTGGATCTTCCAGCGCCCCAACGCCGTGGGCGAGCGCGGCGCGCTGACCATGTACGGCCGCCCCGAGCGGCCCGAGTTCGACTGGAAGCGCACCTGAGCGCAGGTCGAGGAGCCAAACCATGAGCGACGTCGTCAACTCCGAGCGCATCCCCAACAACGTCGACCTCGCGTCGGACAAGAAGCTGCCACGCCTCCAGGGCGCGCTGCAGCTTC
>JBKJLX010000816.1:0-8602 GCA_046596645.1 Polyangiaceae bacterium
CAGGGTCGCGCAGCAGATGACCCACCGCGTGCGACGCGCCGAGGCGCTCGCCGCCCAGCGGGCGTGGCGAGGGGCGCAGCTGCTCGACCGCCCAGCCGGCGCCCACCGCGGTGAGAAAGGCGCGTCGCGAGACGCTCACCGCGCCGCTCCGGCTGGCGCGACGCTCAGCGCTTCGCTCCGTTCTCGGAGTGGACGCGTCAGCGCGTCCACTCGGCCCATTCGCGGACGTAGATCGGGATCAGCTTCTGATCGTTGAGCCGCGAGACCGGCGCCTCGACGCGCGAGATGTCCTTGGGGAAGAGGAAGAGGTCGGCGAGGACGGCGTCGTCGAGGAAGCGCAGCGTCCCCGCCTCGGGCCGGAGCCGGGTGGGGGCGACCAGCCCGGGGCCGCCGGCGAGGATGAAGCCCCAGTCGCCGAAGCTGGGGACGTACGCGTGGTAGGGCGCGATGCGGAAGCCCGCCTCCTCGATGGTGGTGGCGATGGTCCAGAACGTCTCCCGCGCGTAGCCGGGGCTGGTCGACTGCACGACGGCGACGCCGCGCACGCCGATGCGCTCGCGCAGCAGGCGGTAGAACGTGTCGGTGTAGAGCTTGCCGACCGCGTAGTTGCTGGGATCGGGGAAGTCGACGATCGCCAGATCCCAGCTCTGCCCCGGCGTCTCCTCGAGCCACCGGAACGCGTCCTCGTTGATGATGTGGACGCGCGGGTCGGACAGCGAGCCGCCGTTGAGGCGCGACGCGAGGGGGAGGTCGCGGAAGAGATCGGTGACCGCGGCGTCGAGATCGATGAGGTCGATGCGCTCGATGGTAGCGGTACTCGTCGTCGCTCGAGAACTGCAGGTTGCCGTTGAGGAAGAGGCGGGTCGATCGCGGCGACTGGGTGATGACCACCCGCTGGTACGGCGACTGCGAGACGTGGACGATGGGCGCGCCGAAGTAGAACGCCTCGGCCGAGCGGATCAGGTCCGTCATCCACGTGGCGGTGGCGCCGAGGGCGATCAGCGTGAGCGCGCACCCGATGCGGAGGCGCAGCGCCACCCCGCGATCGAGGGGGAAGAGGAACGTCCCGCCCAGGGCCACCAGCGCGTTCAGGATCCCGAACGCGATCGACGTCTGGTGGATGCCGAGCCGCGGCAGGAACACCGCGGGGAAGAGGATGCTACCGACGAGCGCGCCGATGTAGTCGAAGCTGAGCACCCGCGCGACGAGGTCCTTCAGGTCGAGCGAGAAGCGCAGCAGGCGGAGGAGGAGCGGGATCTCCAGGCCCACCAGGGTGCCGATGACCACCACCAGGGCGTAGAGCCCGAAGCGGAAGGCGCCGTAGCTCGCGTAGATCTTGAACAGGAGCGGCGCCGACAGGCCGCCGGCGATCGCGATGCCGAGCTCGATCTCGACGAACCGCACCAGGAGGTCGCCCTCGATGTACTTAGAGATCCAGCTGCCGAGCCCCATCGCGCTCAGGTAGAGGCCGATCACCAGGCTGAACTGGGTGACCGAGTCGCCCAGGACGTAGCTGGCGAGGGTCCCCGCGATGAGCTGGTAGACCAGGCCGCTGGTCGCGATGACGAACACCGACGCCAGGAGCGCCGGCGACACCAGGCGCTCACGCAGCGTTGCCGTCGCCACCGGGCGCGTTCCTACCATGTTCTGCTAGCCTCGCGCGGTCCGTGAGCGCTCAGAACCCCTTCGATCGTCAGGCGCCGTGCCCCAGCTGCGGGGCACCCATGACGTTCAAGTTCGCGGGCGCGCGATCGCAGGTCTGCAAGTTCTGCAAGTTCCTGGTCGTGCGCAGCGATCGCGGGCTCGCGTCGATGGGGCGCGTGGCCGACCTGGTCGAGCTGCCGTCGCCGCTGGCGAAGGGCGTCATGGGGCGCTGGGGCGGGCAGCGCTTCGAGGTCGAGGGGCGGGTGCAGCTCGATCGCGCCGGGCAGCCGGGCGCGCCGTGGCAGGAGTTCTTCGTCGGCTTTCCAGAGACCGGCGAGTGGACGTGGGTCGCGTTCGCCCAGGGCCGCTGGTACGCGACGCGGGAGATGGCGACCCCGCCGCCGCTGCCCCCGTTCGGGCAGCTGCGGGCCGGCATGCCGATCCAGCTCGGCGCGATGGGGACGCTCACCGTCGCCGAGGTCGGGCAGCGCCGCATCGTGTCGGCGGAGGGCGAGCTGCCCGCGGTGCCGCCGCCGGGCGCGATCACGCCGTACGCCGACATCTCGGGACCCAACGGCGCCTTCGGGACCATCGACTACGGCGACGGCGCAACCATCGGGGCCAAGCTCTACATGGGGCGGCAGTTCGACCCCGCACAGATCCAGCTCGACTCGGGCCAGCCCATGGCGATGCCGGAGGCGGCGGTCTCCGAGGTGGCGTGCCCCAACTGCGGCGGCAGCCTGCCGCTGGTCACCCCGGGGAGCACCGAGCGCGTGGTGTGCCGCTACTGCGGCACCGTCAGCGACGTGAAGGACCACGGCAAGCTGCTCCAGGCCATCGGCCAGGCGCCGCGCCCGCCGATGGAGCCGTACATCCCGCTGGGGCGCGAGGGGCAGCTCCGCGGCAACCGCGTCATATGCATCGCGTTCGTCATCCGCGGCTGCACGGTGGAGGGCGAGCGCTACCGCTGGCGGGAGTACCTCCTCTATGCGGGGCCGACGCTCGGCTACGCGTGGCTGATGGAGGAGGACGGGGCGTGGAAGCTCGTCAACACCGTGGCCCCCGGCGACGTGGCCATCCAGGGTAGCCACGCGCAGTACCAGGGCGCGACCTACTCGCTGAAGCAGTCGGTCCAGGCCTCGGTCGAGTACGTCGTCGGCGAGCTCTACTGGAAGGTGGAGGTCGGTGAGACCGTCCAGGCGACCGAGTTCCAGGGGCCGGGCGGCATCGTCAGCGTCGAGAGCGGGCAGGGTGAGGTCAACACCTCCTTCTGCGCGCCCATCGACGGGCGCGAGCTGGCGCAGGCCTTCGGTCTGCAGCCGCCTGCCGGCGCCTCGGTGGCCTCGGTGCTCGGGGCCGGCGGCAGCTCCGGCAGCGGCCCCGGCTGCGGTCAGATCGCGATGTGGATCGGCATCGTGATCTTCATCATCATCGTCCTTGCCGCCGGCGACTGCGACGACAGCAGCAGCGGCAGCAGCGGCGTGTACATCGGCCCCGGGTTCTCGGGCGGCAAGTGAGCAGGTAGGCGCCCACCAGCTCGGTCTGCCGCCTGTCCGGCAGCATCGACTGGAGCTCGCTGACATCGGCCGGACATTCCCTGTCCGGCCACTGCACGGCCGCACCCTTTCCGGAACGACGCCTCGCGCGCATCGTCCCTCGCCATGGACGTGACCCTCGGTCGATGGATCACTCGCGGCGACGACGTCCTCGGCGCACGCGCCAGCGTCGGGCGCCCGACCTGGGGACCGGCGGCCATGCTGGCCGATCTCGAGCTGCGCCTCGGCCTTCCCGGGGCGCAGGCCCTCGACGCCGCCCGCGCCGTCGCCATGCTGGAGCGCGCGCGCGGCCACGCTGCCAGCGAGCCGTCAGCCTTCTTCGCCCGCTCGCTCGCCGTCGACCCCGCCGGCACCGCCGTCGCGCTCCTCGCCATGCGCGACGCCCTGGTGGAGGCGGGATGGGCCGCGGACACCACGACGCCCCTCGCCGGTCCTCGCGTCGCCGTCCTCGCCTCCGTGGAGATCATGACCCCACTGCCGCCCGGTCGTGCCGACCGCCTCGCGTCGGTCGCGCGCGAGCTCGGGCGCACCCGTCACCCGGTGGTGACCCGTCTCTCCCTGGTGGAGCCGCTCACCGTGTGGCCCGGCGCCTGGCGCCGCGTGTTCGACCTGCTCCGCGCGCGGGGCACCCGCCTCGACTTCGCGACGCCGCAGCTTCCCGGCGCCCCGGCGCGGACCGATCTCGGGCGCGCCCAGCTGGCCCTCACCTCCCGCCGCCTTCCAGGCGCCGCCGCCGCGCTCGCCGCGTCCTCGAAGCGCCGCCCCCTCGATCGCGACGGGACCCTGATCGCCGTGCGCGCGCCCACCTCGTGGGAGCTCGGCGAGGCCACCGCGTCACTGCTGCGCGTGCTCGTCCCCACCGGCCGCGCGCGATCCATCCTGGTGATCCGCACGGGAGACACCGCGCCCCTCGACGCCGCGCTGGTCGCGCAGGGGTTGCGCTCGCAGGGCCTCACCACCAGCTCGTCTCTGCGTCCCGCGCAGCAGGTGCTGCCCCTCGCGCTCTCCATGCTCTTCCTCCCGCGGGACGTCTTCCGCGCGCTGGAGCTGCTGTCGCTCTCGCTGTCACCGATCCCCTGGCGCGCGCGCCGCGATCTGCTGGGCGCCCTCGGCCAGTCGGCGGGCGTCGGCAGCCGCGACTGGGTGCGCGCCGTCGCCGCCCTCGATGGCGAGGAGCGCGCGCGCGTCGCCACATGGATCGAGCCCCCCGGGGTCCCGCGCGATGAGGGCGCCCCGTGCGAGCGCCTGCTGGAGGTCGTCGATCGCGTGCGCACCTGGGCTGCCGGACGTCGCGCCACCGCCGCCGAGCCCCGCGCCCTCGACGGTCTCCTCGCCGCGACCGTCGCCGTGCGCGCCGCGCTGCTCGCCGACGGGCGCAGCCGCTACCAGCCCCACGAGCTCGACGTGCTGCTCGCGTCGTGCGCCGTCGCCACCCGCGCCGCGCAGACCTTCGAGGAGCCCAATCGCCCCGATCACCTCGAGGGTCCGTTCGGGGTGCTGGCGCCGCGCAAGGTGGTGGCGCTGTGGAACGCGGGAAGCGACGTGGCGACCGCACCCCGCGAGCCGTTCCGCGTTGCCGAGCGCCGCGCCCTGGCCGACGCCGGAGTGTTCCTCCCCGACGCCGCGCACGTCCTCGAGGCGCGCGCCGCCGCCTGGCGCCGCGCCGCGCTCTCCGCGACCGAGTGCCTGATCGTGGCCTCGCCCGACGCGCACCTCGGCCAGCCACAGCCGGTGCTCCCGGTGTGGGACGAGATCGTCGCCCGCCTCGATCTGCAGGATGAGGACATCGCGCGCATCACCGCGACCGCGCAGCAGCTGCGCGAGGGCGAGGCGCGCTGGGCCACCGCCGACGCGGAGGTGGGCACCTTCCTCGCGCCGTTGCCGCTGCCCCGGCACGACGCATCGTGGCAGATCGATCGCGCGGCGGCCGACGCCGCGGTTGCGTCCACCATCCGTCTGTCCGCCAGCTCGCTGGAGATGCTGCTCGGCTGCCCCTTGCGCTTCATCCTCGAGCGCGCGGCCTCGCTCTACCCGGCGCGCGTCGCCACGGTGAGCAACGGGGTGCTCCTCAAGGGCACCCTCGGCCACCGCCTGATCGAGGAGCTGCACCGCGCTGGGCTGCTGGAGGATCCCGCGGCGCTGCACCAGCGCGCGCCGGCGATCCTCGAGCGCCTGCTGGGCGAGGAGGCGGCGCCATTGAATCGTCAGGGCCGCGGCTCCGAGCGCGCGCAGATCGCGGCGCAGCTGCTGCGCGCGGCGCAGAGGCTCAGCGAGCTCCTGGTGGAGAGCCAGCTGCGCGTGGAGGACGTGGAGGTGAAGGTGGAGGTCGCATCCGACGACGGCGTCCTCCACGGCCGCATCGACGTGCTGCTCCGCGACGCCCTGGGAAGACCGTTCGTTCTCGACCTCAAGCTCGGCCGCAGCAGCTACGCCGACCGCCTGAAGGAGGGGCTCGCCGTCCAGCTCGCCCATTACGGCGAGGTCGTCCGCCGCACCCGCAAGCTAGCTGCCTTTCCGCCAGTGGCCTACTTCTCCCTCGGCGCCGGCCGCGCCTTTGCCATCGCCGGCACGCCGCTCGCCGCCTCGGGGACCGATTTCCTGGCCGGCCCACCGGTCGCGGCCACCGCTGACGCCATGATCCAGAGCACCCGCGCCACGCGCGCCCTCCTCGCCCGGGGCGTGGTGCCGGTGACCGGCGTCGGCGCCCAGCCGATCGCGCTCGCCATGACGCTCGGCGATCTTCCCGGCCACCTGCGGCTGCCCGCCGGGGCCGCCTGTGGCTACTGCGACAAGGGGCCGATATGCGGTCGATCCTGGGAGGAGCTGCGATGACCACGCGCGCCCGCGGTCTGACCATCGTGGGGGCGAGCGCCGGCAGCGGGAAGACGCATCGCCTCACCCAGGAGGTGCTCGACGCGCTGACCCGGCAGGACGTCCCCATCGAGGGCCTGGTCGCCGTCACCTACACCAAGCGGGCCCAGGTGGAGCTCGCCAGCCGCATCCGACGCACCCTGCTCGGCAGCGACGACCCGTTGCGCGCCGCGCGCCTGCCCCTCGCCAACGTCGGCACCGTCCACGCGGCGTGCCTGCGCCTGGTGCGCGAGCTCGCGCTCGACGCCGGGCTATCGCCCTCGGTCGACGTGCTCCCCGACGCCGAGCGCCTGCTGCACGGCGTCCTCGAGGACCAGCTCGACGACCGCATGCAGGAGGAGCTGCTGCACCTGGCGAGCCGCATGTCCATCCTCAAGGATCCGCAGAAGGACCGGGTCGACTGGGTGACACCGGTCATCGACGTCATCACCCTGGCCCGCCACGGCCGCATCGCGTCGAGCGCCTTGCCAGCGATGGCCCAGCGCTCGATCGCGTCGCTGCTGACGCTGCTCCCGCCGCCCGCGACCGAGGACCTCGACCGCCTGCTGGCCGACGCCATCAGGACCGCGCGCGCCGCGATCGCCGCCTCCGGCTGCCCCACCGACGGCACCGCGCGGGTCCTCCGCACCCTGGAGGCCGCCGCCCACGATCTGCGCAGGCGCGCGCTCGACTGGCCGGGGTGGTGCCGCCTGGGCAAGCTGACCCCCGGCAAGAAGGCGCGCGCCGCCGTCGCCCCGGTGGTGGACGTCGCGATGCGGGTGCTCGAGCACCCGAGCCTGCGCGCCGACCTCGGTCGCTTCACCGAGCTGGTGTTCCAGGCTGCCGAGCTGACCATGGACGCCTACTCGCGCGCCAAGGCAGCGCGAAAAGTCGTGGACTACGTCGACATGATCGACGCCGCGCTCACCCTGCTCGCAGAGCCCTCGGTGGCCGACGAAATGCGCGAGCGGCTGCGCCTGGTGGTGGTCGACGAGCTGCAGGACAGCTCACCCATCCAGCTCGCGCTGTTCCTCCGCCTCCACGCGCTCGCCGGGGGCTCGCGCTGGGTCGGCGATCCCAAGCAATGCATCTTCGAGTACGCCGGCGCCGACCCCGCCCTGATGGACGCCGCGGTGCGCTGGGTCGAAACATGTGGAGGTCAAACCGATCGCCTGGGCGACAACTGGCGCACCCGGCCCGATCTCGTGGAGGCGTGCAACGCCCTGTTCGAGACCGCGTTCGCCGCCCACGGCGTCGCCCCCGGCGACGTGCGCGTCCACCCCACGCGCGACCTTCCGGAGAAGCTCGCCGGGCTGCCGCCCCTCGGCGTGTGGTCGCTCGGCACCAGGAACAAGGAGGACGACGCGGTGGCCCTCGCCGAGGGCGTCCGCCGCATGCTCGCCCAGCCGCAGCGCACGCCTGTGGTCGACCGCCACAGCAAGCAGGTGCGCCCGGTCCGCCCTGGCGACATCGCGATCCTGGTCGCCACCAACACCGAGGCCGAGACCATCGCCGGCGCCCTCGCCGCGCACCACATCGGCGTCGCCGTGGCACGCGCCGGCCTGGTCGGCACCCCCGAGGGCGTCGCCCTGGAGGCCGCGCTGTCCCTGGTGGTGGACCCGGGGGCGGGGCGCGAGACGGCGATCCTGGAGGCGCTGCAGGGGTTCGGAGGCATGAGCGCAGATGACTGGCTGTCAGACCGTATCAACGGTGCGACGGCGCGGAGGGCGGCCCGCGAGGCGGCCACCGCGGCCGCGGCTGCCGGCGCCGAGGCCGGCGTGATCGCAGCGGCCGCGTCGCCCGACGCCGAGCAGCCCGCCGCCGAGAGCGCGGCCGGCGACGCCTCGTGGAAGTCCCGCCTGGACAAGGTGCGCGCGCGCCGCGATCTGCTGTCTCCCTCCGAGACCGTGGACGCTGTCCTAGGCGCGCTCGATCTCGCGGCCCTGTGCGCGCGCTGGCCCGACGCGACCCAGCGGCTCGCCAACATCGACGCCCTCCGCGCCCTCACCGCCGACTACGAGGCCCGGTGCGTCGAGCTGGCAGAGGCGGCGACCCTCACCGGTCTCCTGCGCTTCTTCGGCGAGCTGGGCACCCCGAAGTTCCTGCGCGGGGAGGAGCTGGCGGCCGACGCCCAGGCGGAGGCGCGCGGCGAGCATGCCGTGACCGTCCTCACCTACCACCGCAGCAAGGGCCTGGAGTGGCCGGTGGTGGTTCTGGCGTCGCTGGATCGGGAGGGCCGGCGCAAGCCCTTCGACGTCGTGCCCGAGACCGACGCCGAGACCCTCGATCCCGACGCACCCCTCGCGGGCCGCTGGATCCGCTACTGGCCCTGGCCCTTCTCGCCCTCGGCCAGGCACGATCTCGAGGACCGCGCCGCGATGTCGGCCGAGGGCGTCCGCGTGTCCGCGCGCGAGGAGCGCGAGCGCGTGCGCCTCCTCTACGTCGGCTTCACCCGCGCCCGCGACCACCTGGTGCTCGCCCTGCGCCCAGGGAAGACGCGGTGGCTCGCCGAGCTGCGCGCCGGCGACGGCCGGCCGGCGCTGACCCTGCGC
>JBKJLX010000813.1:0-4941 GCA_046596645.1 Polyangiaceae bacterium
CCGACGACGCGCGCTACGCGGCGCTCGAGGGGACGCGCCTCGATCCCGGGGAGGCCCGCGCCGACCTCGCTGGACAGCTGCTCCCGGGAGGCCTCGCCGAGGGGCCGCTCGACCTGCGGATCGGAATCGCGGCGCCGATCGTGCCGTTCGGCGAGCACGGCGCGCTCCGCGGCGAGGGCGAGCGCATCTCGCGCTTCGAGCTCACCCGCGCAACCCGATCGACGACGACGGTGTACCGGGAGTTCGACCAGCGGCGGCCGGCGACGCCGCTCGAGTCCACCTCGCGGCTGCCAGGGGCCCCTTCCCCGGAACCAGAAGGCGAGGTCGGCGGTGGGCTGGAGGTCGACGTCTCGATCGATCCACGGAGCGGTCCGCGCATCGAGCTCGACGGCGTGGACGAGCTCCTCGATGGCCTCATGGAGCCCGGGTTCCTCGAGGTCTACGAGCACGGTGGACATCATCTCTACCCGAGCTGGCACGACGTGCGGCGCACCTCGGACCGCATGCTCGCGAGATCGCGCCGGCGGGCCCGCGTCGGACGCGGCGACAGCACGTGCGCGCGCCTCTCGCCGGGCCACCGCTTCGCGCTCGACGACCACCCCGAGGCGGACCTCAACGGGGAGTACGTCGTCATCGGCGTCCGCCACCACGGCTCCCAGGGTCACGGCGACGACGCGCGCGCCTACGGCAATCGCTTCGATGTGGTCCCCGCGGGCGTCGCGTACGTCCCTCCCCTGCCGCCGCGGCGCGTCGTGCAGGCGTGCCTCACGGCGACGGTGACCGGGCCCGACGCCGAGGAGATCCACGTGAGCGCGGGGGGCGAGATCAAGGTGAAGTTCCACTGGGACCGCAGCCCGCCCCAGGCGGACTCGAGCGTTTGGATCCGCGTGATGCAAGGGTGGGCCGGGCCGGGCTGGGGCAGCCAGTTCATCCCTCGCGTGGGCATGGAGGTCGTCGTGGCCTTCGAGGCGGGCGACCCCGACCGGCCGCTGGTGCTCGGCTCGCTGTACAACGGCGTGACCTCCCCGCCCTTCGACCTCCCGCGGGAGAAGACGCGGAGCGGCTGGCGATCGCGGAGCACGCCCCGCGGCGAAGGGTTCAACGAGCTGTCGTTCGAGGACGCCGCGGGTCGCGAGCAGCTCTACATCCACGCCTCGCGCGATCTCGATAGCCTCGTCGAGCGCAACCGCACCGCGACCGTCCGCAACGAGGACAACGTGACGGTCCAGGCCCACCAGAGCGTCGAGATCGGGGGCCGGCAGGCGACGCGCGTGGTCGGCGCGCGGACGACCCGCGTGGAGGCCGACGACCGGATCGAGGTCCTCGGCTCGCGCAGCGTGACCGTCGAGCGCGAGCTGCGTGAGACCGTCCACGGGGCGCGCATCGCGCGCAT
The DNA here is from genome assembly GCA_046596645.1 of Polyangiaceae bacterium. Lineage (GTDB taxonomy): Bacteria > Myxococcota_A > Polyangia > Polyangiales > Polyangiaceae > JBKJLX01. The sequence continues at coordinate 1,394 of JBKJLX010000813.1, forward strand.
CGAGGGCGGCGATCGGCGCGAGGTCCACGGCGAGGCCCGCCTGGTCGTCCACCGGGACCTGATCGGGGAGATCCGCGGCAGCGTCGCCGTCATCGTGGGGACGGCGAGCGCTCCGCGCGGCGCGAGCGCAGTCGTCGAAGGCAAGGCGGAGCTGGTCAGCTCGAGCTCGATCGACATCGCGAGCAAGGAGGAGATCGTCCTCCGGGTAGGGGAAAGCTCGATCCGCATCGCCGCCGGCGAGATCGAGATCGCGTCGCCGAAGGTCACGGTGCGCGGCAAGGACACGCGGCTCCTGCTCGACGATGGCGACGCGAAGCTCAAGGTGAAGGGAACCGCGCAGATCGTCTCCGACGACGCGATCATCCTCAAGTCGTCCGGGGCGAGCGTGGGACTCAAGTCCGAGGCGAAGATCGACGGTAGCAAGGTGCTGCTGAACTCGCCGGAGCAGGCGAGCGACACCATCGAGGTCACCGAGCCGAAGCCGACCCGTATCGAGCTGGTGGACCAGGACGGCGAGCCCATCCCCCACCAGCGGTACCGCGTCACCCTCGACGACGACAGCGTCCTCACCGGCTTCGTCGACGAGCACGGAAAGGCCGAGTTCCTGGCGGAGGGCTCGGCGACGGTCGAATTCCCGGACCTCGGCGGCGTCGAGAGCGCCTGAGCGCGAGCTGGAGAGAGAATGGCCACGCGTCCCTACGTCGTCCGTCAAGGCGACTACCTCACGGCGATCGCGCATCGCCTCGGCTTCGACGGCGAGGCCGTCTGGCAGAGCTCCGACAACGAGGAGCTCCGCCAGCGCCGCGACAACCCGGAGATGCTCGCGCCCGGCGACGTGCTCCACGTCCCGGCCCTGCGGGAGCGGCAGGCGCTGGACCTGCAGCTGGAGAGCTCGAACCGCTTCAAGGCTCGGGTCCCGATGGTGAAGATCAAGGTCCAGCTGCGGCACCTGGGTGAGCCCCTCGCGGGGGAAAGGTATTACGTGGAGGGCGGGCGCCCGGCAGACCTCACGCCGAAGAGGAGCGGCGACGATGGCAAGGTGCAGATCCAGGTCCCGTCGCACGTCGGCGAGATCAAGATCGTGATGCCCGACCGGCACGAGGTGTACCCGGTGGCCATCGGGCACCTCGACCCGATCGACGAGGTGAGCGGCGTCCGCGCACGGCTTCAGCACCTCGGCTACCTGCTCCCGATTCGCCACTACTTCAGCGTGGACGCCGTGTTCTCCGAGCGGTGGTTCGGCGGGCGCGACGAGGCGGCCGAGCTGGCGGACGCGGTTCTACGGTTCCAGCGCGACCAGCACATCGACGAGACGGGGATCGCCGACCAGGCGACCCGCGACGCGCTCCGCACGGCGCACGGGACGTGACATGACCGGCTTTCCAGAGGCCTCGGGCGACAACCCGCTCATTCCCGCGCCCGATCCGAGGACGCCTTCCGTCCTCGTGACGCAGCCAACGACGGTCTTGACGCCGTCGACCGAGCCGCACGACCTCCCGGAGTCGACGCTCGCGACCTACCCGGTCCCGCTCGCGAACATGGTGCGCCTGCTGCAGCGGCTCGCCCACCTCATGGCGGGTCCCCCCAGCGCCCGGGGCCGCGGCGGCCTCCGCAGCCTCATCCGGACGGGACGCCGCCTGACCCAGGAGGCGGAGAGCTTTCTCGCCAGCGTGCGCGCGCTCCAGCGCTACGCAGCCCTGCTTGCCAGCTTCGGCTTGGACGCCGAGCGCGCCGCGCGACAGACGCAGTACCGCGACCTCCTCCGTGCGTCGGGCGACCTCGCCGACACCGTCGAGGCCGCCGTCTCCCCGCTCGACCCGCTGCGGACGACGCACCCGGACTACGTGCGGACGCTGGTGCGCGATGCGCGCAACATCTTCGACCTCATCCACTCGTCGGAGACGGCCCGGACGATCGATGCCTTCGCCACCAGCGGCCTCCCGCCGGCGATGGTGCAGGAGTTCCTCGTTCCGTTCCGGCAGATCGTCGCGTCGTGGCTCGAGGAGCTGACCCACGCACGGATCGAGCATCGCATCGGCGAGGCGCTCGAGGCCGCGATGCTCAGCCCGACGACCGCCACCGGCCTCGGCGTGCTCTGCGCGACCGGCACCTTCGGCGCCACCGCCGCCGGGGCGCTCCCGGGGCCCGACGCGGCGTCGGTCACCCTGATCAAGATCGTCGCGACGCGTCGCTTCGTCATGACCTCCGGCAGCACCGCCGACCGCGTCACCTGGATGAACCACATCGCCGGCTGGCTGGTCCGCGCGGCGCGCTTCGACGCCGAAGAGACGAGCCGCTTCAACGAAGCCATCCGTCGGCTGCGCCGGCTCGAGCCCGAGGTGCGCCGCGGGCTCGGCAGCGTCGATTCGGACGATGCGGTCCGCGACGCCCACGATCTCCTCGGCAGGAAGTTCCAGCAGGGGCCCGCGCTCAACACGGCGTTCGCCGTGCTGAACGTCATCCAGGCGTACTCCGCGATCATCGCGGTCGACGACAGCACGGTCGGTCCCACCAGCATCCTCGGCGCCGGAGGCGCGGCGGTGACCGCCCTCCAGGGCGCGATCGTGACCATCAATCGGATCCCCCTGAATGCGCTCAAGGTCCGCGACGGGGGCCGGCTGGTCGCACGAGCGTGGAACGCTTCGCTGAGCCGGACCGAGGCGACCCTCGCCAGCGCCTCCGAGCTGGTCGAAGCAACGGCCGGCGTCGTCACTGGCGCGATCGCCGTCCTCACCATTCTCCAGGGGGCCGACGCGATCACGCAGGGCCTGGAGGCCGAGGACTACTGGACAGTCACCACCGGCGGGTTGCAGATCGCGAGCGGCGTGGCCATCGCCGCGGGCGTGATGATGGGCGTACCTGGGGCGCAGCCGGGGGGCGTCGCCCTGGGCCTGGCCGCAGCGACGATCTCGCTCGTGCGCCTCGGCAGCGAGTGGGGAGTGCGCGAGGGGAATGCCGTCCAGTTCGAGCGCATGCTGACGGCGCTGAACCAGCACACCAACTCGAGCTGGAACGACCACCCGCTCCTCAGCGAAGTCCACGCTTCGTCCCAGTTCACAGCGCTCCAGCGCGCGTACGACGCGACGGATTTCTCGACGTTCAACACCGGGATGTCAGTCCCGCTCTTCCTCCTGGTCCGCGACGAGCTCCACGCGTACGGCGTCGACTACTCGGTCATGCGGACCGGTCTCCACCCCATGATCGACACCGATCTGGTCGACGCGGCGATCCCCGCCCCCTGATCGGGCGGTCACCCGTCGCCTGCGCTGAAGCGGTCGCGCGCCTCGAGGAGGACGCAGCGATGCCCCGCGCGACGAGCTCGCGTGCAGTGCCAGGCCCGGAACGCCGGCGACGACGATGCAATCCATGGCGGCGGTGGGGAGTCCGCGCCTCCGCGGCCGCCAGATCCTGTTTCCGCGCGCGGGAAGGATCCACTCGGTAGTCTTCCGACCGTCATGCGCTCCCCCCCCCACCTCCCCGGCTTCGCCCCGGCCCTGCCGCTCCTCGTCGCCGCGCTGGTGCCCGCCTGCAGCGACGAGACGAGCGCG
>JBKJLX010000818.1:0-2744 GCA_046596645.1 Polyangiaceae bacterium
GTCGGCGACGCTGCGCAGCATCGCGACGACGTCGTCGACGCCGCGGACGTGCTCACCGCGGGCGGCGTTGAACCACTCGACCTTGGGGGAGAGCATCGCTGCCACCCACTCCCAGTCGCGGCGGTTCCAGGCGTCGTAATAGCAGCGCGTCCACTCGGCGTTGTTGCGCGTCACCGTGTCACCTCGGGGACCGACTTAGCAGGACCCAGGCCACCCCTGGATCGCCACAAGCGCCCGACTTTTGGGGGCGGGGGGGAGGTGCCGGCCCTGGATCAGCAGGGCCTCAGTCGGATCGACGCTTGTCCGACACGGCCGGCACGCGCCCTCAGGCCAGCCTGGCGTCCAGGGCCTTCTCCAGGTCGACCACGGCCTTGATGAAGCCGTCGATGCCCTCCTGGAGCTTGAAGGAGGACATCTCGTCGGCGCCGTGGAGCGCACGGAAGGTCGCCTCGTCCACGCCGATGCGCTCGACCTTGGCCGACTTCGCGGCGGCGGGGTCGAGCTTGCGCGGGACCTCGCCCTGCTTGCCGTCGAGCTCGCCCAGGAGCTTGGGGGCGATGGTCAGGAGGTCACAGCCGGCCAGCTCGAGGATCTCGCCGACGTTGCGGAAGCTCGCGCCCATGACCTGCGTCGCGTGGCCGAAGTGCTTGAAATACTCGTAGATGCGCGTGACCGAGACGACGCCCGGGTCCTCCGCCGGCGCGAACGTCTTTCCGGTCTTCTTGGCGTGGTAGTCGAGGATCCTCCCGACGAAGGGGGAGATCAGCGTGATCTTCGCCTCGGCGCACGCCACGGCCTGGTGGAGGCCGAAGAGCAGCGTGAGGTTGCAGTGGATGCTCTCGCGCTCCAGCTGTTCCGCCGCGCGGATGCCCTCCCAGGTGGAGGCGACCTTGATGAGGATGCGCTCGCGAGGGATCTTCGCCGCCTCGTACATCCCGATCAGCTTGTGCGCCTTGGCCATCGTCGCCTTCGTGTCGAAGGACAGGCGAGCGTCGACCTCGGTGGAGACGCGCCCAGGCACGATGGAGAGGATCTCGGTCCCGAAGGCCACCGCGAGGCGGTCGATCGCCTCGTCGACGATCGCCTTCTTGTCGCTCGAGCCGACCGCGGTCTTCGCCCCGTCCAGCGCGCGATCGACGACCGCTGCGTATTCGGGCATCTGCGCGGCAGCGAGGATCAGAGAGGGGTTGGTGGTGGCGTCCTGCGGGCGATAGCGGCGCATGGACTCGAAGTCCCCGGTGTCGGCGACGACCAGGGTGTGGCGCTTCAGCTCGTCGAGCAGGGTCATCGTCGATCTCCTGAACGTGTTTCCGTGGCGGCTCCCGGAGGCGCCGCAGTTCCGTCCTCTTCGAAGCTTGTCACGGCAAGGCGGCGGGGGGAGGGACGGCACCACCCGCGCGGACCCATTCGACGATGGCCAGGCTCAGGGCGTCGACCGCCTTGACGCACTTGGTGCTGACGTCGCCCATCGTCACGCCCTTGCACTCCTTGCGACGCTCGGTGTTGATCTTGGCGATCTTCACGTCCTCGATCAGCTTGGTCTGCGTCGTCTCCGCCAGGTCCTGCCACTTCAGCTTGGGGTTCTTCGGGGACTTGGGCGGCGCGGTGAGCGTCAGCTCCCCGCCGGAGAGGGTGGCGCAGGTGCCGTCCCAGCGCAGGACGTCGAAGCCGTCTCCCGCGCCGGAGACCTGCATGCCGCCGGCGTCCGCCTTGCGGCGGATCATCACCAGCACCTCCTCGTCGAACACCAGCTTGTCGTTGGAGGAGACGCCGCCCGAGGCGTTGACGGCGTCGACGTCGCCCTTGAGGTAGGCGCGCGTCCACGGCGTCCCCTTGGTGAACATGGACAGCGCGAGATCGGGCTGGAACGCCGAGCACAGCTTCTTCACGAAGCGGGGCGGGGGCAGGCAGTAGCCGTCCCTGGTCTCGCAGGTCGTCGGCACCTCCACCAGCCCGGCCTTCTCCGCCGGGGCGGCGGCGTCGGCCCTGGCGGGGGGCGGCGCGGCGGCGGCGGCCTTCTCCGGGGCCGGCGTGGCTGCCGGCTCGGCACCGCCACCGCAGGCAGCCAGCGAGAGGCTCAGCGAGAGGCTCAGCGAGAGGTTCAGCGAGAGGCTCAGCGGGAAGCGTTGCACGACGTCGACGGCGGTGCGTCGTCCGGGCCGGAGCATGGCGGCACGCTACCACGGCGCGCGGCGGCCTTGACGCGGCTGTCGGAGAGGCGTCGTCTCGATCGTCGTGCATCACCCGCCGTTCGCCGCCGTCACCGCCCCCCTGCTGACCCTTTTGCTGGCCCTGCCGCTCGTCGCCGCCTGCGCCGACGACAGCGCCGTCACCGACGGCAGCGGCGGGGCCGACCTGATCACCGGCGTGGGCGGCAGCACGCCGGAGGCAGAGGCTTCGGCCGCCGATCAGGCGAGCGCCGGCTCCGGCTGGGCCACCTCCTCCGCGTCGGGCACCGGGGGCAGTGGGCCCCGCTCGCCGTACCCGATCGTCCTGGCGCACGGCTTCTTCGGCTTCGAGGAGTTCGCCGGCCTCGACTTCGCCACGTACTTCTACCAGGTGAAGCAGGAGCTCGCGGGCACCGGCGAGGTGGTCTACACGCCCGCCGTCGACCCCTTCAACTCGTCCGAGTACCGCGGCGCGCAGCTCGCCGCGCACGTCGAGGCGATCCTCGCCGAGACCGGCGCGAAGAAGGTCGTGATCGTCGGCCACTCCCAGGGCGGGCTCGACGCGCGCGTCGTCGC
>JBKJLX010000877.1:0-16088 GCA_046596645.1 Polyangiaceae bacterium
CCGGCGCGCGTGGTGGCGGGCGTGCTGTTCGTGGTGTTCCAGGTGACGCTCATCGCCAGCGGGAACCTGTCGTTCCTGAACTGGCTGACGCTGGTCCCCGCGATCGCGTGCCTCGACGACGCCGCGCTCCGGCGCGTCCTCCCGCGGCGTCTCACGGCGATGGCGGAGGCGGGGACGACCGAGGCCGCGCCGTCCCGCCCGGCCCTCCTGGCGTCGATCGGCTGGCTGGCGGTGGTCGCCTTCCTCAGCTTGCAGCCGATCGCGAACCTGCTGTCTCCCCGCCAGGCGATGAACCGTTCGTTCGACCCGCTGCACCTGGTCAACACCTACGGCGCCTTCGGATCGGTGGGCGACGTGCGGGAGGAGATCGTGCTGGAGGGGACGGCCGACGAGGAGCCCACCGAGTCGGCCGCGTGGCGCGAGTACGCGCTCCCTTGCAAGCCGGGTCCGGTCGCCCGCGCGCCCTGCCAGATCACCCCCGCGCACCTGCGCCTCGACTGGCAGGCCTGGTTCCTCCCCTTCGGCGACGCCGAGGACGCGCCGTGGTTCATCCACCTGGTGGCGAAGCTCCTGGAGGGGGAGGAGACGCCGAGGAAGCTGCTGGCGGTCGACCCGTTCCCCGACGCGCCCCCGCGCTGGATCCGGGCGACGCGATGGCGCTACGAGATGGTGCCCTACGGCGAGCAGCCCGGCGTCTGGTGGCGCCGCGAACGGGTGGCGGAGTTCATGAGGCCGATGCGCAAGGACGACCCCGCGCTGGCCGCCTACCTGCGCGCCGCGCGGCTGCGGTGACGGTCGCAGAAGTCCTCGGTCCCCGGTGAGCTCCTCCAGGGCGACCTGCTAGTTCGCCAGCTGCGCCGCGCTGGGCTCGGACGCCGCGGACCGCTCGGTCGACAGCCAGCGGCGCCGCAGCTCCTCGACGCGCGCCCTGGCCGAGACGTCGCGGCTCGCCCAGAGGGCCGGTCCGCGGATCGCGGAAGGCGGCGTCCGTCACTCGTGGGAGCCGCAGGCAACACGCCGCAGCGCGGCCAGCGCGTGGAGCCGCGGCGCCAGCGCCTCGTAGAGACCGTCGAAGACGTTCCGTCGCAGCGCCGCGTACGTGGCCTCGTCCTCTCCTGGCGTCACCCCCTCGGCCCGGCGGCTCATCGCGCGCGCCGCCGCGCGCGCGTCGTCGAACCAGCCGGCGCCGGTGGCGGCCAGGCACGCCGCGCCGAGCGCGGTGGTCTCCGTGGCCTCGGTGCGGGCGAGCGGTCGTCTCAGCACGTCGGCGAAGATCTGCGCGAGCAGCGGCCGCTGCATGGCGCCACCGACCGCCACCGTCTCCCGCGAGGGACCGGCGGCGCGCTCCAGACCGTCGATCTGGCTGCGCGACTCGAAGGCCAGCCCCTCCACCACGGCGCGGTAGACGTGGTGCGGCCGATGATCGCCGCGCAGGCCGAGGAGCGCGCCGCTCGCCTCGGCGTCCCAGTGCGGGTTCATCACGCCGGCCAGGTAGGGGAGAAAGGCGAGCCCGCCCGCGCCGGGGGGCAGCGCTGCGGCCTCCGCCTCCAGCGCCGCGAGGCGCGCGGTGCGGCCGTTCTCGTCTTCGGCGCCCACCAGCGACGCGAGCCAGTCGAGGGAGAAGGTGCCGCCGAGCAGATCGGTCTCCAGGAACCAGGTGCCTGGCATCGGGCCGTGAAGGGCACGGAACGCGCGGCCGACCGCGGGCGCAGTCACCGCGCGGCCCGCCACCAGCGCGGTGCCGACGTTGAGGTAGAGCGCGCCCTCCTCGCAGGCGCCCGCGCCCAGCCCGGCGGCCTGTCCGTCGCCGGCGCCGGCGACCAGCAGCGTCCCTCGCGGCAGGCCGGTCGCGTCGGCGACCTCGTCGCGCAGCGGCCCCAGCGTTGCGCCGGGAGCGACCAGGGCCGGCACCTGACTCCGCGCCAGGTGCGCCGACGCCAGCAGCTCGTCGTCCCAGTCGCCGCTGGCGAGATCGATCATCCCCATGGGGTCGGCGGCGGCGGTGCTGGTCGCGAAGCGCCCGGTCATGCGGTGCGCCAGGAAGCCGTGCACGTCGAGGGCGCGCGTCGCCGCCGATCGGAGCTCGGGTCGGGCGTGCCCCAGCAGCCAGCGCAGCTTGTAGAGCGAGGGCGTCGTGCACGGCACCTTGCCGGTGCGGCGGAGGATCGTTTCCTCACCCAGCAGCGCGCGCACCTCGTCCACCTGGCGGCCGCTCCGCGCGTCCATCCACACCAGCGCCGGCGCGCGGGGCGCCCCCGCCGGGTCGATGGTGACCACCGTCTCGCGCTGGCACGCGATGGCGACCGCGCACACCTCGGCGGCCCGCTCGCCGAGCGCGGTCGCGGCCTCTCGCAGCGCGGCGACCGCGGCGCGCCACCAGTCCTCTGCGTCCTGCTCCCACCCGTCGGGCTCCGGGCAGGCGAGCCCGTAGGCGGCCCGACCCGAGGAGGCGACGCGGCCCGCGCGGTCGACCACGACCGCCTTGCAGGCGGTGGTGCTCGCGTCGAGGCCGACGACCAGGCCCCTCGCCCCGGTCACGGCACGGCTCCACCCCCGAAGAAGCGGGCCAGCGGGAAGTGGACCGCCACGCCGTCGAGCGCGACGTCGGCCAGATGCAGCGCCAGCGGCATCGCCCCTTCGGGGAGCGAACCGGCGGCGACGAGGCCGGGGATGGCGGCGCGCAGCACGGCGAGGATCTCCAGGCACTCCAGGGTCGCGCCCTGCATCTCGGTGATCGCCTGGTCGCGCGTGCGACCCAGGCCCAGCAGCTTGCCGAAGCGGCCGGTGCGCCCGCCGTTGGTGGTGACGTCGAGGTCGCCGGCGCCCGGCAGCCCCGCGGCCGCCGCCGGGTCGCCGCCCAGGGCCCGCACCAGGCGACCCATCTCCACCACTGACTGTGCGAACACCGCCGACTCCAGGTTGTGCATCGCGATGCTGCCGGGAACGCCGCCCCGGGCCTCGTGCATGCCGGTCGCGATCGCGATGCCCATCGCGTACGCGTTCTTCAGCGCAGCACACACCTCCACCCCCACCACGTCGGTCGACGGGAAGAGGTGGTAGTAGCCCGTCGCGAGGAGCGCGCGCAGCCCGTCGAGCGTCGCGCGGTCGCGGCCGGTCAGCGCGACGCACGTGGGCACCCGGCGCGCCAGCTCGCCGGCGATGCACGGGCCGGCGATCGCCGCCGGGAAGACCGCGCCGCGCGCGGCCTCCGGCAGCGCTTCACGCACGACGTCGGGCAGGGTCGAGAGCCGGGCACCGTCCCAGACCAGGCCCTTGGTGATCATGAAGATCGGCCGGCCGGGGCGGGCGTGGGGCGCGATGGCGCGCGACGCCCAGGGGATGCCGGCGGAGCTCACCCCGAGGGCGATCACATCCACGTCCACCAGTGCCGCGTCGATCTCGGTGTGGGCGTGAGCCACGACCCCGCGGTCGAGCGGCAGCGCGAGCTTCGGGTGGACGCCGCTCTCCTTCAGCGAGGCGATGATCGACCCGTCCAGCGGGGTGCCCACCAGGTGGACCTCGTGACCGGCGTCGACCAGCGGCATGGTCAGCGCGCTCCCCATCATCCCTGCACCGACGACAGCGACCCTGGCCATGCTCTCCGACCTGCTCTCGAGCGACGCCGCTCCGGGGCTCGGACCGGCGGAGTGGGCACGATACCAGGGCGCCACGGCCTGCGCCGCGGTAGACTCGGCCCCATGACTTCGCGCCTCTCTCTCTCCTCGATGAGCCTGTTCCTGGCCGCTGGGGTCCTCCTCGTCGCCGGCCCGGGCTGCGGGGATGACGAGGCGGGCACCGGCGGCGCCGGCACCGGCGGCGCCACGTCCACTGCCACGACGACGGCCACCACGACCGCCACCACCGCGTCGACGACCACTGGCGGTCAGGGCGGCGAGGGTGGCGGCGGCACCGAGGTGTGCAGCGGCGCCGACACCAGCGACTGCGACCACGTGGTGGAGCCGACCGGCGACGACGCGGAGAGCCTGCAGGGGGTCCTGATCGACGATGTGCAGAGCGGCGAGCATGTCTGCCTGTGCCCCGGAACCTTCGGCCTCAATCGCGAGATCAGCCTGGCCGTGCCCGACGTCACCATCCGCGGCGTCGGCGCCGCGAAGGAGGACGTGGTGCTCGATTTCACCGAGCAGACCGTCGACGACGACGGCATGTTCGTCGACGCCGATGGGTTCACCATCGAGAACCTCACCGTCCAGAACACCCCCGGCAACGGCATCGTCGTCGACGGGGCGGACGACGTGACCTTCCGCGACCTCCTGGTCACCTGGGATGGCGAGCCCAGCGTCGAGAACGGCGCCTACGCCGTCTACCCGGTGCAGTGCACCCGCGTCCTGATCGAGGGCTGCGAGGTCTACGGCGCCGCCGACGCCGGCATCTACGTCGGTCAGAGCGAGACCATCATCGTCCGCAACAACGTCGTGCACGGCAACGTCGCCGGCATCGAGATCGAGAACTCGACCGACGCGGACGTGTACGAGAACGAGGCCTTCGACAACACCGCCGGCATCCTGGTCTTCGTCCTCCACAACCTGACCAAGAAGGACGGGCTGCGCACCAAGGTCCACGACAACCAGGTCACCGACAACAACCGCGACAACTTCGCGGAGGAGGGGACCATCGTGGCCTCGGTGCCGCCCGGCATCGGCATGCTGGTGCTCGCCGCCGACGACACCGAGATCCACGACAACCAGATCGCCGACAACGACGGCGCCGCAATCGTCCTGGTGTCGTACCCGACCATCCTGCAGCTGCTGGACGACGCGGACGTCGACCCCGACACCGATCAGTACATGACCGGGACCTACATCCACGGGAACACGTTCGAGAACAACGGCACCGATCCGTCGAGCTTCCTCGTCGCGATCCCGGCGCCGGTGGAGGACGTGCTCTTCGACGGCTTCGAGGACGAGGGGACCAGCGCCGAGCTCTGCCTCTCCTCCGAGCCGCCCTCGTTCCGCAACATCAACGGCAACATCGCCGACATCGACGGTCACAGCACCGACACCACGCCGCACGAATGCGAAGGCGAAGAGCTGCCGGCGCAGGACTTCTGACCGCCGCGCTCGCGCTCGCGAGCGTCGCCTGTCAGGACCCGGCGTCTCCTCACGATCCGGCGGCCGCGCCCTCGGGAGCGGGCGGCGAGGGGGGCGATCGCGCGTCCTCCGCGGAGACCAGCGCGGCCACCGGGGGCTCGGGGGGCGTGGCGCCTTACGTCGGGCCTCCGATCCCGTGGCCCTACCGGCCGTTCCCCGAGCAGGGCGCCGAGGCGCCGAGCGCCGAGGCAGTCGCCGCAGGAAGGCTCCTCTTCTACGACCCGATCCTGTCCGGGGATCGAGCGACGGCCTGCGTCACCTGCCACAGCGAGAAATGGGGGCTCGGCGACGGGCTCGCGACCTCGATCGGGCTGGGGGGCGAGGGCGCGATTGGCCCCGGTCGCACCGGTCCCACCTCCACCGAGCGCAACGCGCCCACCCTGTGGAACGTGGCCTACCGCGGCGTGCTGTTCTGGGACGGCCGCTCGCCCTCGCTGGAGGAGCAGGCGCTCGAGCCCATGCGCTCGCCGATCGAGCTCGGCCTCGACCCCGAGGAGGCCGCGGCGCGCGTCGCGGCGATCCCCGCCTACGTCGACCTCCTGCGCGCCGCGTTCCCGGAGGAGGCGGATCCGGTGACGCCGTCGACGCTGGCGCGCGCGCTGGCGGCGCTGCAGCGCACGTTCATCACGCGGCGCGCTCCCTACGACCAGTACGTGCGCGGCGACGCCGGCGCCCTCGACGAGGAAACGCAGCTCGGGATGAACCTCTTCGCCGAGTCCGGCTGCGCCGGCTGCCATGCGCCTCCCCTCTTCGCGTCCGATCTCTACGCCATGCGCGGCGTCGACTCCGACGACGAGGGGCGCGCCCGCGTGACGGAGGACGACCGCGACCACGGCGCCTTCCGGGTGCCGACGCTGCGCAACGTCCGCGACACGGAGCCCTACTTCCACGATGGCAGCATCCTCACGCTGCAGGAGGCGGTCGCCCACGAGGTCGCTGTCCAGGTGGCGGCCGGCGCGTCGCGTCCGCTGGACGAAGCGGAGATCGCCGCCATCGTCCGCTTCGTGAAGAAGGCCCTCCAGGACACGAGCGAGTCCCCCGAGCGGCCGGCGTCGGTGCCGAGCGGCCTGCCCATCCCGGAGGACGGCTTCCGCATCCCGAGATGAATCCCGAGATGAATCCCGAGAGGAACAGCATGGCGACGTCCGACCTCCTGCCGCGGCTCCTCGGTGTCGCCCTCGCGGCGGCGATCGCGGCCGCCGCGTGCGGCGACGAGAGCACCGGCGCCGGCGACGGGGGGGGCGACGGCGCCACGTCCAGCGCCTCCAGCGCGTCGACGTCGTCGAGCGTCGCGTCGTCCTCGTCGTCGAGCGCCACGGCAGGCGGGGGCTCGGGCGGTCGGGTCACACCTCCCGATGCCAGCGAGCCCTGGGATCTCCTGTCGCAGTGGAACCTCTTCCTCGACGGACCGGATCAGGTGCCCACCGAGCGCGTCGTCCCCTACGACGTCATCGCCCCTCTCTTCTCGGACGAGGCGGTCAAGCTGAGGTTCATCCACCTGCCGGAGGGGGCGACCATCGGCTACGAGGACGAGGCGGCATGGCGCTTCCCCGCGGGCGCCGTGCTGGTGAAGACCTTCGCCTACCCGGAGGACGCGCGCGACGAAGGGGGCCCGCTCCGCCTGATGGAGACGCGGCTGCTCTGGCGGCTGGAGGGCCAGTGGAAGGCGCTCACCTACGTGTGGAACGAGGACGGGACCGACGCCGAACGGACCAGCGCCGGGGATACGATCCCCATCGCGTGGATCGACGCCGAGGGCGACGCGCGGGAGCTCGACTACGTCGTCCCCAACACCAACCAGTGCAAGGAGTGCCACGGCGAGAACGAGGCGCTGCAGACGCTCGGTGGCTTCACGCTCCAGCTCGATCCCGAGATCGAGAAGCTCGAGGACCTCGGTTTCTTCGAGGCCGCGCCGACGCCGCCGGAGGAGCGCACGCACCTCGTCGACCCCTCCGGCGACGACGACCTGATCCTGCGCGGCCGCTCCTACCTGTACGCAAACTGTGCCTCCTGCCACAAGGCCAGCGGGAGCGCGGCGCAGAGCGGTCTCCACCTCGACTGGATCTCCACCCGCTGGGCGTCGGGCGAGGAAGGCGACCCGGCGACCATGGGCGTCTGCAAGAACCCGGCGGCGGCCGGGGGGGCTGCCTGCGGGCTCGAGGTCGACATCCTCACCGGGGAGCCGGAGTCGTCGGTCATGATCTGCCGCGTCGCCTCCGACGTCCCCGAGGTGCGGATGCCTCCGCTGGGGCGACAGCTGGTCGACGATGCCGGGCTCGCCCTGCTCACCGAGCTCATCGAGGCGCTGCCGCTCGTCGATTGCGAGGACGCGGGCACCGGCGGGAGCGGCGGCGGGTCGCGCGGCAGCGGCGGGTCGGGCGGCAGCGGCGGCGGGCTCTAGGAGCTGGTGATGGAACTTCATTTCATCGCCATCCCAGCGGCCGGCGACGTGGTCGAGGTCCGCTGACGTGAGCGAGCACGACGGCCGCAAGGCCCGCATCCTGGCGGCCGCCGAGAAGCTCTTCCGGCACTACGGCCCGCAGAAGACGAGCATCGCCGACATCGCGCGGGCGGCGTCCTGCGCCGTCGGCAGCGTCTACCTCGACTTCGCCTCGAAGGAGGCCATCCTCGCCGAGATCGCCGCCGGCCGTCAGGCCGCGGTCGCGCAGGCGATGCGCACCGCCGGCCGCACCGCGTCCTCGCCCCCCGCGCGCATGGCCGCCATGCTCGAGGCGAGGACCGCGGAGCTGTTCCGACTGGCGGCGGAGGGCGCGCACGCGAGCGATCTCGTTCGGTGCGGCGACGACGACGAGAGCTGCAGCCTCGACCCCTCCGAGGACCACGAGGTGAAGCGCGCCACGCGCGAGGCACCGTTCTTCGGGTGGGGCTTCGGCGCGCCGGTGCGCGAGGTCCTGGTGGAGGTGGTGCGCGACGGGGCCGCCGCCGGCTCCTTCGACGGCGGCGTCCCGGCGGAGACGGTGGTTGCCGTGGTCGAGCGCGCCTTTGCGACCCTGTCGCCGCCGTGGGTCTTCCGCCAGGCGGAGGTCGACGCCATGCGCGCGACGCGCGCGCTCGGCGCGATGCTGCTCCACGGCATGCTCGCGCGGACCCCGATGCCGCGCGGGACGCGGCGGACCTCGGTGCACGTCCGCGTTCGCCGTTCGAGCTGAGCGAGAGCCGTTCGCGCACGTCGAGGGGCGGTGGTCGCTCGACTTCGGTCCGCTGGTGGTCGAGTAGCGTTCAGAACGGGTTGGCGAGGAGCTTTTCGCGCACCGGGGAGGAGCAACCGTCGCCGCCGAGCCCGCCGCAGAAATCCTGCGACGCCCAGGCGTCGTCGCCGGGGAAGCCGAGGCCGGCGAGGTCGTCGACCAGGTGCGAGGCTTCCTCGCCGGCGTTCACGAACGGGAACAGCCGCGTGTACGTCGCCACGTCGACGCCGTCGGGCCCGCAGTCCTCGTCGAGGCACGGGGTGTTCGAGACGTCCTCGCAGATGTCGATCGACGCGTACGTCGCGTGCTTGTTCGCCGAGGCGAAGACCGCCCAGCGCGGCTCGCCGGTGGCCGGATCGGTCTGGAAGGTGAGCTCGCCGAAGTCCGCCGCCTGGAAGAGCCGACCGTGGTCGTTGTCGGTGCCCTCGTGGGCCGCGGTGTAAGCGATCGCCACGGCGACGTCGCCGTCGCTGCCGTCGATCGGCGCCAGGGCGAGGGCGACCCGCTCCGAGTCGCCGTTGTGCGAGGTGAAGCCGCAGCTCCCGAAGTCCTTCGCGTAGCCCAGCATCATGTAGACGTGGAGGAGGTCGCCGATCGGAGCGACGCGGCCCACGACGCCGAGGGCAAAGGCGGGATCGAGGGCGAGCTCGTCGTTCTCGTCCTCGTCCAGGACCACGAACGGGCGCAGCCGGTCCAGGGCGAGCTCCTCCCAGGCGTCGACGAGGCCGTCGCCGTCAGCGTCGGCGCACGGCGTGTCCACGAAGCCGAGTGCAGCGCATGGCCCCACGTGATGAGGCAGGTTGGTCTGGAGACTCAGGGTGCCGACTTCGAGGCGGGTGTGAACCTCGAGCGTGAAGCTGGAGCCTCCGGTCGAAGCGCTCGCCGACGAGGACGGCGTGGCCGACGACGTGATGCCGCTGGCGCCGCCGTCGCTGCCGCCCAGGGCGTCGTCGCTTCCGCCGCCGCCGTCCGACGACGAGGAGGAGGTCGCGGCGGAGGCGTCGTCGCCGCAGGCTGCGAGAGCGGGGAGGAGGGCGAGGAGGACGGCGAGGGCAGGCGTCGCGTGATGCATTGCGGATAGCGTATCCGGGGCGGGCGCGGCGCCGGCGCGCCACGTACACTCCGCCCTACCATGACCATCGACGCGGTCGCGCTGCTGCGCATCCCTGGCTTCACCCCTCCGGAAGACGCGGACATCCGCGAGCTGACCGACGGGTTTCTCCTCTTCCTCGACGTCGAGTTCGAGAACGATCCCGAGGCGATCCTCGATGCGCTCGACGAGGCGCTCGGCGAGGCCCTGGAGAAGCACGACGACGAGCGAGGCGTCTTCGTCCTGCCGGACGCGGCGGAGCCGGAGGACGCGGAGACCTACGAGGCCGTCATCGCGGCCGTGGGCGACGCCGGCATCTTCATCGACCTCGACGCCGGCGCACCCGACATGCAGTCGATGCTCGCCAGCCCCGACGTGCAGGCCATGCTCGGCGGCCCCGAGATGCAGAACATGCTCGGGAAGATGTTCGAGTCGCTGGGCGTCGGGTCGCTGGAAGACATCGCCAAGGCGGCGCAGTCGGGCGATCCCGACGCCTTGAAGATGGCGCAGATCCAGATGATGGGCGCGCTCGAGCGGGCGATGGGGCCGGGTGGGATGCCCGCGGGGGGCGACGAAGACGACGCCGCGGAGGCCGAGCCCGAAAGGGCCGGGGCGGCGGGCGAGGCATCGCCGACGACTGGCGGGCCGCCAGGGAACACCAAGCCCATCGGTCCGCGGTGACCGGACCGCGCCCCCCTCGACCCCGGCGCGTCGACGGCGCGGCTGACCCAGAGCTCGCCAGCATCCTCTCGTTCGCGCGCGACCGGTCGTCGCAGCACCGCGAGCGTCTCGTCGCGAGCGGCGCCCTGCCCGCGGTCGTGCCGTCCGCCGCGCAGTCTGCACGCTCTGTGGCGACCGGGGACGTCGCCTCGTCCGCGCTTCGCGACGCGACGGCTGCTCTGCAGCGCGTGGCGACCGTCGGCACCGGCACGGTCGCTCCGCACGCGCGGCCCGAGGCTGCCGGCACCACCGGCGGGACATTGGCCAGCGCCAGGGTCGAGGTCGGCGGCGCGCCTGGCGCGCTGCTGTCGCGTGAGGACGTGTCGCCCTCGGTCGGCGTCTTCCGCATCGGGAAGCCGCGCGGCTTCCAGTTCGTCGCCGGGCAGGCGGTGAAGATCGGCGTCGGCGCGGTCACGCGCTCGTACACCCTCGCGTCGGCTCCGGCCGCGCCGAACCTCGAGCTGTGCGTGGAGCGGGTGCCGGGTGGTGCGCTCACGTCGCAGCTCTTCGCGCTCGCTCCGGGCGCGCGTGTCGCGGTGGCGGCGAAGGCCAAGGGGACCCTGGTGCTCGACACCTCGGCCGGCGCCCACCTCATGGTGGCGACGGTCACCGGCGTCGCCCCGTTCATCAGCATGCTGCGCGACCTGCTGCCTCGCGCTCCGGGGACGCGCGCGATCCTGATCCACGGCGTGCGTGCGGAGGAGGACCTCGCCTACCGCGCCGAGCTGGAGGCGATGGCAGCACGTCACCCGGGCTTCGAGCTCTGGGCTGCGGTGACGCAGCCGACCGCGGCGTGGGCTGGACGACGCGGGCGCGTCACCGAGCACGTCGACGCCGCGCTCGCGGCCCTCGCTGGCGGCGCCGGCGGCATGGGCGGCGGCCCGGGCGTCGCCGCCCTCGCATCGCGCGGTCTCCCCCGCGGCACGCGCGGCCTGGCGACGTATGCCTGCGGCCACCCCGACATGGTGGCCGACGTCACCGCGCGCATGCAGGCCCTTGGGGTATCGATCCGCACCGAGGAGTTCTGGAGCTGACGCCACGACCCGGGGTGCCCTGTGCTCCCCGGAATGCCAGGGAAACGTCGCCTCCCGCAGGCACCCGCGTCCGGTATCGCTGCTCGGCTGTGCCGATTGCCACGACCGGGCTCCCGTCGGGAGGCACCCGCGTCCGTGACGCCTTCAGCGCCCTCCACCGGGGTCCCTCCCGGAGGCACCCGTGTCCGTGTCGATGATGGGGCTTGCCGAGCGCCATGAGCCGGCGTCTCTCTCGGAGGCAGTCGTGTCCGTGTCGATGATGGGCGGTGCGGAGTGTCATCAATCGGCCTGCCTCCCGGAGACACCCTGTTCGTTTCACATCGAGCGGCAAAGGCCGGTGTCCCTCCCGGAGGCACTCTGGTCCGTGTCACCCGTGTCCGTGTCACCCGGGAGCATCAAGACCTGCGCACCTCGACCACCGTGGGCGCCTCGCCGCCGAAATCGGAGATTCGCACCCACCGGGGTCGGATGCACCCGTAGGTGATGTGGGGCCAAGCGGCGCGCTCGCGTCCGTCGGCGAAGGTGGCGAAGTACACCCGCTGCGCCTCCTCCAGCGACGCCCCGGCCGCCTCCTCGGCGACGCCCTCGATCTGCGCCGTGGCCGCGCTGCTCCACATGACCAGCGACACTCGTGGGTCCCGCCGCAGGTTCGCCGCCTTGCGCGTGCTCCCCAGCGTGTCGAACACCAGCGAGAGATCGTCTCCGACCGCCACCCCGACGACCGCGCTCTGCGGCGAGCCATCCTCCGCCGTCGTCGCGACCGTCCAGAAGCGCGCGGTCCGCAGGAACGCCGCCAGCGCCTCGGTCGTCGCCTCCGCCTCGCTTCGTGGCGGAGCGCCGATGGCGTCGAGGCGGACCGCGGCGTCGGCGTCGACGACCGTCCTCCACCGGCGGACCTTCCAGGCCCTCACCACGCCTTTCACGACGTACGGAGCCGTGCGCGCGAAGGCCTCGGCCGCCTCCGGCCCCGCGCCCTGGAACAAGAGCATGCCGCCGTCCGCGGGCTCGAACGCCCCGCCCAGGATCAGCTCGCCGCGGGCGACCGCGGCGCGCCCATGGCGCAGGTGCCCGTCGCGATGCGGAGCCCGTCGTTCCGCGTAGTCATCGACGACCTCGTACTGGAGCAGGTCGTGCATGGGCTGCCCACGGTAGCCGCGTGCCGAGGCCGTCGCCGAGGGGCTCGTCGCGTCCGCTGAGGGTGCGGAACGCGGGGCTGGGCGCAGGAGCAGCGCGGGGGCGGCGCGGAGCGGGAGGAGGGGAGGGGGCATGCCTCCTGCCCCGGGCGCTCGACCCGCCGCGAGTCGCCCGCGCGTCCGGCTCGGTCTCGCTCGCCGTCAGCGACGTGCTGCCCGTCGGCCGCACTTCCAAGTCCGCGTCGCTCGCCGTCAGCGAGGGTGTCCGCGTCGGTACGTCTCCCAAGTCCGCGTTGCTCGCCGTCAGCGGGGCCCTCCGCGTCGTCAGGTCTCCCAGGTCGGCCCCGCTCGCCGTCAGCGAGCGTCGCCGCGTCGCCGCGTCGCCGCGTCTCAGGGCTCGCGCCGGAGGCAGGATCCGGGGGGGAGGAAGGACGCGCAGCGAGGGCGACCCCGGCAACTCACTGCGGATCGAGCAGCGCCAGCAGCTTGTCCGCCGTGGTGAGCCCGACCCTGCGGCCGATCTCCTTGCCGTCGCGGAATGCGATCACCGTCGGTGCCGCGCGCACGCCCAGCCGGGTTGCGGTGGCCCGCGCCTCGTCGAGGTCCATCTTCCCACCCGGAAGCGGCCGACGTTGCCGTCGGCGAGCTTGTCCACGATGTGTCCGAGGGCCTTGCAGGGGCCGCTTCAGGTCGCGGTCACGTCGAGCAGGAACGGGGTGGGGGAGCCGATCACCTCCGCCTCGAAGTTGATGTCGTCGATGGGGTGCACGTTGGGGCTGCTCGTGCCCGGAGAGGTGGCGAGCGGAGGCGATCCAACGAGATTCGTCGAGAATGTTCACCAGCGCGGGTGCCGTAAGATCGGTTGCCGCCGCCACCTCTCCAGCTGCAGAGCCCGTGAGCCCCCCCATCGATTCCCTGGATCGCCTCTCCTCCCTGGTCCACGGCCACCGTCGCGAGCTGGCGGCGGTCGCGCGCGCCGAGGGCCTGGGCCCGGAGGACGCGCTGGAGTGCGTGCAGGACGCGCTCTGCACCTTTCTCTCCCGGGACGAGGGCCCCACCGACCACGACGTGGCCACCCTCAAGGTCATGGTGCGCAACGCCGCCCGCAACGAGCAGCGCAAGCACCGCCTCCACAAGCCGCACCAGCCGCTCGACGAGGACCGGGACCCGCTCGACGCCGCGACCGCGGAGGATCTGCTCGGCCACGCCGAGGACGTGGTGCGCCTGCGCGCCTGCGTCGCCGAGCTGTGCGGGGTCCAGCGCGCGGTGGTCCTCCTCCGTTTCCTGGCGGAGCGCTCGGGCGAGGGCGTCGCCGCCGCCCTCGATCTCACGCGCGGCCACGTCGACGTCCTCGTCCACCGCGCCAAGAACGCCCTGCGCGCTTGCACGCGGCACCCGGCGCCGCTCGCGGCGCGTCGCTGACGTCCCGGCCCTCCGCGGACCTTCGTGCGAGCGTCGCCCCGCGGTGCGGCTACGCTCCGCGCCGTGGCTGTCCAGGATCCCGAGGAGCACGACGCCCGAGACGAGACCCAGGCGCCCCGCGCGCGGCGATGGGCACGCCGCGGTCCGCGGGACCACGACGCCACGGCCGGGCCGGAACGCGTCGTCGTCGGGCGCGCACCATCCGGCGACGTGCGCGGGCTCGTCCACGCGATGGCGGGGATCTGCCTGTTCCTCGTCGCCGTCGGCGTGCTCGCGGGGCCCGCGATCGGCTGGGTCCTCGGCCTGGTGGCCGCCGTCATGGGGATCGCCGCCCTCATCCTCGCCCAGCGCGCCTCCCACCTGGTCCAGGTGGCCATCGACCCCGCGCACGACCTCGCGACGCTGGTGACGAGCGAGGGAGGTCGGGTCGATCTGCCGCTGACCTCGATCGCGCGCTTCGAGGCAGAGAAGCGCATCGTCCACAGCAGGAAGTCGGCGGACACCAGCCCGGTGTGGAAGGTCGTCGTCCACAAGCGCGACGGCGGCCGGCTCGACACCGAGGTCGTCTCCGCGACCGACGGCGACGGCGCGCGCGCCACCTGCGAGACGCTGAACGCCGCCCACGAAGCGGCCCTCGGCGACGGCGTCGACGTCCCGCCGCCCGATCCGGTGGAGTCGCTGAAGGCCATCCCCCACCTCGAGGTCCGGGTAGAGAGCGGAGCGCCCGGCACCTACCGCGAGGAACCTGGCAGCGAGTCCCTCGAGGTCGCGTGGAACGCGCAGGACCCCTGGATGCAGACGGCCAGCGCCGTCGGCTTCCTCGGCGGCGTGGCGCTAATGCTGTGGTCCTTCGCCGCCGCCCCCGAGGCCGACACCGGCGTCGTCGTCGGCGCGTGGTTCGTGTCGGCGGTGCTCGCCGCGGCGGTGGTGATGACCGGCCTCTCGGTCGGCGTCCGCGTGCACGTCCGCGTCGACGACGAGGCGCTCACCGTCGAGCGTCGCCGCTTCCGCCAGCCGATCTCCACCGAGCGCTGGCCCATCGCGGACGTGGCCGCCATCGACTTCTCGGTCGCGTCGAACACGCGCACGCTGGTCGTCCGGATCGTCGGCGACGAGCCGATGCCCGAGATCGATCCCTCGGCCTCGCCCATGGCCTTCGCGACCGCCGTCGCCCGCCACGCCTCCCGCATGAACCAGCTCCCGCTCGGTGGCCTCCGCCTCGCCGAGGGTCTGCAGCTCGACCTGGCGCTGAGCGCCGCGATCGCCCGCCGCCAGAACGTCGAGGCTGGGACGGTCTGATCGCCAGCTGGCTGCGCCACTCGCGGCGGGCCGCCCCCGTGCTCGCGACGTGGCGCCGACGCTGGCGCCGCGACCGGTCAGCACGACCGGGTCGCGCTCCCTTGCGCGAGCGATGAACGGATTTATGTTTCGTTCACTCTTCACGGAGTCCGTTCCGCAACGCAGCTGGCCGCCGAGTGATCGGCCGGAGTGCACATGACCACGAAATTGCCCGATTCCCCGTTCCCCTTCCTGCCTCTGCGCGCCGGGGTTCTCCTTCCGGGGGCCACGCTGGCCCTCGCGGTCGGGCGTCCGCGGTCGCTCTCGCTCGTCGAGTCGCTGTCGCCGGGCGACGTCATCGCCGTCGGCGCCCAGCGCGAATCCCGCCAGGAGGAGCCGTCGAGCACGGCCGACCTCCATCCGTACGCCACGTTCGCCAAGGTGCTGCAGATCGGTCGTGTCCCCGGCGACAAGGCCGTCCGGCTCGTCGTCCAGGGCCTCTCCCGCGTCTCCGTCGAGGCGCTGAGCGATCTGGTGCCAGGCTGGCGCGCCCATGGCGTCGCCGCGCCGGTGGATGAGGAGCCCACCCCGGAGGCGAAGCTCCTCGCCGTCGAGCTCCGGGCGCTCGTCGCAGACGCTGCCAAGAAGGGTGGCGCCCTCGAGGAGCTCCGGAACACCGAGACCACTCCCGGACTCCTGGCTGACAAGGTGGCGAACGCGCTCGACCTCGAGATCGACGAGGCGGCGAAGGTCCTCTCGACGGTCGACGTCGTGGCGCGCCTGCGGCTCGTCATCGGGATGGTCGCGTCGCACCAGCAGCTCGCCGAGCTCCGCCAGAGCATCGGCGAGGAGGTGAAGCGCGAGATCGGCAAGAACCAGCGCGACCACCTGCTCCGCGAGCAGCTCAAGGCCATCAAGAAGCAGCTCTCGGACGACGAGGAGGACGAGGGCGACGCCCTCCGCCAGAAGCTCGACGACGCGACCCTCCCCGAGGAGGCGCGCAAGGTCGCCGATCGCGAGCTGCGCCGCCTCGATCAGACGGGCGGGCAGGGGGCGGAGGCCAACGTTATCCGCACTTACCTGGAGTGGATCGC
>JBKJLX010000109.1:0-2675 GCA_046596645.1 Polyangiaceae bacterium
CACCCCTCGGCGTCGGTGCCAGCCCACGGCGAGCCGACGGTGACATCGGTCGCGCGACCCTTCACGCCGTCAAACTCGACCTGCACGTCCCCCTTGCCGGTGGGCGCGTTCTTCACGACGTTGGCGCACTCGGCGGCCTTGGCGGTGCCGCGGCGCAGCGCGACCTTCATCTGCGCTTTTTGATCCTCGTCCAGCCCCTCCATCCCTGGAGGCGCCGCCGTGGTCGGCGTGTCGGACGATCGACCGTTGGCCGAATCCTCGGAGCCCGGCAGAGCGGTGACGCCCGGCTGCTCGACGTCGTCCTTGCCACCCTCGTAGGCAGGCTGATCGACCTCGTCCGCCTGGGCAGGCGGCGGAACCTTGCAGCCGACGGTGAAGCACCCCAGCGCGACGAGCGCGACCGACAAGGACGTCCGCATCTTTTCCGCCTCCCTCGTCTCGGACCCTAGCAAACCCGGAGCAGGAAGTGGGCGCCTCTGCGCGGTCGGGCTACGTCCAGCCCGTGACCCCGCCCCTCCGCCGCACGTTCCTGGCCGCGGTCGTGGCCTGCGCCGCGGCCGCTGGCGCCTCGGCCTCCAACGCCCACGCCGACCCACCGGCCCGACCCGCCCCCTCGGCGGCCCCGGCAGAGCGGCGCGGGCTCGACCCGGCGGCGCTGGGCGCCGCCATCGAGCACATCGACCGGAGCGTCCGCGATCTGGGCGGCACCGTCGGCCTGCACGTCGTCGATCTCGCCAGCGGCGCGGCGGTGGCGACGCTCGACGCGACCACCGCGCGCAACCCGGCCTCCAACGCCAAGCTGGCGACCGCGGTCGCCGCCTTGGAGCGCCTCGGCCCCCAGCACCGCTTCGTCACTGGCCTCTACGGGGCCATCGACAGCGAGGGTCGGGTGCCGAAGCTGGTACTGCGCGGCCGCGGCGACCCCACGCTGCGCGACGCGGACCTCGTCGGCATGGCGCGCGAGCTGGTGATCGCCGGCGTGAAGAAGGTCGACGCGATCGAGGTCGACCAGGGTGCCGGCGGAGGCCGCTGGGTGCCGCCCGCGTTCGAGCAGCAGCCCGAGGAGTGGGCGCCGTTCCGCGCCAACGTCGCTCCGCTCAGCATCGACGGGAACCTCGTCACCGTCTGGGTCCGGCCCGCGGCCGAGGGGCGTCCGGCAGTGCTGGTCGTCGATCCCCCCGGCGCGGCGCGGATCGAGGGCTCGGTCACCACAGTCGCGCGAGCGTCCTCGGAGACGGTGCGCCTCGACATGCGCGTCGAGAAGGGGGTGCTCGTCGCGCGCCTCTCCGGCGGCATCCCGGAGGGCCGCGCGCCCGTCCCTGCCACCCGACGCGCCGACGATCCGCGCAAGCTCGCGGGCCTCTCCATGCGCGAGGCGCTGCGCGGGGTCGGCGTGGAGGTGGGGGACGCCGTCGAGCTGGGTGGCTCGGGAGAGACGCGCGCGCTCGTCGTCCGCTCCTCGGCGCCACTCGGATCGATCGTCGCCATGCTGGGCAAGGACAGCGACAACTTCGCCGCCGAGATGCTGCTCCTCGCCCTCGCCCCCGCCGGTCGCCCGCCGACGCCCGAGGGGGGCGCCGCCGTGGTCCGCGAGATCCTGGAGAGGAGACGCGCCTTCGACCCCGGGATGAAGATCGTCAACGGCTCCGGGCTCTTCGACGCCAACCGCGCCACCCCGCGCGCGATGGCGGCCCTCCTCGCGTCGTCGTTCGACGACCCTGCGATCGGCCCCGAGCTGGTGGCTCACCTCGCCGTCGCCGGGGTCGACGGGACGCTGCGGGGCAGATTGCGCGGCTGGTCCGACGAGCGCGCGATCCGCGCGAAGACGGGCACGCTCGCGGCGACGGTCGCCCTATCCGGCTACGTCCTCCGCCCCGCCGGCGGTCGCCCCCTTGCCTTCTCGGTGATCGTCTCCGACTGCAAGGGCAAGAGCCACGAAGCACGCGAGGCCATCGACGGGTTCGTCGACGGCCTCGCGAAGCAGGCCTGGCGTCGCTAGACGCCCGACCTCGGGGACATTTCCAGACGGGGGCAGTGGCCGTCAGAAGTCGCGCATCTGACGGCGGATCTTGCCGAGCGCCTGCTCCTGGAGCTGGCGGATGCGCTCGCGCGACAGGTTGTATTTGTCGCCGATCTCCTTGAGCGTCAGCTCGTCCTCATCGTCGAGGCCGAAGCGCCAGCGGATGATCCGCGACTCGATCGGCGTCAGCGTGGTGAGGAGGCGGCGGACCTCGTCCGTCCACCGTGTGGAGGCGAGGTTGTCGAAGGGGCTCAGCGCGTCCTCCTCCTGGAGGAAGTCGATGAACTTCCGACCGTCCTCGTCGCCCACCGGACGGTCGAGGCTGAACGGCGTCTCCGCGTAGAAGTCGCGCACCTTGTCGAGCTTCTCGACCGGCACGCCGGTCTCCTTCTCGAGCTCCTCCAGCGACGGCTCCTTGCCGGTCCGCGCGATGAACGCCTGGGTGGCGCGCGCCACCCGGTTGAAGGTGTCGAGCATGTGGACCGGGATGCGCACGGCGCGGCCCTTGTCGGCGAGCGCGCGGCTGATGGCATGCCGGATCCACCACGAGGCGTAGGTGGAGAAGCGGTAGCCGCGGGTGTGATCGAAGCGCTCCACCGCCTTCATCAGGCCGATGTTGCCCTCCTGGATGAGGTCGATGAGCGGGAGCCGACCC
>JBKJLX010000359.1:0-5020 GCA_046596645.1 Polyangiaceae bacterium
GGGTTAGCAAGAGCGGCGCAACGACGAATCGTACGGGGATCGCGGGTCGAAGCCTCGGTGCGGGCGGGTCCGCACCGGGCCGACTAGTAGATCCCGGCCTTCTGCTCGGGGAGGCAGACGCCGAGAGCACACAGCGAGAGGTCGAGATCGGGCGCGGCGCAGCTCACCTGGCGCGCGCAGTAGTCGTCGTAGGCGCACAGGCGGTGGCAGCTCATGGCCGATCCCGCCTCCTCCGTCCGCGCGACGCAAGTCCACGAGGCGGTCAGCCAGACCGCCTCTTCCTGGGCGGTGTCGAACAGGCAGACGTCCTTGCGATCCACCTGGTCGTAGACGTGGGCTGCGCAGCGGTCGCCCTTCTTCAGGCGGGAGTACTCGCCCTCCATCGTGGTGAGGAGGTAGGTGAAGTCGCAGACAGCATCGCGGGCCGACTGGCGGAACACGCGATCCTTGAGCCACTCGTCCTTCTGGCCCTCCTCCCGGATCTGGCGGAGCGCGGCGAGCACCTTGGTGTTGCCGTCCTCGCGCTGCCCGTCACGGAGCGCGTCCATCATCTTGTCGACCCGCTTCTTGGCGGCCTCGGGGTCACCCCGTGAGTGGCCGTAGCCGAGGCGGATGTACTCCTCAGGCGTCTTGGCGTTGCACGGCTTGGCGTGCTCCCACACCGCGTCGCTGATGATGGGCGGCTTCTGGGTGCCGACCCGCTTGCACATGCCGAGGCTGCCCGCCGGCACGCTGCCGCGGGCGCGGTCGAACGGCTGGCCGGGGCCTTCGGCGATGTACTTGGTGCCCGAGCAGCCGGCGGCAGCCGCCAGGCCGAGCGTCCCGAAGACCAGGGCGACGGCGGCGCACGCTCGCGTTCTGGTCAGACGAACGGTCCGCGAGGAGCGGGGGGCCAGTGAGCGGGGGTGCCGAACCACGCCCCGAACGGTATCACCGGGCCGCGGACCACCGAAAAAAGCTGTCAGCCCCGGCCTCACCACGCGGCGCTCAGGCACCCAGCATCGACTGCTCGATGAGGTCGTCGACCACGGCGTTCATGTCCTGCTTCTCCTTGAAGATCCGCAGCTGCCGGTCGGCGCTCGTCCCCTCCACCATGATCTTCCGGATGCGGTCGAGCTCGTCGTGCGTGCGGAAGATGTCGGCCGCCTCGGCCACGAAGTCGAGCAGCTCGACGATGATGTCGCGCGTGGGGAGCTGCTCGCGCTTGCCGAAATCGATGAACTGCCCGTCGAGGCCGTAGCGCACGGCGCGCCACTTGTTCTCCTCGATGAGGGCGCTCTTGTAGTTCCGGAAGCCGAGGTTGCGCCGGTAGAGCAGGTACAGCTTGCCCATGATCGCCTGGATCAGCGCGGCGATGGCGACAGTGTCGTCGATGCGCGTCGTCATGTCGCAGACGCGGATCTCGACGGTGTCGAAGAACGGGTGCGCCCGCACGTCCCACCAGATGCGCTTGGCGTTGTCGATGCAGCCGGTCTTCACCAGGAGCTCGACGTAGCTCTCGAAGGCCTTGTAGCTGTCGAAGGTCTCCGGGATGCCGGTGCGCGGAAAGCGCTTGAAGATCTCGCTACGGATCGACTTCAGGCCGGAGTCGCGCCCCAGCCAGAAAGGCGAGCTGGTCGACAGCGCGAGGACGTGGGGCAGGAAGTAACGGACCTGGTTGGCCAGGACCATCGCCACCTCCTTGTCGTGGATGCCCACGTGGACGTGCAGGCCGAAGATCAGGTTGGCGCGCGCGACGTCCTGCAGGTCCTCGACGATCTGGATGTAGCGATCACCCTGGGTGATCTCCTGCTTCTTCCAGTCGCTGAAGGGGTGGGTGCCGGCGGCGACGATGCGCAGCCCTCCCTTCTTGGCGAGCGAGGTCAGGTTCTGCCGCAGCTCGGTGATCTCTGAGCGCACCTGGCGGATGTCGCGGCAGATGCCGGTGCCAGTCTCGACGACCGACTGGTGCATCTCCGGGCGCACCCGCTCGCGGAGGACAGCGCTCTCCGGGCTCCCCTCCTCGAGCAGCTTCGAGACGTACGAGTGCAGCTCGCGCGTCCCCGGGTGGACGATCTGAAATTCCTCCTCGACGCCCAGCGTGAACTGGCCATCGAGCAGCCCCTGCGCCTTCTCACCCGACATGATGCTCTTGCTCTCCCCGCCCTGCCCTGGTGGCCCGTCGGACCGATCAGACGTGAGACCTGCTCGGGCTCGTCGGCGGCCCGCAGCGGGTCCTCCTGCGGGCCCGCGATGACCTTGCCGCCGTGCTTGTGCCAGCTCCAGCGCTCGTAGCTGTTCTTCTTCGGATCCTTTGCGCAGCGCACCGCGAAGTCGACCATCCAGTCGACGACCACCTCGAAGTGCGGCTCGAGTATCGCCTCCTTGGCCATGTCGGGCGCGGGGTTGGTGAAGTCGATCGCGTAGGGGATGCCGTCCTTGATCGCGAACTCGACGCTGTTCATGTCGTAGCCGAGCAGGTTGTTGATGGTCTTCGCGTCCTTGATCACGCGATCCATCATCTCCTTGCCCAGCCACTCGTCGGTCGCGTTGTGGAGGTAGCAGCGGCGCGAGGGGCTGTACTGGATGGGCAGGATGTTGTCCTTCCCCACGCAGATGCAGCGGATGTACTCGTCGAAATCGATGAACTGCTGCAGCGTCATCACCATCGTGTTCGACGCGTCGTAGGCGCGGAAGAGCTCGGCCGGGCTCTTGACCACCGTGACGTCGCGCCAGCCGCCGCCGTCGGCCGGCTTGAGGATCGCGGGGAAGCCGACGTACTCGACGATCCGCTCCCAATCGAGCGGGAACTCCAGGTTTCGCAGGCTGCGGCTCTTGTCGATTCGCGACATGTAGTCCTTCTGCGGGAGCATCACCGTGCGCGGCACGGCGACGCCGGCCCGCTGGACCAGCGAGTATCCGAAGAACTTGTCGTCCGCCGTCCACCAGAAGGGGTCGTTGATGATGTAGGCCCCCGCGAGCGCCGCGCACTTGAGCGCGAAGCGGTAGTGCGGGACCTCCTGGCTGATGCGGTCGATCAGGACGTCATAGGGCGAGGCGAAGCGCTCGGCGATGCCGCCGATCTTGGCAAGCTCGGCCTTCACCCCGGGGACGCGGTTGCACCGCGCGATGAACTCGGGGGGAAACGAGTTCTCCATGCCCACCAGAAGACCGATTCGATCCGCCATCGCGCCGTGTGTCCTTTCCGTCAGGGCCGTGTGACCCGGAGGGGGCGCGCATCTTGCCCGAACCCGCGACGAAAGAAAGTCCGTCGCGGCGGATCACGGCGATTTTCACCACCATCATGTGTTGAAACGAAAAGGGGATTCCCTGCTGGGTCGGGTCTGGCGGGTGGCGGCCTCCGGGAGGCCGGGCCTCAGAACCGCCATGCGGCGGCGGCGCCGCTGGGCGCCACCACCACGCTGGGTGCGGCGGACCCGGTGCGGGCGCGGGGCTGCGCAGCGCCCGACGACGGCCTCTCGCTGTCGCTGCCGAACCCCCACGCGATGGTCGGGATCCCTGCCCCCAGCAAGATGCCGCCGGTCCCGAGGAGGAGGAAGCCTCCCGAGGTCTGGAGGTCGTCGATCGCCTCCCTGTGACGGGGCTCGTCCCGCGCGACGCCGCTCGCGAGCAGGGTCGAGCCCGCAACCAGGAAGGGCGCCCCGGCGAGTGCGAGCACGACCCCGAGCCCGCCTGCGGCGGGGCTGCGCGCCTCGCCGGTCGCCTCGCCGGTCGCCTCCTGGGCGTGTGCCAGGTGTGGCGCGGAGGCCAGCGCGAGGCAGGCGAGCGCCGTGGCGGCGCGGAGGATGGCGTGTCGGCTCGTCATGCGCCCGGTGGAGCAAGACGCCTGCCATGTCCACCGCCTCCGGGGTCGCCTCAGTTCTCGACGAGGATCATCGACGACCGAGGCGGCAGCGTGAGGCTGGGGCCGCTCACCTCGTCGCCGCTGAGCAGATCGGTCGCGCTCGCCGGGAGGTTCTCCACGGCGGCATCGACGTCCCCGCGGTTCAGCGCGACGTAGACGATGTTCGGTCCGTCGGTCATCCGGTACGCGTAGGTGTCGTTGGATACGAACACCGTGCTGCGCGTGCCGCGCCACAGGGCCGGGTTCTCCTTGCGGATGGCGCCGAGCTTCTTGAGGTGGGTACGCAGGCCCTCCATGTCGACGGTGATGTCCTCCTCGTCCCACGGCATGAAGCGGCGGTTGTCCGGGTCTCCTGCGCCGGCGAGGCCGATCTCGTCGCCGTAGTAGACGAGGGGGATGCCCTTGGTGGTCATCAGGAAGGTGAAGCCGACGCCGAGGCGCTCGTAGGGCGCGGCGTAGTCGGGCTGCCGGGGAGGGTCGTTCCAGACCGCGCCCGAGCCGCCGGAGTCGTAGGCGCTCCAGGGGCTGTCTTCCGCGTTGTGCACGATGCGGGCGATGTCGTGGTTGCCGAGAAACGTCGACATGATGCCCGGGTCGTAGAACGTGTCGTTGGAGCCCAGATAGCTGTCGAGGTCGAACAGGGTCCCGGTGCGGCGGAGCAGGATCTCCACCGACTGTGTCCGCAGCGGGAAGTCGAACTGCCCATCGAGCAGGTTCGGTCCCATGTACTGCTTGAGGAGATCGCGGTTGCCAGTGTCGAACGTCTCCCCGACCAGGTAGAACTTCTCGCCGCTAGGCTCCTCGATCTCGGTCCGCACGCGGTTGCGCAGCTCCTCGATCCAGAGGGTCTCGATGTGCTTCACCGCGTCGAGGCGGTAGCCGTCGATGCCGGTCTGATCGATCCACCACATCGCGTTGTCGATGCTCGCCGAGCGCGCGTCGGGGTTCTGGAAGTTCCAGTCCGGCAGGTAGTCGCGGAACCAGCAGCGGCGGCCGTCGTCGCCGTCCCACGCGCACTGGTCGCCGCAGACGCAGTAGCGTCCGCCGGCATCGAGCGGCCAGAACCAGTCGGGGTGATCCTGGAAGATCTGCGCGTCCTGGTGGACGTGGTTCATCGCGTAGTCGAGCAGCACCTTCATGTCGCGCGCGTGCGCCGTGTCGACGATGCCCTTCAGC
>JBKJLX010000402.1:0-20618 GCA_046596645.1 Polyangiaceae bacterium
GAAGCTGCACGCCCCGGTGGTGTTCCGGTCGCTCCTCCGCGCGGGGATCATCGAGCTCGCCGAGCGCGAAGGTGGGCGCCGCGGCAAGCGCGCCATCGTCTCCAAGGACCTGCAGGACGACTTCTCCATCCACCACACGCTGGGGATGTGGCTGCTCGACTTCCTCCCGGTGCTGAAGGAGACCAGCGAGGAGCCGGCGCAGCTCGCCCTCGACACGCTCTCGGCGGTGGAGGCCATCCTGGAGAGCCCGGCGGCCATCCTGATGCGGCAGGTCGACCGCAAGAAGACGATCCGCATCGGCGAGCTCAAGGCCGCCGGGGTGGAGTACGACCAGCGCATGGCGGAGCTCGAGAAGATCGAGCACGAGAAGCCCCTGGCAGAGGTCATCTTCGCGACGCTGGCCGAGTTCCAGAAGGTCCACCCGTGGGCGCTGTCGGAGGCGGTCGCTCCCAAGTCGATCGCCCGGGAAATGTGGGAGCACCAGGCATCCTTCGACGAGTACGTGCGCGAGTACGACATGGCGCGCATCGAGGGCCTCTTGCTGCGTTACCTGTCGGAGGTCGTCAAGACGCTGTCGCAGACGGTGCCCGACGCGTTCCAGACCCCGGAGCTGCGCGACATCGCCGTGTACCTGCGCGGCGAGGTCCGTGGCGTCGACTCCAGCCTGCTCGACGAGTGGGAGCTGCGCCAGGCCGGCGGCAAGGTGCCGAAGGGCGAGCGCCCCGATCGCGCGGTCGAGCTCGCCGACGACGACAAGGCGCTCCTCATCCGGGTGCGGCGCGAGCTGCACCGCTTGCTGCGCGCCCTCGCGCAGAAGGACTGGGAGGCGGCCAGCGCCGCGCTCCGCCCCGAGGATCGCTGGGACGCGCGCCGCATCGAGGACGCGATGAAGCCCTACCTGGAGGCGCGAACCGAGCTGCTCGCCTTTGGCGACGCGCGCAAGGCGGAGTGGACGACGGTGCGCCGCGACGGCCCGGCGCAGTTCTCCGCGTTCCAGACGATGCTGGACCCCGAGCGAGAGAACGACTGGTCGATCGAGGTCTCTGTCGATCTGGCGAGCGGCGTGGTCGACGACGCGACGCCGATCATCGGGCTGCGCGCCGTCGCCAGCTGAGGGCGGTCAGCCGCCTGCGCGCGCGGCGATCCAGCTTGCCACCTCGCGGGCGAACGACTCGAGGTCGGCGAGCCCGCTCGTGGCCGCAGCGTGCACCAGCGCGGGATCGGCGCCGCCGTAGCCGTGCGCGACGATGTTGCGGAGCCCGACAGCACGCGCGAGCGCGTCCGCGGTGCCAGTGGCCACCACGGCGCGATCCGCGAGGCGCTGGAAGGACTGGGCGAGGGTGGTCGCGGCCGGCCATCCCTCGTCGGCGATCAGATGGCTGGCGATGTCGGCCGCAGCCTGGACCGAGAGCATCAGGTTGAAGGCCACGAGATCCATCGCGTCCCGGTCGGCCGCCAGCTCGGCGGGGGACGCCTTGGCATGCTTCCGGACGCGGGAGATGCGCTCGGCGAGGTCGGCGAGCTTCGCCGCGACGCGCGTCCGGTCGACCATCAGAGGCCCCGCTCTGCCACGCGGCGCAGCCACGCGTCGCGCATGCGGAGAAAACCGGGAAGGTCGGTGGCGAGCGTGGCGAGGGTGCGCGATCGCCACGACGCCGCGGCGCCGGCGCGGCCCTCGTGAACCAGGATGCCCTCCTCGATGATCCGCTCGAGGACGGGGATCGGAGCGCGATCCAGATCGAGCACGTCCACTTCACGGCCGAGAGCCAGGGTCAGCTCCGCGGCGACGAGGAGCTGGGTGTCGCCTGGCGCGAGGATGGCGAGGTCGATGTCGGAAGAGTCGGTCGCCGAGCCGCGCGCCGTGGACCCGAACAGGAACGCCAGCTGCACGTCGGGGCGCGGGGCGAGGACCTGCCGGATCGTCACCAGCTCGTCGGAAACCACGGAGCGAGAGAGTAGCTGGCGGGGCGAGGGGCGTCAGCTGCCCCGCGGCCTGCCATGCTGCGCCCCAGGGACGGCGGTCGCGTCGGCTAGCCCGGGGTCGGGAGTCTGGTCGCGTCGATGCAGGTCAGGATGGCGTCGACGGTCTCGCCGGTGGACTTGGCGCCGAGGACCAGGAGCCCCCCAGCGAAGCGGGTGATCTCGGACGCCAGGCCCAGGTCGTCGGGGAGGTCCACGAGAGGGAGGCACGCGTCCCGCACGAGATCGTGGCCACACACGAGGACCCCTTCGGCCCCGTCGGACACGAAGACCCGGTCGGCGTCGACGGCCAGCGCTCGCGAGCCGGCGGTCTCGACGGCGCCTCCGCTCGCGCCGACCACCTCGCCCCCCAAGGAGGTCCCGACCTTCAGGAACGTCGCGCCGCCGGGGGCGATCGCGATGTTGTCGACGCTGCAGTACTCCCCCAGCGGGTGGTCGACCGGGTCCGTGACCTGGGGGCAACCTCCTCCGGTCTGCAGGACGCCCGACGTCCAGCGCGCGGTGTAGCACTGGTCCGAATCCACCCCGAAGAGGCAGCCGTTGGGACACTGAGACGGCGCCGTCACCAGGGCGGTGTTCAGTCCGCCCCACGCGATGCGCCGGTTGACGCCCACCTGGCGCATCGCCAGCGCCGACTCCGCCATGCCGGTGGGGTCGGCAACCGTGCAGCTCGTGGGCGCACCGGCGCCCAGAGTCAGACGGTCGATCGACGCGCCGGTGAAGGTCGAGCTGCGCGCTCCGACGAACGCCGAGCCAGCCAGGAAGAGCAGCGCCCCGTAGCCCTGCTCGACGTTCCCCAGCGCGGTCGGGACGAGCTGGTCCAGTGCGACGCCGTACGCCGGGTGGTCGGCCAGAAAGCTCAGGGTGACGAGACGGCTCGCGTCGTCCGCCGCGAGGACACCGACGGGCATGGGCAGCTCGATCCGGGTGGACTCGAAGCCCCGGCGCCGGACGCGCTCGATCCCGGGCAGGTCCGAGCCGCCCGCGCAGGTCGGCTCCTTCAGGGGGTCCAGCTGGCGTCGCCCGAACGCGAAGATGTCGTCGGTGACGACGAGGCCTCTCACGAACGAGTTGATCGAGTAGTCGACGCAGGTATCGGTGTAGATGAATCGGCGCACCAGGCAGTTCGTGCCGTCGCCGAGCGCGCAGTCGGGGTCATCGGGCCCGCAGCCGGGCGGCTCGACGGGCCCTTCGCCGCCAGTGCCGCCGCCGCCCGCGCTGGTGGATCCGCCCCCCGCGCCGGCGCCCCCGCCGCCCGCGCCCCCGCCGCCCGCGCTGGTGGACGACGCCGTGGTGGAGTCCTCGCCGCCACCCGCCGTGGAGGCGCTGCTGGTGCTGATGGAGCTCGAGGTCGGCAAGCCGGTGGAGGCGCTGCTCGCCGTGGTCGACGACGACGAGCCGCTGGTGGTCCCCGTCTCTTCGGTCGGCTCCTCGCCGAGGCCGGCGATCGAGGCGCAGCTCGCCAGCAGCACGACGCAGGGGAGCGCGGCAACCGAGGTTCGACCATCCATCACAGCTCACCTCGCAGGATCGCGCCGCCGAAGGACGGCACCAGCTTCACTCTCGCCGTCTCCTGGCCGCTGGTGTCGCCGCCGGCGATGACGAGGACCAGGCCGGTCGCCGCCAGCGCGCCGCCGGCGATGACCAGCACCGTGGACAGCGTCGCGGCCGAGCTCGCGTCGTCGTAGACGCTCGCGCACTGGCCCTCCGGATCGGAAGTGCAGCTGCCGTCCTCCGGCTCGTAGCCCAGTGTGTCCAGATCGCTCCCCCCGCCCAGGGCGACCGCGCCGAACGCGAGACCGACGCCGAGCGCGACGACCCCGACGCCGCCCATCACCAGGCCGGTCACCTGGAGGCCGGTCAGCCCGCCACCGCCTGCGGTCTCCTCGGGAGGTCGCGTCGGAGGCGGCGGTGCCGCGCCTTCCTCCTCGGGGGTGAGCGCGTCGACGGCGACCGCCGCCACCGCGCCCTCCGCCGCCGTCACGCGCTTCTCGAGGGGAGCCTTGCCGGTCGCCCGCACCACCACGACGTGGTCGCCGGGGTCGACCGGGACCGGCGTCGATGCAACCCCCGGCTCCACCGGGGTGCCGTCCCGCGTGACGGTGAGGCCGGGCAGCGCGGACACCGCCGGCCCGAGGTCGATGCGCAGCTTCGGCAGGCGCGGCGCGAGAGCGTCGGCGCGCTGCTGGGCAACGGTCGCTCGCTCCGCGTCGCCGGCCGCCTTCGCGCGCGCCACGACGTCGAGGTAGGTGACCCACGCGCTCGCCGTCTGCCGAGCGCGCTCGCGGCAGACCGCCAGGTTGAGGAGCGCCCCCAGCGCAGGGTCGAGGCGGAAGCTCTCGGCGAGCTTCGGGCACGCGCCCGCGTAGTCCCCGGACTCCATGCGCCGGGTGCCCTCGTCGTAGAGGGCCTCCGCCGCGGCCGCGTCCTGCGCGGAGACCTGCGCCGCTGCCGGCTCAGCGACGAGGAGCGACGCGCCGGTCACCAGGAGAGTCGCCCATGTCGGCAGCCTGCACGTCACGGACGGGAACATACAGCAGCTAGCGGCGGCCCTTTTTCATCACGTCTTCCAGGGAGGTCGACGGCGCTGCCGGCTCCGCCGTCGGGGCCGCCGGCGTCGCCGTCCCAGGCGGTCGCGGCGCCCAGGGTTTCGTGCCGCCCGCGGCCGGGAACGCAGCCGGCGACGCGGCGGGCGCGGCGCTACTGGCGGCCGTCTCGCCGGGCGCCGGATCCGTGCTCGGCGGCGCGGCCACGGTCTCCGCGCGCGGGCCCAGCTCGACAGGCGCCACGTTGGAAGGCGCCGCCGTCGTTCCTGCCTGAGTCCCTGCCTGATCAGGCCCTGCGACCGTGGGAGTGGACGCGGTCTCCCCCAGTCCCCTGACCATGAGCCACCACGCACCAGCGCCCACGCCCGCCGCGGCGAGCAACACGCCGGCCAGGAGGGCGCCGCGGCCCGTGGAGCCGGGCCCCGCAGGACGGGGCGGCGCCGCGGGCGCCGCCATCCCCATCGTCGTCGACGGGTCGGCGATCGGCATCCCGCGGGTCATGGCGAACGTGGGCGCCGGGCGCGCACGTTCCACTGGCCCCGGAGCTCGCGTCCCCGAAGGCTCGTCGACGATCTCTCCTCCGGCGAGGTTCCACCCACCGGTGGTGTTCGCGTGCTCCCGCTGCAGACGCGCATAGGCCGCACGACCGCGGGGGGTGGCGAGCGGCACGAGGAGACCCGCCAGGGTCAGCGCGTCGGCCGGCCGGTCGGCGGGCTTCTTCCGCAGGCAGCGCTCGATCGCCTCGACCAGCTGGGGCGGCGCGCCTGGCAACACGTCGTCTAGCCGCCGTGCCGGATCGGCGGCGATCGCCGAGAAGAGCGCGCCGAGACTCTCACCGTCGAAGGGCAGCTGCCCCGTTGCCAGCTCGAAGAGGATCACGCCCATCGCCCAGAGGTCGCTGGCGAAGGACGCCGATTTCAGGCTGCGGATCTGCTCCGGCGCCATGTAGAGCGGCGTGCCGATCGCGGCGTGCGACGTCTTGGTGAGGTTCAGCTCCTCGCGTCCGGCCACGTCCTTGCTCAGGCCGAAATCGAGCACCTTCACCAGCGGGCGACCGTCGACGTGGTGGGTGAGGAAGAGGTTCGCCGGCTTCAGGTCGCGGTGGACGATGCCGCGCAGGTGGGCGAGCCCGACCGCGACCAGCGCCTCCAGCACGTGGTCGACCACCTCCTGCACCGGGAGCGCCCCGCGTCGCTCCACCGCCTGCGAGAGGTCCTCGCCCTCGAGGAGCTCCATGACGATGTAAGGGGCGCCCGAGCCCATGGTCCCGGCGTCGAACACGCGCACGACGTGCTCGCACGCGATGCTCGAGGCCGCCTGCGCCTCGCGCAGGAAGCGGGCATGGACCTCGGGGTCCCGCGAGGCCTCGAGCTGCAGGAACTTCAGCGCGACGCGGCGGCCCGTGGTGCGATCCTCCGCCGCGACGACGACGCCCATGCCGCCCTGGCCGAGCACCCGCTCGACGACGTAGCGGTTCGACAGCACCACGCCACGATCGAGCCCCAGCGGCGCGTTGAGGATGCGCGTCGGCGCGGGCTGGTCGGAGCTGGGTGCGCCGGTCTGCGAGTGGCTGGCCATGGGCCTCGGTCAGGGTAGCCGACCGGGCGCCAGGTGCTTCCGGAAGAACGCGATGGCGTGACCGTACGTCAGGACCTGGTTGGGGCGCTTTCGCGCGCCGTGCCCCTCGTCGGGGAAGATGATTAGGGGTACCTCGACGCCGCGCGCGGCGAGCCGATCGTGGAACTGCAGCGCCTCGCCGACCGGCACCCGCGGGTCGGTCGCCCCCTGAATGAGCATCAGCGGGCCCTTCAGCGCGTCGGCGTGGAAGAACGGCGAGAGCTTTCGCAGCGTCTCCTCGTCCTTCTCCGGGTCGCCGTACTCGCTGATGCGCAGTGCGCGGCGGTACGGCGCAGTGTTCATCAGGAAGCTCTTGAGGTTGCTGATGCCCACGACGCTCACGCCGGCGTCGTAGGCGCCAGGGAACATCGTCATCGCCGCGAGCACCGAGTAGCCGCCGTAGCTGCCGCCGAACACGCCCACCCGCGGCTGCTTGCCGTCCTCGGTGAACTGCTTGCGGGCGTAGGTCGCCGCGTCCTGGATGTCGGTGATGACCGCGAGCCGCCTGGCGGCATCGTCGGCGTGGAGCCAGGCCTTGCCGTAGCCGTCGCTGCCGCGGACGTTGGGCTCGACGAACACGAAGCCGGCGTCGACGAACATCTGCGAGCGGGTGGAGAAGCCGGCGACCGTCTGCGCCTCGGGGCCGCCATGGAAGTGCACGACCACCGGGCACGGACGTGTCGGGCAAGCGCGCGGGCGCCGCACGAACGCGGGGATCGCCGTTCCGTCCTTCGCCGGGTACGTCGTCAGCTCGGCTCGCGCGAAGCCGCCCGGGGCCAGCTCCGGCGTCGCCGGCGCGTGCCAGGCCGCGAGCTTCCTCGTCGTCCAATCGAGGACCCACGCCTGCGGCGGCGCGGTGCCGGGGTCGACCAGGATCGTCGTGTAGCGGCCGCCTTCGCTGGTGGGCCCGAGGTAGGCGTGGTCGTGCGGCGGCAGCGCCGGCAGGTCGATCGCGCGCCTGGTGCGCGCGTCCATCGCGTGGAGGCGCGTGTAGCCACCCTCGTTGGTGGTGTAGACGATGCGCGCGCGCTTTCGGTCGACGGTGAAGTCCTCGACGTCGTGCTTCGCCTCCGGCGTGAGCGGCTCGAGCTTCCCCCCGCCTTCTCCTGCCTTCCACGCGTAGAGGCGGCGGAACTCGCCGAGCGCGTTGGTCTTGACGACGATCTCGCCGGGGACGCCGTAGCGGGCGACGTAGTCCTCGCGCTGACCCTGGCCGAAGAGAGGCGTCGTCTTCCTCGTCTTCGGGTCGAGCTCGAAGTACTCCGCCTGCTGCCCGCCGACCGATTTGTGGAGCAGGATCCTGCCGTCGGGTCGCTCGTCCTGCGCCTGCCACAGGCCGGGCTGATCGAAGACCACCGCGCGCGTGCCGGCGGCGACGTCCCATCGGTAGAGGACGAACGAGTCCTTGACCACGTCGTTGGAGCGGAACAGGAAGCTCTTGCCGTCGTCCGCCACGCGGTCGAGGAACGTCTGCACGCCCTTCTTGTGCTGCACCTCGCGCAGCGGGCCCCCCTCGACGCTCTGCAGGTAGAGGCCGGGGTTCTCCTCGCCCGAACGATCCCGGGAAAGGATGACTGTGTTCCGGTCGGGGAGGAGCGCGGCGATCGAGGTCGCGTCCTCGCCGCCCGTCAGCTGCACCGGAAAGGTGCGGGGCCCATCGAGGCGGAAGACCTGGGCGACGCCGGTGATGCTCCAGCCGAACACCATCCTCGCTCCGTCGTCCGTCACCACGCCGGCGCCCGGCGCGCGCACGTCGAGCAGCGCCTGGACCGGCCGCGACACCTCGGGCGGGAGCGGCGGCGCCGCGTACTTCGCCATCACCTCCGGCGGGACACTCTCGACGCCCAGCCCCTGATAGCCGGGCGCCGAGGCTGTGGGCGCCGCGGCGGAGGCAGCGGCGGGCGGGGCCAAGAGCGCCTCGTCACGGGCCTCGATCCAGGGGGGCGGGTCCTCCGGACCCCGGCCGGTGCCGCCGCAGGCGGCCTGGAGGAGGGCGGAGCCGAGGAGCAGGGCGAGTAGCAGGCGCGGGCCGTTCACGCTGCTCTTCCGCCATGGAGAGGGCGCGCGGGCAAGGCGAAAGCGAAGAAGGCGTGCTCAGGCAACCGATGCGGTAGCCTGCGCGTCCTCGTTCGGGGGTTTCCGCGAAGCTTCCTTCCACCCCCAAGCGCGACAACACCGGGAGATCTCCAGATGATGCTTCGAATCACTCTCTTGAGCGGGCTCGCGCTCGCTTCCCTCGCGGCCTGCGGCGACGATTCAGGCGGAGGCGGCGGCAGCGGTGGCGGCGATGCGGCCACCACCGGCGCCTCGACGACCGGCGCAACGACAGCGACCACCGGCGCCACGACCGCCACGACCACTGCGACCACTGCGACCACCTCCAGCACGTCCAGCTCCGGCGAGGGCGGCTCGGGCGCGGGGACCTCGGGCTCCGGCGGCGGCGCCCCGGCCTACGACTGCGCGTCCTACTGCGACACGGTCACCGAGGCGTGCACGGGCGATCTCGCCCAGTACCCCAACGCCGAATCCTGTCAGGCCGCGTGCGCGGCGTTCGGGGCCGGTGAGTTCGAGGACACCGGAAACACGCTCGGCTGCCGCTCGTACCACGCGTCGGTCGCGCTCGACTCACCCGACATCCACTGCGAGCACGCCGGCCCCCTGGGCACCGGCGCCTGCTCCGCGGATGCGACCTCGCCCTGCGAGGCGTTCTGCCAGATCGCCGAGGAGATCTGCCCCGACGCGTACGCGGGCGACTGCGAGAAGTCCTGCGCGGCCTACGCCGACGGTGAGTACTCGGCGAGCAACCCCGACGCCGGCGACACGCTCGCTTGCCGCATGTACCACCTGACGGTGGCGGCGCAGGGCGGCGACAACCTGACCCTGCACTGCCCGCACGTGGGCGCAGTGTCGGACACCTGCCCCGGTTGATCGCTGACCGCGGCGCGATCTCGCTCGCTAAAGCTTGATCGCGTCGCGCGGGTCGGCGCAGTGAGGACGGAGCTCCTCCATCGCCCGGGCGATGGAGGGGTCGTCGCCCGCCGGCAGTCGCAGCATGAACTTCACGTAGAGGTCGCCCGCGCCGCGACCCGGCCGCTGCACGCCCTTGCCGCGCAGCCGCGTGACGTCGCCGCTCTGCGTCTTCGCGGGGACCTTGAGCACCACCTCGCCGTCGACGGTAGGGACGCGGACCTTCGCCCCCTCCCACGCCTCGACGATCGTGATGGGCAGGTCGAGCGAGAGATCGTCGCCTTCGCGCTTGAAGTGGGGGTGCGGCGTGACGTGAACCGTGAGGAGCAGGTCCCCGGGCGGCCCGCCCATGGCCCCTGGGCCCCCCTTGCCGGGGATGCGGAGGCGCCCGCCCTCGCTGGCCCCGGCAGGCACGCGCACCTGGATCGGCTCCACGCTGCCGTCGAAGCGGAGGCTCAACGTCGTGCCCTTCAAGGAGGAGGCGAAGTCGATGGTGATCGTCGACTCCATGTCGGCGCCGCGCCGCGGGCCCTGCGGGCGCGGTCGCCCGCGGCCCTGGCCGCCGAAGATGCCGCCGAACAGGTCGCTCATGTCGACGTCGCCGCCGCCCTGCTGGCCGAAGAGGTCCTCCATCCGGACGCCCCCCGGGCCGCCGGGAGCGCCGCCACGCGGCACCCGCCCTCCGAAGTCGCGCATCGCGCGGGCGCGGTCGGCGTCGAAGCCCTGCTGCATGCTCGCCTCGCCGAACTCGTCGTAGAGGGTGCGCCGCTTCGGGTCCGACAGGACCTCGTTGGCCTGGTTGACCTCCTTGAAGCGGTCCTCGTTCGATTTCTGCGTCGCCCCGCCCCCGGAGTGGCGGTCGGGGTGGTGCTTGCGGGCGAGCTTGCGGAAGGCCTTCTTGATGTCCTCCTCGGAGGCCGTCTTCGGGACGCCGAGGACGTCGTAGAGGTCGCGAGCCATTCCGGGGCGGCAAGCTAGATCCGGGCCAGCCTTTGCGCCACCCTCGCCCGTCCGGGACCGACGAAATCCGTCAAGGCGAGGTGAATGCCTCCACTACTCGAGCGCCGCGAGCAGATCGTGAACGCGGCTCTTCGGCCGGCCGACGATCGCCCTCGACGCCGTGACCACGATCGGCCGCTGCAGGAGCGCCTTGTGCTTCACGAGCACCGCGACGACCTGCGCGCGCGACTGAACGTCGCCCTCGGACAGGCCCAGCCTGGCGAAGGCGCTGTCGCGACGTACGAGGTCCGTCACCGGGCCCTCGAGCTTGTCGATGATGCCGCCGAGCGTGGCCGCGTCGGGCGGCGTCTTCATGTAGAGGACGACGTCCGCGTCGATTCCCAGCTCCTCTGCAGTGCGCACGGCACTGCTGGAGGAGTTTCAGTGCGGGTTGTGGAAGATGGTGACCTTGGCCATGGCGCGGCAGGCTACCAGAACGGGCGCCCCACCTCGACCGAGGCCGTCGCACGCGAGCCTCTCACTTGCCGCCGATGAATGCTTCGAGCAGCTTCGGCCGCATGGGAACGGACTACGGGTTCATCGGCAAGGTGACGATCCCGGCGGCGAAGCTCGCCGCCTTCCGCGAGGCGGTGGTCGACGGGACGAAGATGAAGGGCTGGCTCGAGGACTTCGGGGCGCCCGAGGCCCCCGGGGAGCTCGGCGAGCTCACGGTCGAGCGCGTGCTGGGCGAGTGCCCGGACCTGGAGGTGAAGTGGCGCGAAGACGGCGTCGACATGAAGGGCGTCGCGTCCGACGACAGCGACACCTGGCTCACGCATCGCGTCGACATCGCCACGATCGTCCGCACGGCCGCGAAGCTGGGCGGGGAAGGCGAGCTGCTGATCGTCAGCCTCCACGGCGACGACGACGCCACGTGGCAGGTCGTGGCCTCCGCGGACGGCAAGAGCAAGATGTCCCTGCTGCGCGGCATGGCTGCGCAGATAGCGCTGAAGCAAGTGAAGGCGCTCACCCCCCGCTGACCGCGCGGCGCGCCGCTTCCATGAACGTGCCCCACGTGGCACGCTCCGCTCATGGGCATCCTCTCCGACTACTTCGTGGCGTCGAGCTCGGAGCTCGCGGCGATCGCAGCGAACGGGTCCGTACCCTCGACGACCCGGCGCGTGGAGGCCCCTGGCTTTCACGCCGTCCCGCTGCAGAAGCTGGCCAGGATGCTGGCGACCGGCGACGAGGGCGCCGAGCCGGGCGAGCCCAAGCACCACGGTGACGCCTTCGAGTGGTTCATCCTCGACGTGACGCTGGCGATGACCGAGCGACTCGCGAACCTCGACGAGGCGGAGATCGCCGATCATGGCGCGGCGATCGGGGCGATCCCCGAGCTGGGGTGGCCGGCCGAGGAGGGGCAGCGCGTGCTTCGCGATCTGCGGGGGCTGTCGAAGGTCGCGGTCGAGACCCAGTCGACGCTGCACGTCTTCGTCTCGCCCTAGCGAGCGCGGTCGAGGACTGGTGCTCGGCGGCGCCATCGGAGCTCACGCTCACGGTGCGCTACGAGCGCCATGCGGCCCCCCGCGAACAGGCGCTGAGCCTCGGCGGCGAGCGACGACCTCCTCGAGGAGGAGATCGACGCGTGTACCGTGGCCGCATGCCCCGCAAGCTCGCCGCCGTCGCTCTCCTCCTGGTGCTCGGCTGTGGACCCTCCAGGACGGGGCCCACGGCACCATCGGCCCCCGTCGCCACCGCGCCAGGTGATGCCACGGCCGCGCCGGCGGACGGTCGGCTCGCCGATCGCGCCGTCGCGATCGGCGAGGAGATCGTCCGCGACGGGTGGAGCCAGCACCCGGAGGCGGTCGCGACGCTTCGGCCCCCGGGTGCTCGCTACGACCGCTGGCACGACGGCTCGCCGGCGGGCATCGCCCTCGACCGCGCGAGAGAGGACGCCTGGCGCGAGGAGCTGCGCCGCATGGACCCGGGGCAGCTCGCTGGGCGGCCCGACGCGCGGATCGCACACACGCTCGCGTGGCACGATCTCGAGAACCGCGTCGCCACCCGCGTCTGCCAGAGCGAGCGATGGCGCGTGAGCCACCTGGGCGACGGGTGGGTCTCCATCCTCTCGGTCCTCGGCCAGGCGCAACCGGTGGGCACGCCGGAGCTGCGCGCGCAGCTGCTCACCCGGTTCCGCGCGGTGCCCACATGGGTCGACGGTCACGTCGCGACCGTGCGGCTGGGCCTCGCGTCCGGCCACCTGCCCCCGCGCACCAGCGTGGTCCGTCTGCTGGCGCAGCTGGACCAGCTCCTGAAGGTGCCGCCCACCGAGACGCCGTTCTACGGCCCGGCCAAGCGCGACGGCGACGCGGCCTTCGCCGCCGAGCTGGAGCATGTCGTGAAGCACGGCATCCTCCCCACCATCGAGGCGTACCGTGCCTTCGTCGCGACCGAGGTGCAGCCAAAGGCGCGCGAGGCGCTCGGTGTCGCCGCCAACCCCGACGGAGCCGGCTGCTATCGCGCCCACGTCCGCCGCTACACGACCCTCGACATCGACCCCGACGGCATTGCCCGTCATGGCCGCGAGCAGGTCGCGGTCCTCGAGGCAGAGATGCAGCGGCTGGTCGACGCGTCGTACGGCGGCGGGACCGTGCGTGCCGCGCTGGAGCGGCTGCGGACCGACCCGGCGCGGCGCTACGCCGATCGCGAGGTCATGCTCGCGCAGGCCAGCACCACCGTGGATCGCGCGCGCAAGGCGCTGCCCCGCATGGTGAACAAGCTGCCGCGGAGCGCCTTCGCGCTCGAGCCGATCCCGGCGTTCCAGGAGGCGAGCACGCCGCCCCACTACCTGGCCGCCGCGCTCGACGGCTCGCGCCCGGCCGCCTACCGCATCCGCCTCTACAAGCCCACCGACGAGCCGCGCGCACCGGGCGAGGCCATCGCCTTTCACGAGACGCTGCCGGGTCATCACCTGCAGATCGCGATCGCCAACGAGAGCACGCACCTGCCGATGGCAGCGCGCTTCTCCTTCCAACCCGCATTCGGCGAGGGCTGGGGCCTCTACGCCGAGCGCCTCGCCGACGAGCTGGGGCTCTACAGCGCGGTCGACGATCGCATGGGGATGCTGGCCAGCGCGGCGTGGCGCGCGACGCGGCTGGTGGTCGACACCGGGCTTCACGCGCAGGGCTGGGACCGTCAGCGCGCGATCGACGAGCTGCTCGCGCACACCACCATGTCGCCGGCGATGGCCGCCTCCGAGGTCGACCGCTACATCGCGTGGCCGGGGCAGGCGACCGCCTACACCATGGGCTACCTCGAGATCATGCGCCTGCGGCGGCGCGCGGAGGAGGTGCTCGGCCAGCGCTTCGACCTCCGCACGTTCCACGATCGCTTGCTCGAGGGTGGGCACCAGCCGCTGCGCCTCCTCGTCGCGCGCATCGAGGCGTGGCTCGCGGAGGAGGCGGGGAGCTCGGGACCCATCACTCCACGCCGGTGACGAACTGCATCGCGCGGTAGGGCCAGTTGGTCTCGGTGTTCCACTGGGAGACGACGAGGTGGAGCTCGTGCAGCGTGGAGTCGGGGTGGATGTACCCGCCATAGAGCTGCGCGACGCTGGTGTCGCTGTCGAGGCCCCACGCGCCGCCCTGGATCGGCTTGTAGGTCGTCGCCGTGTAGAGGTTCGACGTCGGGCTGTCGAAGACCTTGATCGTGATGTCGTAGTCCTCCGCGTTGAACCACGACAGCACCCACCTGTCCTCGACCTTCCGCAGGGACATCTCGCCGAACTTCCCGGTGAGGACCACGCTCGCGGGCTGTCCCCAGCTCCACGTGCCGTCCTGGTAGCCCCAGGGCTCGTAGGCGTTCCTGTCGAGTATCGCGCCCTCGGGGACCCGGTGGAGGATGATGGGATCGGATCGCGTGAAGCTCGTCGAGAGCACGTAGACGTAGCCGTCCCCGCCGCGCTCCCAGGTCCAGAGCTGGCGCAGGTTGCCGTTCTCGTCGCCTTCCCACCTGGCGTCGCTCACGGTCCAGCTCTCGCCGTCGTCGTCGGAGTACGCGATCTGCGACCAGCGCACGTTGCCGAGGCCCTGGTTCACCATGAAGTGCAGGTACATCCGCCCGTCGATGGTGATCGCGTCCGAGGGGAGCCACGTCGAGAAATCCGGATCCGAGTGGCTGTAGCTCAGGATCTGCTTCGCGTAGGCGCCGCCGGCCGCCCCGGTGAACGTGATGCCCTCGGCGAGCTCGCCGGGCGCGGAGCGCAGGAGCACCGGCGAGCGCCACCCCGGTCCGCCCACGCCGTTCTGCTCGAACGTGTCGCCGAAGATGTAGGCGATCTGCCCGTCCGGCTGGCGCACCGGGATCCCGAGATCGGTGCCGCCCACGCCGAACTGCGCGGCGCTGGTCTCGGGTCCGGTCAGGTCCTTGATCTTCCGTGTGGCGGAGGGCTCGGCCGGAGCGGCCCCGCCGGCCGCGGACGAGCTGTCGGCGCTGGAGGAGCCATCTGCGCCGCCCGCGTCAGGCTCGCCTCCCGAACCGAACGCCCCACCGTGATCCGGCGCTCCACCTCCACCGGGGGCGCCGCCTGCTCCGGGGCCAGCGACGCTGGAGGTGTCACTCGCGTCGTCGCCGACCACGGGCAGCGGGTCCGCGCCACAACCGACGGCGACGA
Source organism: Polyangiaceae bacterium (assembly GCA_046596645.1). GTDB lineage: Bacteria > Myxococcota_A > Polyangia > Polyangiales > Polyangiaceae > JBKJLX01. The sequence continues at coordinate 14,722 of JBKJLX010000402.1, forward strand.
GAACGAGACCCGCCGCCGCTGGAGCAGCGCCGACGACGAGCGCGAGGACGAGGGACGGGACGGTGCGCATCGTGAGCGCCCAATATAGTCCGTGCGCACCTCACCTGCCGTCGCGCCACGGGCGACGGGCGCGTTCGGCACCCTGATCTGCGCGCTACAGGTTGAGGTGGAAGTGCGGCGTGTCGCCGTCGCGCTCGTCGACCAGGCTCGCGCCCGGCTCCGCGGCGACGGCGTCGCGCAGCGCCGCTTCCTGCGCGGGGGTCATCCCCCGCGATCGAACATCGGCGGCGCGCGCCTGGAGGTGCCTGGAGATGAAGGTGCCGCGGGCTATCTGCGCGTCGATGACCTGGAGCACCGCCCTCTCCAGCGCCGGCTTCTTGTCCTTCCTGACCACACCGGCGACGTACACGTCGCGGATCTCGGTGGCAGAGGCGTCGTCGGCGTAGAGCGAGATGATGTCCTCGCCCGCCGCGAGCTTCTCGACCATGAGCCGCGCCTGGCGCCTGGGCGTGCGAACGCCGCCGGTGACGACCAGCCGCGCGCCGGTCGCCTTGCGGTAGCGCTCGGCAATGTGCTCGAGCCTGTCCATCGAGCTCTCGCGCAGGCGCATGTCGCGCGCCCGCACGTCGATGTCCCGCCCGTGGCGCGGACCGCGGAGCGGCTCGTCGCCCTGCCTGGCGCGGGCGCCGGGGGCGCCGGCGGTGAGATCGCTCTTCTTGCCCTCCGCCGAGGCGACCGCGGTCGCGGCGACCAGCGCGGTCAGCAGCAGCGCGCGGAGTGCGAGAACGGACCGAGGAGGGACGAAGGTCATGGCGTGATGCGCCAGGTCGTGCCCGACGGGCCGTCGGCGATCTCCACGCCACCCGCCGCGAGCTCGTCGCGGATCGCGTCTCCCCGCGCGAAGTCCTTGGCGGCGCGCGCCTCGGCGCGCCCCTCGATCTTCGACTGGATGGCGGCCTCGGTGAGGCCGCGGGCGGTCAGGCGGCGTGCGCGTGTCCTCTCCCCGTAGACGGCGGGATCGGTGGCGAGCACCCCGATGCGAGACGCGATGGTCCCCAGCGCGCGGAGCAGGGAGGCAGCGGCGACCTTGGAGGTCGTCTGCAGCGCGGTGTCCTTCTTTCGGCGCGGCACCACGTCCGCGAGCTCGTTCGCGGCCTTGGCGATGTCGCCCAGGATGGCGAGGACGCGCGCGGTGTCGAGATCGTCGTCCAGCGCGATCTTGGACTCGTGCTCGGACTTCTTCGCGACCGCCATCGCCGCCGACACCTCCTTGGGCACGACGCTGGGCAGCGGCGCCACGTCGGCGCCCCCGGCCAGCTCCTCCAGGCGCTGGCGGGTCAGGTAGAGGTAGTCGACGCGACGCTCCGCCTCGAGCACGCCCGGGAAGACGACCCGGCCGTCCTCCAGCGTGTCGGTGTCGAAGCCGATGGGCCCGCGGTAGTGCACGCCGAGGAGGAACCAGCGCAGCGCCTCGGGGTCGTTGCGCTCGTACACCTGGCGGATGGTGACGAAGTTCCCCAGGGACTTCGCCATCTTCTCCTTGTCGACGTTGACGAAGCCGTTGTGGATCCACGTGCGGCAGAACGGGCCGTGCGCGTGCTCGCCCTCGCCCGCCGGCGCCGCTCCGTCAGCGGCCACTCCGTCAGCAACAGGCTGCGCCGCCTCGGACTGGGCGATCTCGTTCTCGTGATGGGGGAAGATGAGGTCCATCCCCCCGGTGTGGATGTCGAAGCCGTAGCCGAGGTGGGCCTCGCTCATGGCCGAGCACTCGATGTGCCAGCCCGGTCGACCCTTGCCCCACGGGCTGTCCCAGCCCCAGCCGTCCTCCACGGCGCCCTTCCACAGCGCGAAGTCCAGCGGGTCGCGCTTGGACTCGTTCGCCTCGATGCGCGCCCCGACCTGCAGCTCCTCGATCTTGCGCTTGGAGAGCTTGCCGTACGTCGGGAACGCGCGGACGGCGTAGTAGACGTCGCGCATGCCGCCCGGCATCTCCACCACGTAGGCGGCGTCGCGCGCGATCAGCCGCTCGACCAGCGCGATGATCTGGGGGATGTGATCGCTGACGCGTGGCTCGACGTCGGGGGCGGCGCAGCCGAGGGCCAGCATGTCGTCCTGGTAGAGGACGGTCATGCGGGCGGAGAGGGCCAGCGGCTCCTCCCCCTTCTCGCGGGCGCGCTTCAGGATCTTGTCGTCGACGTCGGTGACGTTGCGGACGTACTTCACCTTCAGGCCATCGGCGCGCAGGTGTCGCACCAGCACGTCGGGCGCGAGCGCCGCGCGGGCGTGGCCCACGTGCGCCACGTCGTACGTGGTGGGCCCGCAGCAGTAGACCGTCGCCTCGCCGGCGATGCGCGGCTCGAACGGCCGCAACGCCGAGGTCAGCGTGTCGTGGAGACGCAAGCCCGAGGTACCCGACGCAGCCATCGAGCGCGAGTTACCAGCGTGAGACCGCGAAGTCACGGAGGGCAAGGACGCGCGTGCTAGGTTGGCCCCGCGCGCATGGTCCAGGCGCCCGCTCTCGCCCTCGCCGTCCTCGGCTGCGCGGTCCTCGTGGGGGGCTGCGGCGGCGGAAGCGCGCTCGAGGCCAGCGTCTACCAGGGGGACGGCTTCTCCTTTCGCGTGGGTGACATCCCCGCCGACTGGCAGCCGATCGAGGTCAGCGACGCCGCCCTCGCCTTCCGAGACGGGGGGGCGGGCGGCACCATCGTGGTCAACGGTCGCTGCGACCGCGACGGGGAGGACGTGCCCCTGGCCTCGCTCACCCAGCACCTGTTTCTCCGCTTCACCGAGCGCGAGATCCAGAAGGAGGAGACGGTCCCATTCGACGGGCGCGAGGCCCTCCACACGGTGGTCACCGCCAAGCTCGACGGGGTGCCCAAGAGCTTCAGCGTGTGGGTCCTGAAGAAGGACGGCTGCGTCTACGACCTGGTCTACATCGCCGACCCGCAGCGCTTCGCCGGCGGCGTGGCCGAGTTCGACGCCTTTGCGCAGGAGCTCCGAGCTCTGCCGCGCGAGGGCGACCGGGGCGGGCGGTGACCGCCGAGGCGCCGCAAAGCTCGCGCTCCCCGCCGTCGTCGCGTGGGCCCGGCTCGGTGCGTGCACCGCCGGAGGAGCCGGGCATCGTCGACCGCTGGGTGGCGTCGGGCCGCGACGCGCTCGAGCACTTCGGGCAGATCGGCCGCATGACCGCGTCCGCCTTCGCCGCGGTGGCCCGCCCACCCCTGGAGATCCGCTCGACCATCTACCAGATCGAGGCCCTGGGGGTTCGCTCGACCGGCATCGCCTGCATCGCGGCGATCTTCATCGGCATGGTCATGGCGGTGCAGTTCGCGGTGGGCCTGCAGAAGTTCGGCGGCGTCGAGTACACCGGCCGCATCATCGGCCTCTCCTTCTCGCGCGAGCTGGCGCCGGCGATGACCGCCCTCATCGTCGGCTGTCGCATCGGCTCCGGCATCGCCGCCGAGCTGGGGAGCATGGCGGTCACCGAGCAGATCGACGCCATCCGCAGCCTGGGCGCCGACCCGGTGAAGAAGCTGGTCACCCCCCGGCTCTTCGCCTGCATCATCATCATGCCCCTGCTCAGCTCCTTCGCCCTGGTGATGGGCTTCGCGGGGGCCATGGTGATCACCAAGATCGAGTTCGGGATCCCGCAGGAGTTCTTCCTCAAGACGGCGCTGGGGTCGGTCGGCTTCCGCGATCTGTGGAGCGGCCTGTTCAAGACGCCGTTCTTCGGCGTCATCATCGCCGTCGTCGGCTGTCACTTCGGCATGCGCACGCGCGGCGGCACCGAGGGCGTCGGACAGTCGACGACCAAGAGCGTCGTCGCCATCTCCATCGCCGTCCTGGCGGCGGACTTCCTGCTGACCAAGGTGTCGCTGATGATCTGGCCGATCCGCTGAGGGCGGTGGCCGCCGAGGCGCGGTGGCGCGAGAGGTCAGGACGCGTCGCGCAAGGGTCGCGGGCTCCCGCCGTGGATCGTCGCGTGGACGATGAGGAGCCCGCCCAGGGGGGACGCGAAGCCCTGCTCGCCTCGGAGCCGCTCGCCGAACGCGTACAGATCGTCGGCCGAGGCCAGCGAGGACAGGCCCAACGAGCCCAGCGTCTTGTCGAAGAGCGCGCGCCCGGTGGCCGCGCCGAGCACCTTGGCGAGCTTGGCGTACGCCACCTCGTCCCACGAGGTCATGCGCCGGCCTTGGCGCGCCGCTCGTGCTCGGCGAGGCGCCGCTCCGCCTCGTCCCTGGCGTCCCGCATCTGCCGCACCGCTTCGGTCATCTCCCGCGCCTGATCGGTGACCTCGGCCAGGAGCGCCTCCGTCCTGCGCTTGGCCTCGCGTTGCTCGTGGATGTCGGTGTTGGTCCCGAACCAGCGGACGATGGTCCCGTTCCGGTCCCGGAGCGGCCGCGCTCGGGTGAGGAACCATCGCAGCTCTCCGTCGGCACCGCGGAGCCGGTACTCCATCTCGAACGGCTCGCCGCGGTCGAGCGAGCGCTGCCACCTCGTCGTCACTTCATCGATGAGCTCGGGATCGTGGACGTCCTTCCAGCCCCAGCCCTGCATCTGCTCGAATGTGGTGCCGGTGTACTCGTACCAGCGCCGATTGTAGAAATCGGTGTGACCGTCGGGCCGCGCAGACCACGCCAGCTCGGGCACGTTGTCGACGAGCTGGCGGTGGACGTGCTCGGCCTGAAGCAGCTCCTCGTGGAGCTTGCGCGCCTCGATGATCGACTGCTCGAGAGCCCGCCGGGCGAGGACGTGCTCGGTGACCTCGACCGCGTGGACGAGGATGCCCTCGACAGCCCCGGCGACGTCGCGCATCGGCTGGTAGACGAAGTTGAAGAAGCCTTGCTGGGGGCGGCCCGTCCCGTCGCGATCGATCGCGGCGGGCACCTCGGTGCCGACGTATGCCTGTCCGCTCGTGAAGACGCCGTCGAGGAGCTCGTAGAAGCCCTGGCCCTCAAGCTCCGGCATGGCCTCGCGGAATGGCTTGCCGAGGACCGAACGCCCACCCAGCAGGGCGGTGGAGAGCGGGTTCGCCAGCTCGAAGACGTGATCAGGCCCTCGCAGGACGCAGATCAGGGCGGGCGCCACCATCAGGAAATGGTGCAGGCGGGCGCGCTCGATCTCGCTCCGCTTCTCCGAGGCCTGGAGGCGATCCTGGGCGCGCGCGCGCTCGATGACCTGGGCGATGCTGGTGCTGACGGCGGCGAGCGTCCGCAGCGTCGCGTCGCTCAGCTCGTGGCGAGCGAAGAGGGCCACCACGCCGACCAGCTTGGTCCCCACGATGAGCGGGTAGCCGGCGAAGGACACCATGCCCTCCCGCGTGGCCCACGCCTGGTCGCCGACGCGCGGATCGCCCACGACGTGGTTGGTGAGGTGCGGCGCGCGCTCCGCCGCGATGAGGCCGATCTTGAACTGGCCGACCGGCACGCGGCCGTGTGCGCCGTCGAGGTGGGTGTACATCCCGGCGCTCGCCGCGAGCACCAGCACCGGCTCCGACTCGTCGAGGACCCAGATGCGCGCGAACGCAGCGTTCACCTGGCGGACCAGCGCGTCGACGCAGGCGCCGAGGCCTGCCGCCAGGGCGTCGTTCGCGGCGAGCGCGAGCCCGACCTCCGCCTGCAACGCGAGGAGGCGGACGCGCTCGCCGTCCATGTCCTGGGACGAGGGCTCGCTCGCGGCGAGCGGGGCAGGGCCAGGCGCGCGATGAGAGGTCATGATGGCCTTCGCGATATAGTGCATTTCGACGGGCTTGTCCTCCCCGCCGGCCTACGATGACCGCTCCCATGAGCTCCGTCATCGATGCAGCGGTCGGGTCCCGACTCGCCCTCGCTCCGCTCCTCGTCGTCTCCGCCGCCTGCGTGCTGACCACCGATCTGGGCTACGAGCCCGGCGAAGGG
>JBKJLX010000150.1:0-3634 GCA_046596645.1 Polyangiaceae bacterium
GAGGAACCCGGCGCGCCTCATTCGACGGCCATCATTCAGCGGCCATCATTCGACGGCCGCTCATTCAGCGGTCTTGGGCGGCGGCCCCATCTGGATCCGCTCGCCCAGGTAGGACCCGACCATCGTGAACATGATCCCGATGCAGGCCATGATCACGTACATGAAGGAGTCCATCGTCCGCACCGTCTGCGTCTTGATCAGCCAGGCGACGGTGGGGATGCTCACGAAGAGCGCGGCGACGGTGGGCTCGGCGAACGTCTTCCCCGGGGAGACCATGCCGACCAGGAGCCCGCCGAGGAACCACACCGGGATGCTGACCAGCATCCCGTAGCGACCCTCGAAGTCGAGCGCCTTCACGAACATGGGCAGCCCGACGACGATGGCGCCGGTCAGGACGACCAGGACGGCCAGCGACACGCCCAGCCAGAGGAGGCTGAAGCCCGCCTGCTGGTAGCGCTTGGACGGCGCCAGATCACCCGCCCGGACGGAGCGGGGTGCATCCGCGCTGGCGCCGCAGGAAGCGCAGCGCTTGGCAGAGTCCGGGTTCTTGAACCCGCAGGACGGGCACGCGACGGCCTTCGACATCGGGGCGAAGGCTAGGAGGACCCCACGGGCCCGGCAAGTCCGGGGAACCTTCCGGAGACGAGGATGTCGGTTCCGTTGCGCGATCCGCCGTCCGGGGTGATGCTGCGTCCCGCGATCCGGGCGGCGGGCTCCGACCGTCCCGGGCGCCCTCGACCTCCTCCACGCGACGAACGAACGTGACCCGCTCGAGCACCTCGCCGATCGCGCCTGCGCCGCCGGTCGACTCCGTCCAGCCGGCGCGGGGCGACGATCCCGAGCTGCTGGCGCTACCCGCGCCGCCGCGTCGCGAGCGCACGGCCACGCTCCTCGTGATGGCCGTGACCGCCCTCGCGGCCATCGGCATGTGCGTCGCGCTCGGCAGCGAGGCGATCTACGCCCTCTCCCCCGGCCGCCCGGTAGAGGTGGCCGATCTCGCGGCGCTCGACCCGCGGTCGGCGGCGCCGGGGGCCGAGCTGGCCAACCGCTACATCCGCGGCCGCGGTCTGCTGGGGACGGCGGGGGCCGTCCGATACGGCCGGCCTGCGGAGGGGGACTCGTTCCGCCTGGCGCCGGTCGCGGCCAACCAGCGCATCTGGGTGGAGATCCGCGTCCCCGAGGGCTTCGAGGGCCCGCGGTTCGTGCCGCCCTCCACGTTCGCGGGTCGACTGGTACCCCTGGCCGACGCCGGCCTCCGCCACGCGGGGCTCCGCGGCGCCGTCGCCGAGCAGGCCCGTGCAGCGCGGGAGGGCGGGGGCGAGGTGATCCCGGCGGACGCCTGGCTCCTGGTCGACGGCAACTCTCCTCGGGCGTCGCGCTGGGCACTGGCCCTGGTGGCGCTCCTCCTCGGCTTTGCGGCGTGGAATCTGGTGGGGATCGCGCGGATCCTGCGGCGCGTGCGCGACGGGGAACCTGGCGCTTTGCCGCCCTCGGAGGGCGCCCCGCCTTCCAGCCGCGGTGACGGTGGGACCGGTGGTCGCCGTGCCGAGGCCGAGATCACCTAGGCATGGGCAGACGGCACCAGGGCGGGCGCTGCTAGCATGCTCGCTTCGATGACGGGGGCACCGCCGAGCGGGACGCAGGTCGAGAGGGTCCTCGAGGACCTGATCGCGCGCCTGACGCGCAGCGAAGCCTCCAAGGAAGTGCGCGCCGCGCTGATCGAGGCGCGCCGCCTGCGCAGCGTCACGCTGACCTGGACGGCGATCCCGCCGCCGCCGGACGCGCGCCGGGAGATGCTCACCAAGGTGATGGACCTGGTGGCGCGCGTGGGGGCCGGCGCGGCGCCGCGATCGAGCGCCGACGTGCGCGCAGAGGCCTTCGCTACGCTGGCCCCGCTGCCCTGGGCACCAGGGGACTCGCCGCCTCCGCCCCGCAAGCCGCCGACGATGCCCCCGCCGCCCAGCGCCCCAGGAGCCCGCCGCGATCTGAAGGCGCCGAGCGCGCCGCCGCCCCCCGCGGAGGACGCACCCCCCGCGTCGATGCGGCGGCAGATGCCGTCGGAGCGGCCGCGCTCGCTGGAGCGCGACCGCTCGGCGGCGCTCGACGAGGTGAACCTCGATCTCGGCCCGCTGCCCCTTCCTCCCCCGATTCCTCTCCCGATGGCCTTCCCCGCGCCATCCGGGGTTGCCGCGAGCGAGGTCCGGCAGCGCCTCAACACGCCGGTGGTCGACGGGCGCAGCTCGCCGATCCCTTTCCGCAGGGCACCCAGCGTGCAGGAGCTCCCCGCGGCGCGCGGGCCGGGCGGGATCACCGCCATCGGCCACGAGGCGGCAGGGATGCGTGGCGTCGGGGAGAAGCCACGGCGCGCCTTCGGTTCCGGCAACGGCACGCAGACCAACCTGTCACGTCCGCTCCGCACGTCGGTCTCGGTCGGCGTCAGCCTGGTGCGCCCGCAGGCGACCGCGTGGCAGGCCTACCCGCGCGTGCCGGGCGCCAAGCTGAAGCTCCTCTGGCGGGACGGCGACACCGGCGCCTACACGGCGCTCCTCCACCTCGCCCCCGGCACGACCCTGCCGGCGCGCCGCCACGCCGCCGTGGAGGAGATGCTGCTCGTCGAGGGCTCGGCCCTCATCGGCTCGTGGGACATCCGGCCGGGCGAGTACTGCCGCGCCGAGGCGGGCAGCCTGCACGAACCCATCCGCTCGGAAGAGGGGTGCACCTTCTTCGTGACCGGCTCCGAACGCGACGAGATCGTGGAGGACGCCGGGACGTGACGTCGCCTTCCGCCGACGTCCTGATCGTCGGCGCCGGGGTCATGGGGTGCGCCGTCGCGTTCGAGCTGGCCCGGCGCGGCGCCCGTCCGCTGGTGCTGGAGCGCAGCGTCCCCGGGGCCGAGGCCTCGAGCGCCGCCGCCGGGATGCTCGCCGCCCAGGCCGAGTCGCACGAGGACGGCGCCTTCCTCCGCCTGTGCCTGGCCAGCCGCGCGCGGTTCGCCGACTGGGCCGCCCGCCTCCGCGAGGCGACCGGCATCGACGTCGAGCACCGCGCGTGCGGCGTGCTGCGAGTCGCCCACGACGACGCGGGCGCCGAGGCGCTGGCGCGGGACGTCACGACCCACCTGCGCGCCGGGCTGCCCGCGGCGTCGCTGGACGGCGCCGCCGCCCGGGACCTCGAGCCGGCTCTGGCGACCAGCGTGGTCGCCGCAGCTCGCTTCGTCGACGACGCGCGGGTCGACCCGCCCTCATGGCTGCGCGCCCTGCGCATCGGCGCGGAGCGCGCGGGGGCGCGCTTCCGCGTGGGCGCGGTGGTGCGCCGGCTCCTGACGGAGGGCGACGTCGCGGTCGGCGTGGAGACCGAGGAGGGAGAGCGCGTGCTCGCGGGGCATGTCGTGCTCGCCGCCGGCAGCTGGTCGGCGCTGGTGCCGGGCGCCGCACTCCCCCCGGCCTCGGTGCGCCCGGCCCGCGGCCAGATCGTGCAGCTGCTGGTGCCGGCGCCGGTGCTCCGCGGCATCGTGTGGGGCCCACGCGCGTACCTGTGCCCGCGCGACGATGGTCGGGTGCTGGTGGGCTCGACGCTGGAGTTCGTCGGGTTCCGGCGCGGGGTCACGGCGGGCGCGATCGCCGAGCTCACCGCC
>JBKJLX010000405.1:0-8404 GCA_046596645.1 Polyangiaceae bacterium
CGGACCGCGTGAGGGCCCACACGGCGATGGGGTTCGACCGGCGGAGGGTCCGGCAAGCCCCGCTGCGCTGCTCCTCCACCACCAGGGGAATGAGGGCCGACGAGTCCCAGAACCTCATCGACCCGACCGGCGCTCGGCGAGCACCGCGCTGACGCCGGCGTCGCCTCCGACGCGCGGCCCCGGGCGCGAGAGCTCCGCCGACGAGCTGGTGGACCCGCGACGGATGACGCCTCGCTTCTCCAGATCGACGAGCTCCTCGGCGCTGAAGCCGTCGCAGCTGTCCTCCGACGACGACTCGACGGGAACGATGTCCGCGACCGGCACGCCCCGGACCAGGATGCGAACTCGCCCCCCCGCGCCGGACCTCCTCGACGTAGCGCGAGAGCTCGTTCTTGACGCTGGTCAGGCTGGGCCGGGTCGCGGGAGCTACTGATCGGCCATGGCAGCGCCGTGTGGGCTCGCATGCGGCTTCATCGCCGGGATCGCGGGCCAGGTGGCGCCGCGCCCGGCCGCGCCGGCAGCTCGAGGGTGAAGCGCGCCCCCTGACCGGCGGCGGAGTCGAGGGTGACTCGCCCGCCGTGCGCGAGCGCGACCGCCTGCACGATGGCGAGCCCGAGCCCGGTCCCCCCGCGCTCTGGATCGGTGGTGAAGAAGCGCTCGAAGATGCGCGGCGCCAGGCCCGGCGGGATGCCCGGCCCCCGGTCCTCGACCACCACGGCCGCGGCGCGACCGGGTCGCGCCGCCACCACCACCCGCACCGGCGCGTCAGGCGGTGACGCGCGCACCGCGTTGTCGACCAGGTTTCCCAGCGCGGTCTCCAGATCGGCCTCGCGCGCGAGGACCACCCGCTCCGCGCCCGGCTCGACCGAGGCCACCACCCGGCCGTCCGACCGCGCGGCCAGGCGCGCCGCGATCGGCTCCAGGTCCACCGGCACCATCGGCGCCTGCGACGCCTCGATGCGAGACAGGACGAGCAGGCGGGTGACCAGCCGGTCGAGGCGCTCCACGTCGAGGTCGATGTTGTGGAGGAAGCGGGCGCGCGCCGCGGGGTCGTCGGCCGCCCCCTCGGCAAGCAGCTCGCTCGCCCCGCGGATCGCGGTCAGCGGCGACTTGAACTCGTGCGCCACGTCGGCGGCGAGCTCCGACACGTAGCGCAGCCGCTGATCGAGCCGCTCCTTCATGGCTGCGAAGGCCACCGAAAGCTCGCGCACCTCGCCACTGCCGCCGATCGGCACCTCGACGTGCAGCTCGCCCGACGCGATGCGGGCGGCTGCGCGCGACAGGCGCGACAGCGGACGCGAGACCGAGAACGCCAGGATCAGCACCAGCCCCGCGGTGAAGGTGGTCGCCACCGCGAGCACGCGCACCAGGCCGGAGCGGATGCGGTAGAGCTCGATCAGGACCGGCTGGGTGGAGCGGGTCACGTACACCGCACCCACCACCTCGCCTCGCGCGCGCACCGGCTCGGCGAGGAAGAGGAGCACGCCCGGATCGCGATCGCGCACCCGCGTCCGCGTCGCCGGAGAGCCCTGGAGCGCGGCGAGAACCTCGCTCCGCTGCGCGATGTCCGGCCACCGTTCGTCCGGCGGAACCGCCACCTTCTCCGCCGTGCGGTCGCTGCGGGGGAGCAGGCCGGGGGGCGGGCCCTCGGGCCCCTCGGGCGGGCCGTCGCGGTGCGAGTCGGCCGCCACAGCGCCCGCGGCGTCGAGCACCCGCACCCGTGTCCTGGTGGTGCGAGCGGCGGCGCGGATCACCCGCTCGACCCGCGGATCGGCGAGGGCCTCCGCGGGGGAGACGCTGGCGCCGGTGTCGTTGAGCGACGCCTCCAGCGAGGCCTTCACCAGGGCAGCCTGGTTCTTCATGTCGCGCTCCAGCGAGTCGAGGAGCTGGTGCTCGACCAGCCGCGCCAGCTCGATGCCGGCGATGGGCACCAGCACCACCACGAGGTGGAGGAGCAGGAGGCGGAAGGTCAGGCGCCCGCCGAGGCGGATCAGCGCCCCGAGCACGCGGCGCGGGAGCGTCGCGCGCGCCGCGGGCGCCGGCGTCACGACCCGCCCGCGAGCTCGGCGGCCTTGTAGCCGACCCCGTGCACCGTCGCGACGGGATCGACGCCGGTAGGCCGGAACTTGGCGCGGATGCGGCGCACGTGGGTATCGATCGTCCGCTCGGTGACCAGGTTGTCCCAGCGGTAGGCGCGCTGCATGAGGACGGCGCGCGAGTAGACGACCCCCGGCCGCTCGAGCAGCGTCGCGAGGACGCCCATCTCGGTCGGCGTGAGCGCCACCAGTGCGCCCGCGCAGCGCACCTCATGGCGGTCGAGGTCGACCTCGACCGGGCCGTGTACCAGCGCGCGGCGCGTGGGCGTGGGCGCGGCCGCCTCCCCCGGATCGGCGCGGCGGAGGAGCGCCCGCACGCGGGCGACCAGCTCGCGCGGGGAGAACGGCTTGGGGAGGTAGTCGTCGCCGCCCAGCTCCAGCCCGACCACGCGGTCGATCTCCTCGCCCTTGGCGGAGAGGAACAGGATGGGCGTGCGCGAGGAGCCCCGGATGCGCCTGCAGACCTCGAGGCCGTCGGTGCCGGGGAGCATCACGTCCAGCACCAGCAGATCGATGCCGCCGGCCGCCACCCGCTCCAGCGCCGCGTCGCCGCTCTCCGCCTCGCTGACGACGAAGCCATCGCGCCGGAGCGCATAGGTGACGACCTCGCGGATGCGAGCCTCGTCGTCGACGACCAGCACGTGGCGGCTCATGACGGCTCGATCGACCCCGTCTAGCACGGCCTCATCGGAGCGTGGTCCACCCCCCTGCGCTCGCGAAAGATCCGCGAAAGATCTGCGGAAGGTCCGTGGCGATGCCGTGGCAGGGGGCCGTATGCTGCGCGCTGTCGTGGCGCTGACCGTGGTCCCCGAGCCGTTCGAGCTCGTCAGCTTGCCCTGGGAGTCGCAGCCGGGCCGCTGGTCGCTCTCCCTGTGCCTCCGGGCCACCTTCGCCCTGGTGCATGCCGGCGAGTGCGAGCCGCTGGAGGTGCAGTCGGCCTGCTTCACCATGGACGGCTCGTGGGACGAGGCGAACGAGAAGATCCTCCACCTCGCCGACCAGGCGCCCTTCAAGCCGCGCGCCGACGTGCTGGTCATCGGCCATGCCCACGCCCCCTGGGGCCGGCCGGTGCGCGCGCTGGTCGCGCGCGTGCGGGTGGGCGACCTGACCAAGGCCGTCCGCGTCGTCGGCACCCGCACCTGGCGCTGGGTCGGGCAGCGCTGGGTGGCAGGCGAGCCGCGCCCGTTCACCACCATGGCCCTCCGCTGGGAGACCGCGTTGCGCACCGCCGCGATACCGGTCGGCCTCGACCCCCAGGCGCCTCCGGTCGAGGGGTCCCCCGCGGGCCCCACGCTGGAGCCGGTGAACGGCGGCATGGCCGGGCTGGGTCCGATCCCTCCGGGGTGGCCGCAGCGCTATGGCCTGGTCGACGAGGAGGCGCTGGAGTGGGCGCTCAACTTCGCAGGGGGCGGCCCGGTCGCGGGGGCGCCGCCCCCCCGCTTCCCCTTCCAGTTCTTCAACGTCGCGCCGCCCGATCAGCAGGTCGACCTCATGCGACCCGGCGCGCCGCTGGTGCTCGAGCACCTCTCCTCGCGCTGGCCTCTCCTGGCGACCCACCTGCCGAGCGCGCGGCCGCGGGTGAGCCGCGTCCTCGGGGGCGGGCGGCGCGTGGAGGTCGCCCTCAAGTGCGACACGCTGTGGATCGATTCCGATCGCGGCGCCATCACCATGCTGTGGCGCGGCCTCATCGACATCGACGGCCCCGCCCATCGCCCCGAGCTCCACGTCACGGTCGACGGCATGAACGCGACGCCGCACATCACCGTCCCGCGGACGCCCGCGCCGACGGCGGCCGCCAAGCGGATGGAGCAGACGCAGGACGTACCGCTGGCGACGGTCGATCGCGCCATGGCCGCCCTTCCCTTCGCGGACGCGACGCACGACGAGGTGGCGGGCGCCATCGTGGACGAGGGATCGACGACGGAGTCCGGCCAGCGCCTGACGCCGACGGCGCGAGAGTCGTCATCCACGGCCGCACCCCCGTTCCCGGCGCGCGCCTCCGCCCCGTCCTTCACCGAGGGGCTGGGGGGCGGAGGCGCGCTGCGCCTGCGGCCGGCCGCCGTCACCGCGCCGCCGCCACCGGTGCCGGGCCCCAAGCCCCCGCCCAGCGCTCCGCGCAGCGACGCGCACGCCCGCGGGTTTGGCCCGCCCGCGCGCGTCGACGCGCCGGCGCCGGTCGCGCCCCCGCGCGTGGTGGCGCCGCCGGCGGTGGAGTCGCTCGCCCGCGCGGAGCCGCCGGCGCGCCTCGACGCGCCGATGCCCCCACCCGCGGAGCCGCCGCCCAGACCGCCCCCGGTCGACCCCGAGGGCGTCGACCTGGCCACCTGCGCCGCCGTTGCCGCCGACCTTGCGCAGCCGGGCGTCGACCGCACCGCGGCGCTCGCCGAGCGGGGGCTCGACGACGCCGGCTGGGCGCGGATCGATCGCCGGTGGAAGCAGGCCATCGACCAGGACGCGCGCAAGGGCTCCACCGCGCTGCTCGAGACCTACGACGACGCGTTCCTTCAGGCGCTCGGTCGCCACCGCCAGGCCCCCATCGGCGTCGCCGAGTACGCGCGCATCTCCGTCGCGCAGAAGCGCGGCGACCTGGCCGAAGTGCTGGAGAGCCTGCATTTTCCGCGGATCGAGCTGCTCCGGCTCACCCGGGTGTGGACACGCCGCGCCAAGGCCGACGCCACGCTAGCCACCGAGCTCAAGGCCGCGATCGCGGCGGAGGAGAAGAAGAAGTGAATTTCCTTCTCCATCGACACTTCGCGCGGCGTGAGCTGAACGACGCGGCGGCGGGCTTCGGGGCGATGCTCCCCGATCTCGTGCGCATGGTGGACCGGCGCTGGCGACCGCGGCCTGACGCGGTCGTGCGCGGGCGCGGCGACGCGACGCTGGAGTCGGTGCTCGACGGCATCGATCACCACCTCGCGATCGATCTGTGGTTCCACCGCCGCGGCGAGCTGCACGACGGCGAGCGGCGGACCGTCGCCGCCTTTCGCGACGCCGGCGCCACCGCGCGGCGCCTCCCCCTCTTCGGCCATGCGGCGTGGGAGATGCTGATCGACGGCGCCTGGGTGCGCCGCGAGTCGGCGAGCGCGGTGGAGGACGCGCTGCGGCGGGAGTGCGAGGCGCTCGCCGGTACGGCGGCCCTGGCGATGGCGCTGCATGGCGACGAGCCTGCGTGGTCGGCCTCGCCGGAGGCGCAGTCCCGCCTGTGGCGGACGGTGCCGGTGCTCTCGTCCGGCTACGCCTCGGCCGAGGGCATGGCGGCCCGGCTCGACGGCCTGCGCGCGTCGTTCGGCCTCGGCCACGTCGAGACCGAGGAGCTCGCGCGGTGGCACCTGGCGCTGCGCTCGCTCGAGCCTCACGCCGACGAAGCCCTCGCGCAGCTCGAGCGTGCCCGCGCCGAGGAACGCGCCGCGGCGGCCGCGGCGCCACCGCTCAGCGGCTGAAGATCGGCCTCGCGTCCTCGCCGCGGAAGCGAACGTGGACATGGTCGGTGTGCCACGGCGACGCGACGAGGATGCCGTCCTCCGACAGCGCCGCAGCCGCCTCCTCCTTCAGCCACCGCTTCTCCACCAGCGAGGGCACCACGGCGACGACCTCGCGCCGGTAGACGTCGTCGAGGTAGACCTTCACCACCTCGCCCGGCGCAGCGTCGCACATCACCCCCAGCAGGTAGGCGAGGCGCGCGGCGTCAAGGCCTCGTACCGTGCCCGGAGCGCAGCCGTAGCGGTCCTCGGCCAGGCGCACGCCGCGGCACCGATCCTGGACCAGGCTCTGCGTCCCGTCGGCCGCCGGCAGGCCGATGTCGACGTCGCGGCCGCCGACGTGGCTGATGTGCCTCGGTAGCCCGCGGTCGGTCGCCGGGCGATCACCGTTCCACTGGCTGGCGTCGGACAGCGCGATGGGATCGGACCGGAAGCGCTTGCGGGTGAGGCGCAGCGCCTCGCGCAGGCCGAGGGCGACGTCGAGGCGCAGGAACGCGTAGCGCGCCGGCGTCTGCAGCACGTAGCCGTCGTCGATCGAGGTGGGGGGCGGCAGAGCTACCAGCGGCCGCGGCCGCGCCTCCCCCCGCGCCAGCGCGCGCGGCGTGGGCGCCGCGAGCTCGCGCGGGTCGATCGACGCGATCTCGAGCGTGACCGGGTCGACCACGTCCACCACCAGCTCCACGCGCGACGGCAAGCCGGCGGGCGCGAACGCGAGCACTCGCGGCAGGAGCCCGTCCTCGTCGATGGGCGAGCTAGAGCGTATTGCGCGAGGCCCCGGCCCGTCGCCCACCACGGCGATGCCACGCAGCGAGGCCGCGGGCCCGAAGACCGCGATCGCGGTGAAAGCGTCGGCGGGCAGACCGAGCGCGATGACGCTCCGACCCTCCCCCAGGGCGATGAGCGAGGCGGAGGCGGTGGGGCCGCGACCCGCTTCCTCGCTGGTGGCCGCCGCGGCCTCGCGCGTCCCGGCCGCCAGGCACGACGAGGACGCCGCGACGAGGGCGGCGCGGCGGCCCAGCCGGAGATGGCTCAGCGAGGGATGGCGCACGTCACTACTCGTGGAGGATGACCGTGGTGCCGACCCCGTTCTCGTCGCCGGTGTTCAGGCCGTGCCAGCCCTCCGCGATCGCGGGCTCGGTCCACATGAAGACGCGGTGGGCGTCGATGGGCGACAGGTTCACGCAGCCGTGCGAGCGCTGCTTGCCGAAGACGTCGTGCCAGTACGCCGCGTGCAGCGCTTGCCCCGCGGCGAAGTACTGGATGTAGGGCACGTCGCGCAGCTGGTAGGTGCCCTCGCCGCGCCGCTTGGTCACCCCGTACTCGCCATCGCCCCTCTTGGGGATGATGGGCTCGGGGCCCTTGGCGGCCGCGCCCTTCGCCTTCTCGGCGCCGGGCTTGTCGGCCTTCGGCTTGTCCGGCTTGGACTTGTCGGGCTTGGCCGCCGTCTTCGGCTTGGCCTTGCCGTCCTTGCTCTTGTCCTTGGCGTCCTTGGGCTTCGCGCTCGGGGCGGCCCTGCCGCCGCCGCGCGGGCCCTCGGCCTCGGGCCGCTGGGCGACGGTGCGCGGGGTGGAGACGCCGCCGACCGCGGAGCTCTCGTCGGAGTCCATGGTCGCGGTGACGTGCTTGTTCTGGATGCGAAACTCGCCGGTGAGGGTGGGGTACTCCTTGCGCCCGGTCGAGACGAGCGTCGCGTAGACCGGCTGGTGTCCTTCCCACAGCGTGAGCGTCTGCTGCGACAGCGAGACCTCGACCCACTTCTCGCCCTTGTCGGCGACCGCGGGGAACGTCCTCGGCGGCAGCACCATCCCCAGATCGCTGGTGCGGAACCAGCGTCCGTCCTTCGCTTGCACGTAGCGCTCGCCCGCCACCTTCTTCTGCTTGCCCGAGAGCGACAGCACGCTGCGGAACGGCGCCTCGCCGTCGCTGGTCGGTCCGCCCTCGGACAGGGCCCAGCCGGTGGCCCCCTCCTCGCGCACGAACGCGAGGGGGAGCGACACCGCGCCCCCGATCTCGACGCCGTGGAACGGCGATCCGGTGTCGGGCTTCAGCTTGGTGGTCGG
Source organism: Polyangiaceae bacterium (assembly GCA_046596645.1). Taxonomy (GTDB): domain Bacteria; phylum Myxococcota_A; class Polyangia; order Polyangiales; family Polyangiaceae; genus JBKJLX01. The sequence continues at coordinate 7,636 of JBKJLX010000405.1, forward strand.
CGCCAGGCGAAGGTCGCTGGTGACCGCGAAGCGCCGGCTGAACGCGTCCTCCCCCGCCTTGAACGAGCCGACCAGGCCGAGGCCGGTGAAGCGCCGCGCGCGGTCGGCGAAGACCGCGTACTCGGGGACGGCGAAGTCGCTGACGTTGGGGATCTGCCGCTTGCCGCCCTCGAGCCAGGCGGGGACCATGTCGTCCTCCCCCTGGCCGCCGAAGAGCACGCCCAGGCCGACCTCGAGCGAGTTCTTGCCGGTGCCGAGCTCGCCCAGGCGCTTGCCCTTCACCGGCACGCCGCGATCGTCGAGCGGCACGTCCCACGCGCCCAGCTTGACGCGATCGACGTCGGCCTTGTTCTGCTCGTACCAGGCGAGGTGCTCCTCGAGCTTGAACTCGCTCTTCAGCTGCTCGTCCTTGGTGGGGACCTTGAGGTAGAGCGGCAGCACCGCGCGCACGAAGCCGTAGCGATAGGGCAGCGCCGCGGCGAGATCGGGACGACGCGAGGAGGCCGCAAGGATCGGCGACTCCATGTCGGTCGTCGCCTCGGCGCCGGCGCAGACGAAGCCTCGCGGGAAGATCTCGTACCAGCCGCCGCCGCTCTGGCCCACCGGGCAGCCCTTGGTGGAGACCGGCTCCTCCGACCGCGGGACCTTGGCCCCGACGCGCAGGTAGCCGAGGCGCTTCGCGGTGTCGCGAGGCTCCGCGTAGACGATGGTCGAGAAGGCGGTGATGCCGAGCATGGGGCGGCCCTCGGGTGCCTCCTGCGCGACCGAG